>NZ_WQPQ01000021.1:0-231 GCF_018785365.1 Clostridium sp. MCC344 | reverse complement strand
ATCTCTTGCATAGTGCCATAGTTGGCATGTAAATATCAGATTATTGCACATAGTTGTGCTGTGTGTTGTAAACTTCTCATATATTGATTTTTGCAGTCGTGCTATATCATCAATCCTGCATACAATGAATAAGCCTGAAGGAAAAATAGATTGCAGATCAAACAGAACAAATGTTCTAAAATATAATAGACAAACGATCTCATTTGTGATATAATTAAATCAGTCGAAATA
>NZ_WQPQ01000132.1:0-355 GCF_018785365.1 Clostridium sp. MCC344 | reverse complement strand
TGGACGAATTTCTCAATTTGATGAAGCGGGCCGGGTATGAGGTCAAGACGGTTCGGGGCGGCGGTATCAGCTTCCGGCTGACCGGGCAGGGACAGGAACGCTTCACCCGTCTGCGTGCCTCCACGTTGGGGGACGGCTACGACTTGCAAGATGTTCTGTCCGCCATTGAGGGCAAAGAAAAACGCCCCGGGCGCTCGGAGCGGAAAATCAGTCTGGCGGTGGATATTCAAGCAAAGCTGGCTGCCGGTAAGGGGCCGGGATATGAACGCTGGGCGAAGGTATTTAACATTAAGCAGATGGCCGCCGCTCTTGCCTATATACAGGACAATAACCTGACCGATTATGAGCAGTTGGC
>NZ_WQPQ01000131.1:0-650 GCF_018785365.1 Clostridium sp. MCC344 | reverse complement strand
CGGGTCGCAGTTCCCGAAGCGGCAGCGGTTTTCTTTGCGGCCTTTGCGCCCTGTTTTGCAGCCGCCTTTGCTTCTTTGGAATACCGGCGTTTCAGTTTCCATTTCTGCTGCACACGGGAAAGCGGATTGCTGGCAAGTTCCGGGTGCTCGGAGGCCATCTTTTGAAAATCCACATTGGCCCGGGCTTTTATGTCCTTCCGTTCCCACTTTGCCACCTTCCGGGCTGGGTGTTCCCGCCAGCGGCGTTTGGCATAGCGGGTCAGTTTCCGGGCTCCGGCCTCTGCGGCCAGCTCGGATTTATGGGCTCCTTCCACACCCACATTTTCATGCTCAACCTCGTGTATCTTGTTGTGGACATAGAACCACGCTTCTGTACGGGCTCCCCGGACTGCCTTTTTTGCAAGCCCCGGCGGCTTCTTCGCTGCCCGTTTTGCCTCGGTCTTGTCCAGTTTCTCCCGGGCCTTTCCCAGCTTTTCCCCGGCGTGTTCCGCTTTTGCCTGTGCTTTCTGGTACTTGTCCTTTTTGCTCCCGGCCTTCTCGGCGGAGCCCTCCGGCTCCTGTGCCTTGCCGGTATCCTGCGGCCCGCCCGCTTCATCTTCCTGCCTCATGCGGTCAGAGGGACGGCTTTTCCGGCTGTCCTCTTGAAACTT
>NZ_WQPQ01000130.1:0-209 GCF_018785365.1 Clostridium sp. MCC344 | reverse complement strand
TTCATGGAGTTTAGAAGAACATCAATGTGCTTTCTGCAAGAGCTTGACCTTGCCCCTCCGTCCGCATGAATAAACTGGTCAACTGAAACGTCAAACATAGTAATGAGTTTAACAAAAAGGTCGAAGCTGGGATACTGACCTTTGTTCTCAATATTCATAATGGTACGGGAGTCACGGTCTACTAATTCCGCAACATAGGCTTGTGTCCA
>NZ_WQPQ01000129.1:0-288 GCF_018785365.1 Clostridium sp. MCC344 | reverse complement strand
CCTACGTAGTACTCTTTACCATTGCTGGAGCAGAATACGTTCTCGTATGCGTCACCGTTCTTGTCGTAGCAATACCACTCGCCATCAACCATCATCCAGGTTCCCTTGGAAGCTGCGAAAGATGTCATGGAAGCGCCTAATGCTAACAGAGCTGCTGCGGATACGACTGCAGCAATTTTAGTCTGCTTTCTCATAATTAATGCACTCTCCTTTTGTTTTTTTGAAACGCTTTTTGAAATTCCTAATTGCATTACGAAGCCATTATACTTCCGATAAGTAAAATTATCA
>NZ_WQPQ01000020.1:16669-384659 GCF_018785365.1 Clostridium sp. MCC344 | reverse complement strand
CAACTATGGCACTATGCAAGAGATGGCAATTCATCTCACCACCTATAGAGGTGGGAGAATTCTTGCTGATTCTTGTTAAATTTGCCAGAATGAAAATCCGACTGGCGGAACTGATACCTGTATCATAGCATAGATGGTGTCCTATAAAATCACCAGCCATCATGAAAAAGCAATTTTCTGCTACTCATTTTCTCAGTTTTATGTTAATATAAGGACAGTGTTTCGGGATGGAGCAGAATCATGGAGGAATGAGCAAATGGAACCAATGTATCTGTCAATCCGGCCAGTAGAAACCGGGAAGCGGATCAAACAGTTACTCTCGGAGCAGAACTATACGATCCGTGAAATCCAGGGAGCTTTTGGTTTTGAAAACCCGCAGGCGATCTATAAATGGATCTCCGGAAAATCTCTGCCGAGCCTGGATAACTTTATCATCCTCAGCAGACTGTTACATACCAGTATCGAAGATATCCTCGTCATTGACGGGGATATTTCTTTTTCACGGATCTTCTTAAACTACAGGTTCAATGACATTCCGGCTCGTCTCTCTTATAATCATACTATAAGAAAACGATACGGAAAAAGTGTAAGGAGAGAAAAAATTATGAAAAATTTTTTGAAACTGGGCGGACTTTCCATCCTCTCTTGCCAGTACATGTACGTCGACCATGAAGACTATCTTGCAGATGCTCTGTTTGCGCAGAATCAGGTTCCCGTACGATTCGGTCATGAATTTAAACGAAATGGTTCTCCGTACTGCATTATTACCTGCCGGGTATGGAAGAAGGACATCGCCGGTTTTGAGAGGACCATGGAATCACTGTATAACAAGATGCTCCTGCTCGGTCATAGCGATTATGCGGAATTCTGTGAAGAACTTATGGGAATGATCGAAAAGGAACGAGGTGCTGCATGATAAAAATTTACGAGTCCTTTTTAATTCTAAAACAATTGTGGATGGACTTTTTTAAAGAAAATATCTCTCAATTTAAGAAAATAGTGTTCTATAGCAAACTTTAAACTGCTTTTTGTATTCGATAGGACTAATTCACAATATTAACTCTACTATTACAATGCAATCGGCTATTTTTTTCGAATTGACGCTCTATTTCAATAAAAGTATAGTCAACTTGCATCTTCCATTGTTCTGTATCTCTCGCCCCATATTATTGCGTAAAACTCGGGTTTTGCGCAATAATATGGGCCGTTTCGGCGGGTCCTGAGCTAAATTGTTTTAATTGTGTGCGCACACTTTTGAATTTTCTGACGTTTTATCTGCTTTTTTACACCTTTTCCCTGTATTCAACTCTGCTCTCTCCGCTTTTGCCTGCTTTTTCTCCGACTTTTGTCCCTTAATAGCTATGTATAGCAATATCTATGTATAACATGTATATCATTCGCATGATCAAGTTGACTCCTCTCCCATGCCATGCTATACTAAGAACAATTCAGGAGGTACGGTAAAATGAGCACAGAAAAGAATGAAAAAGAGATCCGGCAGGTCAATTTTCGTATCGACCAGGCATCTGCGGACGCGTTCAGGTCGTTCTGCACTGCAAATGGAATGAATCAGGCACAGGGATTCGATCATCTGATCCAGGTGTTGGAGTTAAATAACGCAAAGGCAGCGACCCCGGGGCGTGCCGTTGAGATAGAAAATTTTGAGCGGTTGACAAAAGATCTTCTTGCCGCATATCTCACAAGTCTTGAACTTGGAAACACGACGGAGGCCCGCGTGGCGGAGCGTTTTAAAACGGATCTGCAGCGGAAAGACCGGACGATCGATGAACTGCGGGAAAAGGCCGATCAGGCTGTGAACGAAAAAGAGAAACTTGCCGGATCGTTTGAGGCGTTGACCGGGGAGAAAAAACAAATCGAAGAAAATGCTCTCAGTATGAAACAGGCGATGGAGGCTGCCCGGAAGTCAGCCAATGATCTGGAAGAACTGAACCATGTGCTGAGAGACCAGGTGGAACAGCTTCAGAAAAAGGCGGCCCATTATGACGAGATCGTTAAGATCAGTGCGGCGATCAAATCAGAAAATGAACAGCTGAGCAGGCAGCAGGAAGAACTCTCCCGTCAGCTCGCGAATGAAACTGCGGCAAAAAAGGATTACGAAGAGCAGATCGGGAAACTTACAGCCATGGTCCGGGAGCTGGAACATGCGGCTGCTGAAAATAAAATGCAGCTTGCCGGGTTAAACAGCCAGTTAAAGGAACAAGAGACAGACTGTCAGAACCGTTTAAAGCAGGCACAGATGCAGGCGGATCTTGCGATGGAACGGGCTGTTGCAGCCAAAGAACGGGAAATGCAGGAAGAATTCCGCAAGCTTGACCGGGAAAATGCCCGCCTCATCGCGGAACTTGAACATTTCCGGGTATCTGCTGATGCTTCTTCCGGCAAAAATTCAGGGAATATTAAGGAGCAGACAGTATGAGTGAGTCGCAGTACTTTGCACAGCGGGATCAGAAAAATGAAGAAAAGCTGAAGGCAATGCTCTCTGCTCTTCCATCCTGCTGTACAGACTTTTTTCGCGGGATCGAGCCGTCGACATCTTCCATGACCCGGCTGTCCTATGCGTATGATCTGACGATGTTTTTTCATTTTCTGAAGGAGATAAAGGAGGAATGGAAAGAAATTCCGTTGGAGCAGCTGCAGACGGAAGCTCTCTCGCAGATTTCCGTGCAGGATATCGAGCGTTACCTGGAAGATCTCAAATACCGCCCAAATGATCCGGAACACAAGAATATGAACAGGGAACAGGGGATCAAACGGAAGTTCTTTTCATTGAAGAGTTTCTTTGGATATCTTTGCCGCGTGGGACTTTTAACGGTAAATCCGACACTTTCCATGCAGATGCCGCGGACTCATGCCAAAGAGATCGTCCGGCTCAATTCGGAGGAAATGAAGGAGCTGCTGGCGGAAGTTGACAGTGGATCCGGCCTGTCAGGCAGACAGAAAGCGTTTCATGAACGGACCAGACTCCGCGACAGCGCTCTCCTGGCACTGATGCTGGGAACCGGGATCCGCGTATCGGAATGTGTCGGACTGAATCTGGATGATGTGGACATGAAAGAAAGCGGGATCCATATCCGCAGAAAAGGCGGCAAGGAGACGACCGTGTATTTCAATGCGGAGGTGGCAAGGCGCCTGAATGAGTACCTGGCGGTCCGGACCGGCATCGAGACATTGCCGGAACACAAAAATGCCCTGTTTCTCTCCCTGCGCAATCAGCGGATCACGGTGCGGAGCGTGGAATACCTTGTAAAGAAATACGCATCGATCATCGCACCGAAAAAGAAAATAACGCCGCACAAGCTGCGGAGCAGCTATGGCAGCGCTGTTTATAAGGAGACCAACGATATCTACCTGGTTGCAGATATTCTGGGCCATAATGATGTAAATATTACAAGAAAATTCTATGCGGCGATCGAGGAAGACCGGAGAAAGAGTGTGAAGAACCTGGATATTCTGTGAGTATCCGGGTTTTTCCGTATCTCTGATCATTACGTCTTCTTTTAGACTTCTGTCTTTTTCGAGACCATTTCAAAAATCGAAAAGCGTCTTCGAGACGCATTTCAAAAATTGATACCGTTTTTCGAATATTCTCTACGCATCCTATACCAATGCCCCCTGCTTTTTCAAAACCTCCTGAACGCGTTTTATCTCTGCTGTTCCCTTCAGGGCATGGCATGCGGCGGCAACTCCGGCTGCGTGTCCGGTTGCAAAGCAGGTTCCCATGACGCGGACTGCCGCAAATGCTGCTTCATCGGAAGAAATCATGCGGCCTGCACCGTATAGGTTTTCGATGTTTTCTGACTGCAGTGCACCAAGTGGAATGTCGAAATAGCTTCCTTCCTTCACATCCAGATAAGTTGCCATCTTGTCAACATCTTTATGGATCTCCGGTTTCCACCCACAGCGGGCTACACTGTTCTGGCACTTTTTTCCGGTAAGCACATCATCCACGGTAAGGGTTTCTTTTCCGACCATTCTTCTCGTTTCCCGAAAACCGATGGACGGTCCGATGACCGCTAACTCTGCGTGCTCCATGCCAGGCATGTAGGTTTTTAAGGCCTGTACATAACTGAGCACCTGTTTTCTGGTTTCCCGCTCCATATGGGTAAGGTCTGCGGCTGTCAGTCCCTCCGGAATTACACTCGGAAGAAGCACACTGACAATATCAGAATGCTCTTTTTTCAGGATAAATCCCTTTTCTCTTGTAAGGTTCGGGACTCCTGCCTCCTTGGCCTTTCTTACTGCACGCCCCACAGCTTCAGGTGACATGTCGCAGTTCGTGTTGACACCGCTTAACCGGAATGGCATGGTTGCCGCCTGCGGGTGTCCGTCGTCTCCGCCCCATATCAGTTTTGCCCCGGAGCGATGAGCGAGATTCGCATCTCCGGATGCATCCACAAAGGTTTTTGCCATTACGGTAAAACTTCCCTCATCATCGGAACACTGAATAGAAACAATGGATCCAAGTTCCACCTTCGCACTGGTCATATATGTATGCAAAAAGTAATCCACATGTTCTTTTTCCAACAGATTGTCCATCGCACATTTTAAGTATTCGGGCTGGAAATTGACATTGTAGTTTCCGGTCGCGGAAATGACATAGTCCACGGTCGGCCCAAGTGCCCCCATCTCATCTAACACGAGCTGCCCTACGCCCTCAACGACACGAACCGGATTCTTTCCGCAGGTAAAAAAGCCGCAGAAGGTGCTGACCCCGGAATGGGTCGCCTCTCCGCCAAGATAAGCATTTCTCTCGATCAAAAGTGTTTTCGCTCCGGTTTTCGCAGCGCCGACCGCAGCAGACACTCCGGCTGTCCCGCCTCCAACAATAACGACATCATACTGATATAAACGTTCCATAGTAAGTTGTACTCCTTTTTCTGTCAATATCCTAATATTACATGAAACATGCGATCATGCAGGGATTTGAAATCAGCGGATAAAAAATGTGCCGCAGCACCATGAAAAGGTATCTGCGGCTTTTTTGAGCTGCCGGCGGCAGTTATACGTTTGGGCTCTTTTCTAATAAAAGCCGGTAAAGCGTCGGCTCCGCATGGATCGCCTCCAGGATCGCTTCGATCTCCTTCCGGTTCTCCTTCTTCTTTCCCTGCTTTACAGCCCGGATCAGGAGGTTCTTTGGCGTGTGTTCCATGTCGATGAATTCCAGGATCTGGACCCGGTACCCCATGGCCTCGAGGATCTCCGCGCGCAGGGCGTCTGTGTAGAGGGCGGCCATGCGCTCTTTGATGATCCCGTAGCGGAATACCGGGGCAAAGAGATCGCTCTTCATCTGCTTATTGACCTCATGCTGGCAGCAGGGAACAGATAAGATCACCTTTGCGTTCCAGCGGACTGCCTTTTCCAGCGCGTAGTCCGTCGCTGTGTCACAGGCGTGCAGTGTCACGACCATATCCACCTGGTCAGTGCCCTCGTAGGAAGCGATATCGCCGTGAAGGAATTCCAGGGAGTCATAGCCGAACTTCTTTGCAAGCTGCGAGCAGTGCTCGATCACGTCTGTTTTCAGATCCAGACCGGTGATCCGCACCGGGTATCCCTTTAAGACCTTGAGGTAATAATACATCGCGAACGTCAGATAAGACTTTCCACAGCCGAAATCGATAATCCTCGTCTCTTTATTCTTATCAAGCTTCGGGAGCACGTCCTCGATAAATTCGAGGAAACGGTTGATCTGGCGGAATTTGTCGTACTTCGCGTGGACGATCGCCCCGTCCTTCGTCTGGACACCGAGCTCCATGAGGAACGGGACCGGGATCCCCTCTTCGAGGATGTAGCGCTTCTTCCGGTTATGGGAAAGTCCGTTCGCCCAGGCAGCCTGAAGAGCCGAGTCGGAAGCGTCGGAACCATTCGTTCCGGAAGCTGATGCCCCATTTCCGGAGGTATTCCCGGAAACCGGCTTTTTCTTTACCTTAACAGTCACCTTTCCCTTTTTGCTCACAAGAACGGAACTGCTCTTATCTCTCGCCTCGAGCTGGAGCTGGCGGAAACTTGTTTCCATGAGACCTTCCAGATAGGCAGCCGCTTCTTCGGCTGTCAGATTTTTGTGGAAAGCCTGTTTTCCGATAAATTCCTCCGCCTGAAAATGCAGGACGCCCTTTGCCAGTACCGGGCGGATCCGTGCCTTCAGAAAATCATTTTTCTCCGCCTGACCGCTGGCAGTCGCCTGGATCAGGTTTTCATTTAAAAAATCAGTGAGTACACTGTGAAGTTCTCTCTTTTCCATCACTTTTTCTCTCCCCAGCCGCCGCGCAAAAGTTCCGGATGATCCGTCAGATGGGCAAAATCGTTAAAACGGTTTAACAGCATTTCGCCGTCGGATTCCCGGTAATAAAACTCCGTGATGCCGCAGTTTTCCAGATGTCTCGCAAGGAGCGGAACATACGCCCCGTCCATGTGAAGATAGTGGGTCACAAGACTCCGGATCACGCCTCCGTGGGTGACGACAGCGACCGTCCCCGCACCGGACTTTGCGATTTCGTCCATGACCGGAACGGCACGACGGATCACGTCCGCCGCACTCTCTCCGCCCGGATATGGAAGATCCTGTTTCATGGACGCTCTTGCGGCGAAAAAGTCCGCGTAGCGCTCCATGATCACATCGTCCGAAAGTCCCTCAAGATCACCGAAAGAGATCTCACGGAGTCCTTCCCGGATAAACCTCGGCGCCCGGATCTTCTCATTGATGATATCGGCGGTCTCACGGGCGCGGATCAGGTCACTGGACCAGACGGCGTCGATGGATTCTTTTTTCAGTCTCTCGCCGAGGAGCTCGGCCTGCCGCCTTCCTGCATCGGAAAGCGGCACATTTACGTTGCAAAGCGGGCTGTTCTGCCTGCCGTGACGGATCAGATAGATTCTCATAGTTTCTCCTGTTTAGTTCTTAAAGCTGTGGATCGGTGCCGGGATCCTTCCGGTCCTGTTCACAAATTTCTCACAGCTGAATGAGTTGACCGGCATGATCGGCGCATGTCCTAAAAGACCGCCGAACTCGACCGTCTCGCCGACGCCCTTTCCAATCACCGGGATCAGGCGGACTGCCGTCGTCTTCTGGTTGACCATACCGATCGCCGCCTCGTCTGCGATGATGCCGGAGATCGTCGCTGGGCTCGTGTCTCCCGGAACTGCGATCATGTCAAGACCTACAGAGCATACGCAGGTCATCGCTTCCAGTTTCTCGATCGTAAGAGCGCCCTCGTTGACCGCATCGATCATTCCCTGGTCTTCGCTGACCGGGATAAAGGCGCCGGAAAGTCCGCCGACGTAGGAGGAAGCCATAACGCCGCCTTTCTTTACCTGGTCATTTAACATGGCGAGAGCGGCTGTTGTACCCGGGGCACCTGCGCGTTCCAGACCGATCTCTTCCAGGATCTCAGCGACAGAATCGCCGACAGCCGGTGTCGGAGCCAGGGACAGGTCGATGATGCCGAACGGGATCCCGAGACGCGCGGATGCCTCTTTCGCTACGAGCTGGCCGACACGGGTGATCTTGAATGCCGTCTTTTTGATCGTCTCACATAAAGTTTCGAAATCAGCGCCGCGGACAGACTGGAGAGCCGTCTTTACAACGCCCGGTCCGGAGACGCCGACGTTGATGATCGCGTCTGCCTCTGTAACGCCGTGGAATGCTCCCGCCATGAACGGGTTGTCGTCAGGTGCGTTGCAGAAAATAACAAGCTTTGCGCAGCCTAAGCAGTCGTTGTCTTTCGTGTACTCTGCGGTTCTTACGACCATCTCGCCCATTAAGCGGACTGCATCCATATTTAAACCGGTCTTTGTGGAGCCGACATTGATGGAGCTGCAGACAAAATCGGTCTCTTTTAACGCCTGCGGGATGGAGCGCATCAGGTTCTCATCAGCTGTTGTCATGCCCTTGGATACAAGAGCGGAATATCCGCCGATAAAGTTGACGCCTACAGTCTTTGCCGCACGGTCCAGGGTCTTTGCAATCGTCACAAAGTCCTCCGGGCTCTTGCAGGCTGCTCCGCCGACAAGGGCGATCGGTGTCACGGAGATCCGCTTGTTGACGATCGGGATCCCGAAATCGCGCTCGATCTGTTTTCCGGTCGGGACCAGGTCCTTTGCGAGTGTCGTAATCTTGTTGTAGATCTTTTCGTTTAATTTTTCGAGATCGGAGTCACAGCAGTCCAAAAGGCTGATGCCAAGAGTGATGGTGCGGACATCCAGGTTCTCGTGCTCGATCATATTGTTAGTCTCGTTGACTTCCAGATGTGTAATCATAATTGTTTCCCTCTCCTCAAGCTGTCATTAAATACGATGCATTTTTGTAAAGATCTCTTCACGCTGGCACTTGATGTTGACGCCGATCCCGGCGCCGATCTCATCGAGTCCGGAAGACATTTCATCGAAGGAAACGTTTGCTCCGCTTCCGTCCACGATCATCATCATGTTGAAGTATTCTTGGACGATGGTCTGGGAAATATCAAGGATGTTAATTTTATGGTCCGCAAGATATGTACATACCTTTGCGATGATGCCTACGGTGTCTTTTCCTACTACGGTGATAATAACTTTATCCATGGAAATTTTCCTCCTTGTGTTGTGCCTTCCGCGTATTGTGATCCGGATCCGTCCGGACTGAGATCGTTGCCGGAACATATGGATCCCGGGGAAAGGTAGCTTTATGCAGTGATAAAGCGTAAAATTTTCTTAAAATATATCATTACAGCCGGTAAGATGCAAGTGTTTTTTCGCAGCATCAGCAAAATCTGCTACAGACTGATGATCTCCGACATCTCGTCTCTCTTTGCGACTGCCAGGTGAAAATCATCCGCATGGTATGGGCAGTCTCCCATGTCGATCTCTAGCCGGACGGTCTCATAGGCCAGCTCCGGCATGTTGTTCTCCTTGCTCAGATGTCCCAGCAGGATGTGCTTTAATCGGCCGCTCAGGATGCAGTTTAAGAGGCGTCCGGCGTTCTCGTTGGAGAGATGGCCGAAATCTCCCATGATCCGGCGTTTTAAGTAGTATGGGTACGGTCCCGTCTCCAGCATCCGAAGGTCATGGTTGGACTCTAAGAGCACCGCGTCGAGATCGAGGAGATGGTCGATCGTGTACTGGTTGAAATGTCCAAGGTCCGTTGCGACTGCCACAGACTTATTTCCCGACTGGATCCGGTAAGCGACCGGGTCGGCCGCATCATGGTCGATGTGGAACGGCTTGATCGTCAGATCCCCGAGGGAAAATTCGGTGTCCGGCAGGATCGGGTGCAGCAGCTCCTCCGGGTATTCGCCGAGGCCTTTGATCTTTCGGATCTCGTCGAGTGTCCCTTCTGTGGCGTAGATCGGGACTTCATATTTTCTCGCAAGGACGCCCAGTCCCTTTACATGGTCGGAATGTTCATGGGTGATGCAGATGCCGTCCAGTTCGCTCGTCTTTAAGCCGACCTCGTTAAGACCCTGCTCGATCCGCTTTGCGCTGATGCCGGCGTCGATCAGGACGTGGCTCTCCTCCGTCCCTGTGTAGATGCAGTTTCCGCTGCTTCCGCTGGCAATACTAACAAATCTCATGGTCAAGGATCTCCTTCAGCTGTCGTTTGATATCGGATTCGTCCCCGTTGTTGTCGATGACACGGCTGCAGAGCGCGCGGTATTCCTCCTCCGACGCCTGCCTTCCGATGATGTCCTCGCATTTTTCACGGCTGTAGCCGCGGTTTTCCATCAGGCGGACGATCCGGTTCTCTTTTGTCGTGTAGACGTACCAGAGCTCGTCAAAGAAGTTCTTCGGCGCAGTGTCAAAGACCGCTGCCTCGATGATCACGAGGTTTTCACTGGCGGCCTCCGCCTCTTCCTTCATCGTCTTCCAGACTAACGGATGGATGATGGAGTTCATCGTCTTTAATGCTTCTTTATCCCGGAAGATCAGGTCCGCCAGCGCTTTTCGGTCCACGGCTCCGTCCGGGGTGAGAAATGACGTTCCAAGCGCCTCTGTGACCTTTCTGAGTCCCAGACTTCCCGGCTCCATGAGATCGTGGGCCACAAGATCCGCGAGAATGATCTTCGCCCCGAAATCGTTCTTCAGTACCGCGAGCACACTGCTCTTTCCGGCTCCGACTCCGCCGGTGATCCCAATAATTTTCTTCTGTTTCATCTATTTCGCCTCAAACCAGTTTTTTCCGTCATGCATGTCGATCTCCAGCTCCACTTTTAAGGATGCCGCATGGTGCATTTCTTCGGAGAGGATCTTCATGACGATCTCTTTTTCGTCCTCCGCCGTCTCGACGAGGAGTTCATCGTGCACCTGCAGGATCAGTCTGGAACGGAGATTTTCCCTTCTTAACCGCTCGTCCACCCGGATCATCGCGATCTTGATGATGTCGGCAGCCGTTCCCTGGATCGGGGAGTTCATGGCTACACGTTCTCCGAAAGAACGCTGCATGAAGTTCGAGGACTTTAACTCCGGTACCGGGCGGCGGCGTCCGAACATCGTGGTGACATATCCCTGCTCCTTCGCGTGGGCAACAAGGCTGTCGAGGAAGGTTTTTACCTGCGGATATGTCTCAAAATAGCGAGCGATGTAATCCATGGCCTCTTTTCTGGAGATGCTCAGGTCCTCGCTGAGTCCGAAGGCGCTGATTCCGTACACGATCCCGAAATTCACGGCCTTCGCGTTGCGTCGCTGTAACGGTGTGACCTCATCAAGCGGGATGTGGAATACCTGGGAAGCTGTGATCGCATGGATATCCTGGGCGGTCTTATACGCCTCGATCAGGCGCTCATCGCCGGACATGTGGGCAAGGACGCGCAGCTCGATCTGGGAGTAGTCGGCATCCAGGAAGATAAATCCATCGCGCGGGACAAAGACTTTCCGGATCTCTCTTCCGAGTTCCATGCGGATCGGGATGTTCTGGAGATTCGGCTCCGTGCTGGAAATCCGGCCGGTCGCCGTGATCGTCTGGTTGAACCGGCTGTGGATCCGTCCGTCTTCCCGGATATAGGTTCCGAGACCGTCCGCGTAGGTGGAATTCAGCTTTGTATACTGTCTGTAGTCCAGGATCTTCTGAATCACCGGATAATCCGGGGCAAGTTTCTCCAGAACATCAGCCGCTGTGGAGTAGCCGGTCTTCGTCTTCTTTCCACCCTTGATCTGCATTTTTTCGAACAGGATCTCGCCGAGCTGTTTCGGGGAGTTGATGTTAAACTCCTGTCCGGTCATCTCCCAGATCTCCTTCTCGAGGACTGCAATCTGTTTCTTTAACTTTTCTCCGTAAGCGGCAAGTTCTTCCCTGCGGACTGCGATCCCCTCCGCTTCCATATGGAACAGGGTATAGATCAGAGGGAGCTCGATCGTGCGGTACAGCTCTTCCATTCCATCTGCCGTCAGACGCTCCAGGAGCGGTTCCCCGGCTGCAAAGGCTGTGTAGGCCATAAGTCCCGCCATACGGGTGAAATTCTCCGGTTCCTTCGCGTATGCGTCCTCACAGGACAGCTTTTTGATCAGGTCTGGCCTGGACGGGACCGTCATCCCGAGAAGATCTCTCGCAATGTCGTCATAGCCGTAGGAATCCTTTAACGGGTTTAAGAGATATGCCGCAACCCCGGCGTCATAGACCGTGTCCCCGTAGGAAAGATCCGCGAACGGCAGGGAGTGCTTGAGATCCAGGACCCAGGCATGACCCGTTCGGCAGAGTTCCTCATATTTTCCGGCGATATAGCCCTCCGTCATAAAGCCGCCGACCGGGAAGATATAGCTTCCGGTCTCCTCAAAACATAAGGCGAGGGCTGTCACGGAACCGTTTTCTGCGAGAAGTTCCATTCCGATGCGGTCCGCCTTTTTTGCTTTTTCAAAGAGCTCATCCGCCTCGGAAAAATCCTCCACAAGAACAAATTGTTTCTCCGGTCCGCTTTCATGTTTGATCTCCTCGCCGAATCTCGCCGCGATCGACTTGAATTCCAGGCGTTTCATATATTCATATGCTTCCGGCGTGTAGAGATTTTCCAGTTTCGCATCCGCCATGGAAAATTCGATCGGGGCGTCAATGCAGATCCTTGCGAGCTTTAAGGAAAGATCTGCGAGATCCTTATACTCTTCCAGCGCCTTTTTCGCGCGCGGCGGTTTCACTTCGTCGAGATGCGCGTAGATGTTCTCCAGGTTCTGGTACTGGACAATGAGGTTTGTCGCCGTCTTCTCACCGATGGACGGGACGCCCGGGATATTGTCGGACTGGTCGCCCATCAGGGCTTTCACTTCGATAAACTGTTCCGGTGTCACCTGGTACTCCCGGATCACGTCCTCCGGGTAATAGTTGTGTACTTCCGTGGTTCCACGGCTTGTCTTCGGGAGACAGATCCGGATATGGGTGTCGGAGAGCTGTAAAAGATCCCGGTCTCCGGAGAGGATCGTCACCTCGTAGCCCTCTTTCTGCTCACGTTTCGCGATGGTTCCAAGGATATCGTCCGCCTCATATCCCTCTTTTGTGAGGATCGGAACACCCATGGCCGTCAGGACTTCCTTCATAAGCGGTACCTGCTCGTGAAGCTCCTCCGGCATCGGTTTTCTTGTTCCCTTGTAGGCATCAAACATTTTGTGGCGGAACGTCGGGGCTTTCAGGTCAAAAGCCACCGCAAGGTAGTCCGCTTTCTCCTCATCGAGAACTTTAAATAAAATATTTAAAAAGCCATAGACCGCGTTCGTGTGGAGACCTTCCGAATTTGTCAGGTTCGGTACACCGTAGAATGCGCGGTTTAAGATACTGTGACCGTCGATCAATACGAGTTTTTCCATGTTCACTCCTCTAAAATCTATAGATATCCCATCGTTGTCCAGATGCGGAGCTGCAAAAGGATCATGACGATGAGTGCCATTCCGCACAGAGTCGAGATCGCGTAGGATGCGATCTGGAATGTGGAGATATGGCACAGGGACCGGTAGGATTCCGCTACCTTTCGTTTCAGATCCCCCACGATGTCATATGTTCCATCCGCTTCATCCAGCTTTTTTAACCCCACATCCACCATGTAGTGGATCTCCAGTTCTTCCCTGCAGTTTTCACACGTTTTGATATGGTCCAGGAAATCTTCCAGCTCCGTCGGGGACAGTTCGTCCTTCATATACGGAACTACCATCTTTTCTGCTTCCATACAGGTCATGGAACACACTCCTTTCAGCCTGAATATACGCGGATCCCGGTTCATTGTCCGCGTAAACGCAAAAAGACACGACCATCTAATGAGAGTCATGTCTTTTCGTTTCTGCCGGCGGCCGGACTTGAACCGGCACGAAGTTACCCCCGTCAGATTTTGAGTCTGATGCGTCTGCCATTCCGCCACGCCGGCATATCTTCGCGGCTGTATATTTCAACAGCCGCATATAAGTCTATCATAAGAACATGAAAATTGCAAGCAGTTTTAGTGATGGAACAGACGGATGCCTGTGAATGCCATCGCCATTCCGTACTTATTGCAGACTTCGATCACGTTGTCGTCACGGACAGATCCGCCCGGCTGTGCGATATATTTTACGCCGCTCTTGTGTGCGCGCTCGATATTGTCGCCGAACGGGAAGAAGGCGTCAGATCCGAGAACCACATCCTGCATCTTGTCGAGCCATGCGCGCTTCTCTTCTTTCGTGAATACCGGCGGCTTCTCCGTGAAGACTTTCTGCCATTCGCCGTCAGCAAGAACATCCATGTACTCGTCTCCGATGTAAACGTCGATCGCATTGTCGCGGTCCGCACGTTTGATCTTGTCGATAAACGGAAGATTTAATACCTGCGGTGCCTGGCGGAGGAACCAGTTGTCCGCCTTCTGGCCTGCAAGGCGTGTGCAGTGGACACGGGACTGCTGGCCGGCGCCGATACCGATCGCCTGTCCGCCCTTTACATAGCAGACGGAGTTGGACTGGGTGTATTTTAAGGTGATCAGGGAGATCATAAGGTCGATCTTTGCGGAATCCGGAATCTCCTTGTTTTCTGTCACAACATTGGATAAAAGGTCTTTGTCGATCTTTAAGTTGTTTCTTCCTTGCTCGAAGGTCACGCCGAATACCTGCTTGTGCTCGATCGGAGCCGGAACATAGGACGGATCGATCTGGATCACGTTGTATTTGCCGTTCTTTTTCTGTTTTAAGATCTCAAGAGCTTCCGGCTCATAGCCAGGAGCGATCACACCGTCGGAAACCTCACGCTTGATGAGTTTTGCGGTGTCAACGTCGCAGACATCGGAGAGGGAGATAAAATCACCGAAGGAGGACATGCGGTCCGCACCTCTCGCTCTCGCGTAAGCGGATGCAAGCGGGGAGAGATCGCCGAGGTCATCTACCCAGTAGATCTTTCTTAAAACTTCATCCATCGGAAGTCCCACAGCGGCACCGGCCGGAGAAACATGTTTGAAGGAGGTTGCTGCCGGAAGTCCGGTCGCCTCTTTTAATTCCTTTACAAGCTGCCAGCCGTTTAAGGCATCGAGAAGGTTGATGTAGCCAGGTTTTCCGTTTAATACGGTGATCGGGAGATCACTTCCGTCTTCCATGTACACACGGGACGGCTTCTGGTTCGGGTTGCAGCCGTATTTTAATTCCATTTCATTCATGATTTCTTTTGCTCCTTTGATATGGAAATGATTTCGTTTTATGGGATCAGTGATTTTTATTTACGATTCTTGTCTCGTACTTTCCTGTCTCGATATCGATGAATCGTACAAAAAGGGAAACCTTGTTGTCTTCGTTCAGGTTATCCCATACATTCGCTGTGAAGCTGTCGATGTCGCCTTCGATCGCCACGCGCTTCGGCTCGCCCTCAAAGCTCGGGAGCGGGTTTCCGTCGTTCATGTAGGTGTGGATAAAACGTCCTTCTCCATTTACCGGTTTTTCATACGCGTAGGTAAAGCGGCTGCAGCTCTCCGGATTTCCGTCACTGCTCTTTAAGATGGACATTGCAAAGTTGTACTTTCCGTTTTCGATGTGCATAATCCCGGAGATGCGCGGAGTGTAGTTCGGGCCGTCCGGCTCAAACTCGCGGCAGCGCAAGGACTGCTCGAAGGTCTGCTGGCGGTCCATTCCCTCGTAGATCGTATCGGTCTGGTCGCCGTTTGTCACGATGGTCTTATTTCCGAGAACGCGCACCGGGGCGTAGATAATGAGGCTCGGGTCCTCGAGCTTTGACGGATCAAACGCCTGGGTACGGATCCCCTCACCGTCCTTCACAAAGACACGGTTGCGGCTGTTGCTGCTTCTGCCCATGATAAAATATGCGGTCACAGCTGTTTTTCCATCGGCTGATTTTCCGATCACGATTCCTCTTCCCGGATAAGAATTGTTTTTTAACTCCTCTGAAAGTGATAATAACTTCATGGAAGTACTCCTCCTGTTTTCGTATAAGATCACCGGAAGTTTGTCCCGGCGACAGCTTTTAATTTTATGATAACATACTTCCTGCAGATTGAGTATTTAAAATTACTTATCAACGATCCCGGCGTTTCCTTATGAAATACTTTCGTTTATTTAACAAAATCGTAATGCGGCGTTCATGTACAAGAGGCAGGTCTTCATGGTATAATATAACTGTCTTAGAAAGATAAACCTGGTACAGGACAGGCTTTCTTCCATTTGCCTATTCCGGTGCCGCATTAAAATATGATAAAAGGAGCTGATCTTCTTATGAGAAAAAATCTTTATAAATTTGCCGCTTTAACAATGTTTGCCGCATTATCCATCACCGCATGCAAAAAACACGAGGCTGTGGACATCTCTGGAATTCATACGTCCGCTGCGGAGACCATGGCGGAAACTACTTCCAATGAAACAAAGGCTGATCCGGCAGCAGACAATTCAAAAAGTGACTCCTCAAAAACTGATGCTTCAAAAGCCGGATCTTCTGAGGTCGAGACGCAAAAGGATTCCAACGCCTCCGACGCGTTAAGCGTGAAATCGAAGATCGCAACCGAAAAGACCGGAAAGGTCTCCATCGAATACCCGATCCTCTCCAATCTCCGTGATGCATCCATGACCCAGGCCGTCAATGAGCTTTTAAAGAAAGAGGCGACCTCGATCATCACTGCCTGGGAACTGGACACCGAAAAGGATGAGGTTTCCATCAACTGTGATCTGGTATCCCTCGATAAAAACAAGGCGGTATTTACATTCCACGGAATGGTAAACGTTGCAGAAACAGCCCATCCGTCAAATGTGCGCTATGCCGTCTCTGTGAACTTAAATACAGGATCACCAATCGGTCTGACTGCGTATGCAGATGCGGATTCCATCGCGGAATATCTTTCTTCCGATAACGTTGTGGTGGTAGAACCGGCGGATACAGCAGCTGAAGTAAAGGATTCCATCAAGTCCAGCGGAAAGGACCTCTGGCAGACTGTGTTTGCAGAATGTGATTTTACTTCCGTAAAGGACGGGACATTCCCGCAGGCGTTTTCCTACGAAAAGGACGGAGATATCTACCTGATCGTTCCGGTGAGCCATGCGGCGGGTGATTATGCCCTTGTAAAATATTCACCGGAAACAAAATAACAATAGATGATCTGAGAAACGATCCGGTTGATTTCTATCCTGCGTTTTGGTATGATAAAGGGAAGGAAAAAACATGATCTGCCAATCGGTCTATAGGCTTTGGCAGATCACAGAAAGGCTGGTATCTATTAATGGAAAATGTAACGTATATTGACCACCCGCTGGTTCAGCACAAGATCTCCATGTTAAGAAAGAAGACCACAGGAACAAATGAGTTCCGTACTCTTGTTGAGGAGATCGCAACTCTGATGGGATATGAGGCACTCCGCGATCTTCCGCTTGAGGACGTTGAGGTCGAGACTCCGATCGAGACCTGTATGACTCCGATGCTTGCCGGTAAGAAACTTGCGATCGTTCCGATCCTGCGCGCAGGTCTTGGAATGGTAAACGGTGTCCTTTCCCTCGTTCCGTCCGCAAAGATCGGTCATATCGGTCTCTACCGCGACGAGGAGACTCATGAGCCGCACGAATATTTCTGCAAACTCCCGAATCCGATCGAGCAGAGAACGATCGTTGTCACAGATCCGATGCTCGCAACCGGCGGTTCAGCAGTCGCTGCGATCGACTTTATCAAGCAGCACGGCGGAAAACACATCAAATTTATGTGCATCATCGCTGCTCCGGAAGGAGTAAAGAAGCTTCATGAGGCACATCCGGATGTGCAGATCTATGTCGGCCATCTCGACCGTGAATTAAACGAGAACGCGTACATCTGCCCGGGTCTTGGCGATGCCGGCGACCGTATCTTCGGAACAAAGTAATTGATCCGTGAATATCCGGAACATTCCGGTCTTTTCTCCTGAGAAGATCGCGAATGCCAGGCTTTAAACAGATAAAAGACAAAAACCACGATACCTGTTTTTTTGGCAGGCATCGTGGTTTTTCTTTTACCTTTTTTATTTACGCGAACAACGAGCCAAAGTCTGCGCTTGCGCATGACCTTGGCGACTGTTGCGATAACAAGGGGAAACTCGCGAAGCGTGTTTTCACTTGTTTGCCGGGACTTGTTCTTTTTATCTGTTTTCAGAGAAAACAGTTATTCCTGTACTTTCTTTGCGATCTCGCCCTGTTTTTTATAGATAGAGTTCTCATCCACACATCCGCGGACGCTGGACAGCGGGTAGATATTGCAGTTTCTGCCGATCACAGTGCCGGGATTCAGGACGGATCCGCATCCAACTTCCACGCAATCGCCGAGCATGGCGCCGAATTTCTTGATCCCGGTCTCGATATCGCCGTCCTCCGCATGGACTTTGACAAGCAGTTTATCGGACTTTACGTTTGAAGTGATGGAACCGGCTCCCATGTGGGCGCGGTATCCGAGGATCGAATCCCCGACATAGTTATAGTGAGGAACCTGCACCTTATCGAACAGGATCACATTTTTGAGTTCTGTGGAGTTTCCGACAACAGCGCCCTCTCCGACCAACGCATTTCCGCGAAGGAATGCACAGTGGCGAACTTCCGTGTCCTTTCCGATGATGATATTCTCACCGAGATATGCGCTCGGCATCACCTTTGCAGACTTGTGGACCCAGACGGTCTCTCCGCGCTTTTCATATTCATCCTCCGGGAGTGTCTTTCCAAGCTCAAGGATGAACTCTTTGATACGGGCCAGTGCCTCCCACGGATAGGTGAACTGGCGAAGGAAGTCTGCAGCCTGGGTGTGGGAAAGATCATAGAGATCCACGATTTTTGTTTCTTCTTTTTTCATATCATTCTCCAATCTGCCGTCTGATCAGACGACGCAAGCGACCGTACCCGGCGCGAGAATGTGCCAAAGCACATTTTTTACAGGCATGTTCCTGCTACTTTTTATAAAATTGTGCCGCAGCGTCAAAGTAAGGGCGCAGCATATAGGCATTGTTCGTCTGTTTGACGCCGTTTGTCCGGAGTGTCACAAAGCGCTCCAGTTTTTCCATGTATTCATCCGGCGTGATCGTTCCCTCCGCCACATACGTCAGGCCTTTTTCCCAGCTCGCCGTGAGTTCCGGATTTAAGAGCTGCCTCATGGATGCCTGACAGACATCAAAGACGATCTCTCCGAGGAGTGTCGGCGTGATGACCTGGGTCTTCTTTGCCAACGCCAGATATTTGATGTTGAACAGCTTTTTCAGGATCTCCGCGCGGGTGGCGCTTGTTCCGATCCCGCTTCCCTTGATCTGGGCGCGCAGATCTTCATCCTCGATGAGCTGACCTGCGTTTTCCATTGCAAGGATCATGGAACCGGACGTATAGCGCTTTGGCGGGGAAGTCTCGCCTTCTTTTATCTCAAGCTTTAGGAGCTTTAATTTCTGTCCCTTTTTCAACCCGGAGAGCATGGCAAGAAGATCCTTTGCTTTTTCATCATGACCCGGATCCAGCTCCTCCGCCTGGGAATCCTGGGACGCACCGGAATTTTCCGCTTTGCTGTTACCGCTGCTTTCCGCCTTCTTTTTTGACGGGACATTCGCAACTTCCAGATATCCCGCTTCCGCGAGGACCTTGTAGGCTGCAAAGAACTGTTCCCCCTGTTTTTCGATCCGCAGGGAAAACTTCTGGTAGACGGCCGGCGGATAAAAAATGCTCAAAAACCGGCGTCCGATCAGCTCATACACCTTTGCAGCCAGCGGATTCAGGCTTCGCAGCGCTCCGAATCCCTGACCGGTCGGGATGATCGCATAGTGGTCAGTGATCTGTTTATCATTCACATATTTTGTCTTCGCGATCTGCTTCCATGTTCCGCTGTCAAGTGCCTTCACGGCAAAATCCGCGAGAGGAGCAAAATTCCGGAGACCGCCGATATTTTTATAGATCTCCTTCGATACTGCGGTGGAGAGGACTCGTGCATCGGTTCTCGGGTATGTCACCAGCTTTTTCTCGTAGAGTTCCTGAATGATCTTTAGAGTCTCATCCGGACTGATCTTGAACATTTTCGAACAATCGTTCTGGATCTCGGCGAGATTGTATAAGAGCGGCGAATTTTTCGTCTCTTTTTTCCGGTCCAAAGCGAGAAGTGTTCCCTCCATCGGATCGGCACTCAGGAACCGGATCAGCTCTTCCGCCGTCTTTTTCTCCTTAAATCCATTCTCCTTGTAGAGCGCCGGTGTTCCAAAATACCGGGAACCTTCCACGGCTCTCCACTCTGCCTCGATGACTGCTGTCTCGTGATCCGGGACATCGAAGGAGCCGATGACGCGGTAGAACGGAGTCTTTACGAATTCACGGATTTCCCGTTCCCTGCGGACGACCATGCCGAGAACGCAGGTCATCACGCGTCCCACAGAGAGCACCGCCCGCTTTTCCCGGAGATAGGACGCCACGGACGGACCGTATTTCAGGGTGAGCACCCTGGAAAAATTGATGCCCATGAGGTAATCCTCTTTTGCCCTGAGATATGCGGACGCCGCGAGATTGTCATACTCTGCGAGGTCCTTCGCCTCTCTCACTCCGCGCAGGATCTCCTCCTCCGTCTGGGAGTCGATCCAGACACGGCGGCGTTTTTTTCCTTTTACGCCTGCCATCTGCTCCACCAGGCGGTAGATATATTCTCCCTCACGCCCGGAGTCAGTGCAGACATAGATCGTGTCCACGTCCGCCCGGTTTAAGAGCCCGCTCACGATCGTAAATTGTTTCTTCACATCGTCGATCACCTGGTATTTGAATGTTTTCGGAAGAAACGGCAGAGTTTCCATGCTCCAGCGTTTCAGGGCCGGATCATACGCATCCGGGTAACTCATGGTCACCAGATGTCCGACACACCAGGTCACGATCGCCTGATCGGACTCGATATATCCGTCTCCTTTTCTCCCGGAAACCTTTAAGGCCTTCGCAAATTCCTGGGCAACGCTCGGTTTTTCGGCGATAAATAATGCTTTTCCCATGAAACCTCTTTCCTAGTTATCTTATTCTCTCCCACCCCGGACCGCAATTCTCCGGGATGAAAGGATCGTTATTTTTTTCTTCTGCGGAAGCTCCGACAGGATTAGTGCCGCAAACATCAGGGCGCATCCGACTAACATCTTTCCGGTCAGCACATCCTTTAAGAAGATCACGGAAAACAGTGTCCCAAACACAGATTCCAGGGAAAGAAGGATCGCCGATGTGGAGGCGCTTAAATATTTCTGACCGATATTCTGTAAGAGATACGATACGGTCGTCGAGAAAACTGCAAGGTACAGCAGGCCTACGATCAGAGACTGATTCGCCAGGACCGCGAAATCAAAGGATCCGTCGAGAAACGGCGCGCAGATCCAGTTGATGATGGCAGCCGCAAGGATCTGGATCACGGTCAGTGCGATCGGATCATGGTGCTCCGTGAATTTGTCGATAAATACCATATGGACTGCGAACATCAGACCGCACACCAGTGTCAGAAAATCTCCGAAATTGATCGTGAGGTCGCCCTGCAGAGATAAAAGTGCGAGACCGATGACTGCGATAAACGCTGCAGCGATATTTCGCCCTGTCGGTCTCTTTTTGCTGACGATCCAGTAGAAAAACGGTACAATGATCACATACAGGGTCGTGATAAAGGCGTTTTTGCTGGCCGTCGTGTATTTCAGACCGTAAGTCTGGAACTGGTAGGACAGGCAGAGGAATATTCCCAGGATCGCGCCGCAGAGGATCGTCTGGCGGTCCGCTGCGAACAGATTTTTATGAAATAACAGGGCAAGCAGGACCGCAGACATGGAAAAACGGATCGCCAGAAGATACGTCGGCGGGATCAGATCCACGGAATTCTTCATCACAACGAAGGCAAAACCCCAGATCATGGTCGTCAGGATCAGCCCCAGTGATGCCAGGATCCTGACGCTGCGTTCATTTAAATTTTTCATTTTTGGTCCTTTACTCATGAATATAGAAATGGTATCCTGTCACGGATTTCCACTCTTTTCCAGCTTTTACGATCGGTGACGGGAAATGAGGCTTGTTGACTGCATCCGGGAAGTTCTGGGTCTCAAAGCAGAAAGCAGTTCTCGCATGGTAGAAAGCACCTGATTTTCCGTTCCCCTGCTCCAGCCAGTTTGCCGTATAGAACTGGACCCCCGGCTGATCCGTATAGACATCCATGGCTCTTCCGCTTTCCTCGGAGAAGATCTGCGCGGAGAGGGCAAAATCACCGCGGACGTGGGAGAGGCACCAGTTATGATCATAGCCATGTCCCTGAACAAGCTGGTCGAAATCTTCATCGATCCGCTCTCCGATCACATGAAAGTCCGTAAAGTCCATCGGAGTTCCCTTTACCGGAAGAATCTCACCGGTCGGGATCGACGTCTCATCGGACGGAGTATAAAAATCGGCAAGGATCCGCGCCTGGTGCTCCAGGACAGAACCGCCATTGTTTCCAAGAAGGTTAAAGTATCCGTGATTTGTCAGGTTCACAGGCGTATCCGCATCGGAAAGAACGCGGTAAGTCAGTGTCAGCATATCCTTGTCAGTCAGCGTGTAGGTGACGGATACGATGGCGTTTCCCGGATAGCCCTGATCCCCGTCCGGACTTAAGAGTGTAAAAGTGACGCTGTTTTCCGACTCTTCCTTCGCATTCCAGAGTCTTGCGTCGTAGTAATCAAGACCGCTGTGGAGATTATTCGGACCGTTATTGATCGCCAGTGTGTATTCGGTCCCGTTCAGGGAAAATCTTCCTTTTCCGGTGCGGTTTGCGATACGACCGACGACGGAACCGAAGTGCGGACCGTTCTTTAAATAACCGGCAGCATCGTCAAACCCCAGCATCACATCGTCCATAACCCCGTTTTTGTCCGGAACGATCATGCGGACCCAGACAGCCCCCAGATCTGTGACGGATGCCATCAGCCCGTTTTTATTTTTGATCGTGTAGAGGCTTACTTCTCTTCCATCCGGCATCTCCCCAAAATGCTCTTTTGTTACTGACATGATAATACCTCCTCTGCGTAAAAAGAGCCCGCGAAAAAGCGGGCCCCTTGTTTTTATTTTGCTGTGATATATCCCTGCTTTGTGAGAAGCTCTGCGCAGAGGACTGCTCCGCCTGCAGCGCCGCGGACTGTATTGTGGGACAGACCGATGAACTTCCAGTCGTAGACGGTATCTTCTCTTAAACGTCCGATGGATACGCCCATTCCGTTCTCGAAATCGACATCCAGCTTAACCTGCGGACGATTGTCCTCTTCCATGTACTGGATGAACTGCTTCGGTGCGCTCGGAAGCTCTAACTCCTGCGGAAGTCCCTTGAAGTTTACGAGTTTTTCGATGAGCTGTTCTTTAGATGCTTTCTTTCTGAACTTTACAAATACAGCAGCTGTATGACCGTTTAATACCGGCACACGGACGCACTGGCATGTGATCACCGGCTCTTTTGCCTTTACGATCACGCCGCCCTCTAAGTGGCCCCAGATCCTGAGCGGCTCCTGCTCGCTCTTCTCTTCCTCGCCGCCGATGTACGGGATCACGTTCTCGACCATCTCAGGCCAGTCCTTGAAGGTCTTTCCTGCTCCGGAGATCGCCTGGTATGTAGTAGCGACTACTTCATACGGCTCAAACTCTCTCCATGCACTGAGGGCCGGAGTGTAGCTCTGGATCGAGCAGTTCGGTTTTACCGCGATGAATCCGCGTGTTGTGCCGAGTCTCTGCTTCTGGAATTTGATCACGTCAAAGTGCTCCGGGTTGATCTCCGGGATCACCATCGGAACATCCGGTGTCCAGCGGTGAGCGCTGTTGTTGGATACAACCGGTGTCTCTGTCTTTGCGTAAGCTTCCTCGATCGCACGGATCTCTTCTTTTGTCATATCAACGGCGCTGAATACGAAATCAACGGTCCTTGATACGGCATCAACGTCGTTTACATTCATAACGACTAAATTTTTTACTTTTTCCGGCATCGGAGTCGTCATTTTCCAACGGCCTCCAACAGCCTCCTCATATGTCTTTCCTGCAGAACGCGGGCTGGCAGCCACGGTCGTCACTTCAAACCATGGGTGGTTTTCAAGGAGAGAGATAAATCTCTGTCCTACCATACCTGTTGCTCCAAGGATACCAACTCTAAGTTTCTTTTCCATCACACATATCTCCTCATCTTTGCCTGACAGTCATCTTCAGTTGACGGCTTGCCATTTTTCCACCCGTCACGGACATATGTCTCCATGTACGCAACATTCGTGTTGATGTCTATCCTAACTCAAAATGACAAAAAATGCAAGCATTAAATGACCTCAAGCGCTACGCGGATCATATCTGCAAAGGAAGTCTCGCGTTCCTCGGCGGTCGTCTTCTCTCCTGTCACCATGGAATCGGATACGGTCAAGATGGAGAGTGCCCGCGCTTTTCCGAGGGCAGCGTTCGCGTAGAGAGCAGCTGTCTCCATCTCCACTGCGAGAACTCCCATATCGGCGAACTGGAGTCCGTCATGCTTTTTCTTTTCCGGCTCATAGAAAAGATCCGATGTGAGGACATTTCCTACATGGTAAGGAAGATTTTCCTGCTCCGCATTGAAGACTGCCTTGATCAAAAGACCAAAGTCTGCGATCGGAGCGAAGTCTCCCGGAAGTCCGAATTCCTTCACATAGTTTGTCTGTGTGCACGCGCCCATGGCGAATACGAGATCACGGATATGAACATCTTCGGAGATCGCTCCTGTCGTGCCTACACGGATCAGTTTCTTTACTCCGTATCCCTCGATGAGCTCGTGGGTGTAAATTCCGATCGACGGGCATCCCATTCCCGTTCCCATGACGGAAACAGGTTTATCACGGTAAAATCCGGTATAACCGAACATATTTCTTGTGGCATTAAACTGTCTTGCTCCTGCAAGGAAATTCTCAGCGATAAATTTTGCACGGAGCGGATCGCCCGGAAGTAAGATGGAAGGTGCGATCTCGCCTTCTTTTGCTGCGATATGAGGTGTTGGTACGTTCATGGTAGTTCCTCCTTTTTTATCGAATGCTATTCCTATATATTATATTATATTATAACCGAACTTTCGTCCCTTTTCCATCCCTCTTTGCGGCTTTTAACCGTCCGAGGGCAACTTCTTTTCCTTTATAGTGAGCAGTTCCGTCGACATCCGGCAGATAGACATGTTCCAGCGTATCTTCCTTTTCGAGACGGATCCCGCGAACGCCGCGGCTGTTCTTTTTAAGTTCCGGGATCTCCGCGAGCGGGAATTTTAAGAACATTCCATCCACAGTCTGGAGAACCACATCTCGCTCCCCGTCGACTTCCGTGCCGATTTCCCGGATCTCCACAAGTTTATCATCTTCGGCGAGCTTCGTTGCGACAACGGTCTTGTTTGCCGTCATAAATTCCTCACCGGGAACGATCTTTACGGATGCCTGGGATGTCGCGAACAGGAACTTTTTCCCTGCAAGGCCGGAAGCCGGAAGCATAAAGAGAAGTGTCTCCGTCTTGCCGTCAAATTTGCTGACATTCTCGATAGGGATTCCTTTATCCTTCATTTTGAGCGCAGGGAACTCGGCGACTTTCACCTGATACATGGTTCCGGTATCAGAGAACATGCAGAGTTTATCATCTGTCATCACCGGGAGGACGCGGACATTCTCGCTGTCCACCGTTTCCTGGTTTCTCTCATAGATGGAGCGGTCCATCGTCTTGCAGTAGCCGAAGCGGTCCATAACGAAGATCACTTCCTTCGCTGCTTCCTTCGCCTCCACATAGACCATCTCCTCGCCGTCCTCGATGAGTGTTCTTCTCGGCTCTGCGAACTCTGCCTTGATCGCATCGAGATCTTCCTTGATGACAACGTCCATGTTTTTCTGGTTGGAGAGGATATGCTGATATTCCCGGATCTTCCGCAGGGTCTCTTTATACGATTTCTGGAGTGCAAGGATCTCGAGGCCGATCAGCTTATAGAGGCGCATCTCGAGGATCGCTGTCGCCTGGCGCTCGGTAAAGTGAAGATTCTTTGCATCCTCCTCAAAGCCCGGCACACGGAATCTGATCTTTTCGGTATTTCCCGTCATCAGGCATTCCTTCGCGTCCTTCATGTTCTTTGAGCCGCGGAGTACGGCGATGATCAGGTCGATCACGTCGCAGGCCTCGATGAGACCTTCCTGAACCTCTTTCTTCTCCAGTTCCTTTTCGAGGAGCACATTGTACTTCTTCGTCATATTCCGGTACTGGAATTCCAGGAACGTATTTAAGATCTGTTTGAGGTTCATCGTCTCCGGGCGTCCCTCATCGATCGCCAGCATATTGACGCCGTAAGTGTCCTCCAGCTTCGTCTTCTTGTAGAGGAGCGCCTTGATCTTATTGACATCGGCGTCCTTCTTGAGCTCCAGGACGATTCGGATGCCTTCTTTGTTTGACTGGTTCGAGATGTCCACCACATCGGTGAGTTTTCTCGTCTCCACGAGATCGGCGATATCGACGAGCAGTTTGTTGATCCCGGCGCCGATCATCGTGTATGGGATCTCTGTGATCACGAGCTTGTCGCGGTCCGCTTTTCTTCTTCCGAGCTCCACCTCGATCTTTCCGCGGAGCTTGATCTTTCCGGTCCCGGTTTCATAGATCTGTAAAAGATCGCTCTTGTTCGCGATAATACCTCCGGTCGGGAAATCCGGTCCCGGCATATATTCCATCAGTTCTTCCACGGTGAGAAGGCGGTTGTCGATATACGCCTTCACCGCATCGATCACTTCGCCCAGATTGTGGGTCGGGATGCTGGTGCTCATTCCGACTGCGATTCCCTCCGCGCCGTTTACGAGAAGGTTCGGCACACGGACCGGAAGGACTTCCGGCTCTTTTTCCGTCTCATCGTAGTTCGAGACGAAATCCACGGTCTTATCAAGATCTTTTAAATAAACTTCTTCCGCGAACTTCTTTAAGCGCGCCTCAGTGTATCGCATGGCTGCAGCGCCGTCACCTTCGATCGAGCCGAAGTTTCCGTGACCATCCACCAGAGCCATTCCTTTTTTGAAATCCTGGGATAATACGACTAACGTCTCATAGATCGAGCTGTCACCGTGCGGATGATATTTACCCATCGTATCGCCGACGATACGGGCCGATTTCCGGTGCGGCTTGTCGTGGTCCAGATGGAGCTCGCTCATATCATAGAGAACTCGGCGCTGTACCGGCTTTAAACCGTCCCTGGCATCCGGGATCGCTCGTGAGGTGATGACGCTCATGGAGTAGTCCAGATAGCTCTTCTGCATCTCCTCCGAATATTCAGTTCGCAATATTTTTTCAGACATGGTAACTTCTCCTTTTATGCGTCGATCTCCGCCTCATCGGCATGATCATAGATAAATTTCTTTCTCGGCGGGACATCGCTTCCCATCAGAAGCTCCGTCACCTCACTCGCCATACGGGCATCTTCGATCTCCACCCGCTTTAAGACACGGTTTTCCGGGTTTAAAGTCGTCTCCCAGAGCTGGTCCGCGTCCATCTCACCGAGACCTTTGTAGCGTTGAAGCGTAAAGTCCCCGGAATGGCTCCTTCTGTACTCTTCTAACGCCTTGTCATCGTACAGATAGCGCTCTTCCCCGCGCTTCGGAACGACCTTGTAGAGCGGCGGCATCGCGATATAAACGTGACCGTCGTAGATCAGCTCCGGCATAAAGCGGTAGAGGAACGTCAGGAGCAGGGTGTCGATATGGCTTCCGTCCACATCGGCATCGGTCATCAGGACGATCTTATCATATTTCAGTTTTGTGATATCAAAGTCATTTCCATAACCTTCAGAAAATCCGCAGCCGAACGCGTTGATCATCGTCTTGATCTCGGCGTTTGCCAGAACCTTGTCCATCGATGCCTTTTCCACGTTTAAGATCTTTCCGCGGATCGGCAGGATCGCCTGAAACTGACGGTTTCTTCCCATCTTTGCGGAACCGCCGGCGGAATCTCCCTCGACGATGAAGATCTCACATTTCGACGGATCACGGCTCTCGCAGTTTGCAAGTTTTCCGTTGCTGTCGAAGGAGAACTTTGACTTAGAGAGCATGTTTGTCTTTGCTTTTTCCTCCGCTTTCCGGATCTTCGCGGATTTTTCTGCACAGGCGATGATCGCTTTTAAGGTGTCAAGGTTACGGTCAAAGAAGCGCTCCAGCTCCTCCCCTGTCATCGTGAACACGGCCTTTGTCGCATCGGCACTGGCAAGTTTTGTCTTTGTCTGTCCCTCAAAGATCGGATCCGGGTGTTTTACGGCGACAACGGCCGTCATGCCGTTTCTCGTGTCAGCACCGGTAAAGTTGCTGTCTTTCTCCTTTAAGATGCCGAGTTCCCTCGCGTAGGAGTTGATCAGCTGGGTAAATTTCGTCTTAAAGCCCACCAGGTGGGATCCGCCCTCCTGGGTAAAGATGTTGTTGCAGAATCCGAGGATATTCTCCTCAAAGGCGTCCACAAACTGGAATGCGACTTCCACTTCGATCTGGTCTACACTGCCCTTAAAATATACCGACTCATGGATCGGTTCTTTTCCGTTGTTCAGTTCACGGACATAAGCGACGATCCCGTCAGGCTCATGGTAAGTTACGCTTTCCTCTTCGCCCGCACGTTTATTTACATAGTGAAGGATCAGCTTCGGGTTTAAGTATGCAGATTCATGAAGGCGGCTCTTCAGCCACTCCGCCTTGAATTTTGTCTTCTCAAAGATCGTTGGATCCGGCAGGAAGTTGATCTCCGTTCCCGTTTCCTTCGATTTTCCGATCACCGGAAGAAGGCCGTCCTTCAGCTCAACGACCGGATGCCCTTTCTCATATTCATCATAATATACTTTTCCATCTCTGGAAATTTTGACCTTCATCCGTTCCGACAGAGCGTTTACAACAGAAGAACCGACGCCGTGAAGTCCGCCGCTGGTCTTATAGGAATTATTGTCGAATTTTCCGCCCGCGTGAAGAGTTGAGAGGACCACGCGCTCTGCGGAGACGCCTTTTTTGTGCATCTCCACCGGGATCCCGCGGCCGTTGTCTTTTACGGTACAGGATCCGTCCGCCTCCAGCGTTACCGTGATCTCTGTACAGAATCCGGCCAGGTGCTCGTCCACCGCATTGTCGACGATTTCGTATATCAAATGGTTTAAGCCCTTAGTTCCAACGCCTCCGATGTACATTCCGGGACGTTTGCGGACTGCCTCCAGTCCTTCCAGTACGGTGATACTGTCAGCATTATACTGTGCTTTCGCCATGTAAAGACCTCCAATTATAAGTCATAAACTGCGGCAGAGAGCATTTCCCCGCCGCAGTTTCATTTTTATTTTCGTGGCCGCTGCATAATGCTCCGGCCATGTTTTGTAGTCAGCTTTTCCTATTATACACTTAAAACTTCCAGAATTGCAAGTGTTTTCTATCGAACATATATTCGAGAAACGGGTAAAAACACGTTTCGCGGGTTTCCCCTTGTTATCGCGACAGTCGTCAAGGTCTCGCGCAAGCGCGGACTTTGGCTCGCTGTTCGCGTAAATAAAAAGCCTGCGGAAGATCCCCCACAGGCTGATGTACTGAAATTTATACTCCACCGAACCGGAGTACGATCCCGATCACAGCGGAAGCCGCGATGAACGCTACCGGGTGAAGTCCTTTTGTTTTTTTACAGATCGCGGTGAAATAATAGAGCACTACGAGAAGGACGATGCTGCGGATACTGATCAGGTCTGTGATCTTTCCACTCGCCGCGAAGGCGTCCTTATGAAGAAGGACCAGTGAAAGGACGGAAAGTCCTGCCGCCGCGATCAGGCCTGTGGAGGCCGGGCGGAGACCGTAAAAGGCGTTCTGGACATATTTGTTTGTCTTAAATGCCTTTAAGAAGCCGGCAATGATCAGGATCACGATGATCGACGGTGTGATCAGACCGAGTGTGGCAATGACTGCGCCGACCGGTCCGGCCGTTGTAAAGCCGACATAGGTTGCCATGTTGACGCCCATCGGTCCCGGTGTGGACTCGGAGATCGCCACCATATCGGCAAGCTGTCCGTAAGTGAACCATCCGGTCTTGTCGGAGATATTATAGAGGAACGGCAGTGTCGCCATTCCGCCGCCGATCGCGAAGAGTCCGGCTTTGAAAAATTCGAAGAATAATCGGATCAGGATCATCATTTGGAAGCCACCTCCTTATTCTTCAGGATAATTCCAATAACCGCCGCAAAAATTACAAATACGATCGGGGAAAGATCTGTCAGCGCGGAGCCGAGGATCACGAGCACGCAGATCACAAGTGTCGGCTTATCGACGACCGCTTTTTTCCAGAGCTTTACGACCGCATTGAAGATCAGGACGCAGACACAGACACGGATCCCCGCGAAAGCGTTCTGGACGATCGCAAGGTGTGCGAAGTTCTGGATAAACGCTGCGATGACCGTGATGATGATCAGGGACGGGAATACAACTCCCAGGGTTGCAACAATACCGCCGATCGGACCTGCGAGTCCCTGACCGACGAAAGTCGCTGTATTTACCGCGATAACGCCCGGAGTACACTGTCCGATCGCGTAATAGTCCATAAGTTCTTCTTCCGTTGTCCATTTTTTTTTCTCAACGACTTCTCTCTGGAGGATCGGAAGCATCGCATATCCGCCGCCAAAGGTAAGACCGCCGATTCTGGCAAACGTAAGGAAGAGATCGAGTAATCGATTCATGTTTTTCTCTCCTTTATTTTCAAAGTTATGTATTATAATAGCTCAAACAAGAAAAAAAGGCAAGGAAAAGGTAGATTCTCTCTCCTTTTCCTTGCCTTCTGACCTGAAAAATTCTCAGAAACTTTGCAAAACAAGTCTCTTCCGCATTACTGAAGATCTTTTTCCGGGATCATTCCGTTTAAAAGATTCAAAACGACATTATTGTCGACCACCATGATCATGTTGGAACCGTCAAGCTGGATATAACGGTATGTCTGATCTGGATTTGCATAGGTTCCGACATAGACTGTGAGAGATTTCTTCTCTCCGTTTACCGTAAGCTCTGCCTGGAAGGTGTTGCGCGTATCCGTCGTCAGGTCTGCATTTGTAAGTTCCTGACTCAGAATATGATAGCTCGCATAATCAAATGCCTTGAGGTTGTTGATCCCGTCTGCGATCTTCGTCATCGCTTCCGTATCGGAGCTGCTGATGGTCGTTGTCTTTCCATCCATTGTGATGGAGACACTCTGAATATCCGATGGGGAGATCTGAAGATCAAGACCGTCACGGACAACAAGTGTAGCGTAATCGAATACCAGGGAATCCACGGTGGCAGCCTTTATCGTGTAGATCTTCTTTTCATCGGAAAGGTAATAATTGCCATCGGCGTCCTGATTTCCGATATCCATGGTGATTGCTCCTTTTTCTCCATCTGTGATCGTAACCGTATATGCCGGTTCGCTCAGCCCGTAAGAAGAAAGACCACTGCCGTCTGCATCCGCGATCTCGGAAACTGCGTGGAGATTTAAGAAGTTCCGGGCCATCGCATCAAATTTATCCTGATTGATCGGGATCGCGGAATCCATGGCATCCAGCCATACTCCGTCCTTCTTTTTAAAGATCATGTCGGTGTCCGCACTGGAATAATCGAAGTCGATCGGTGCATTTAAGGAATATACCTCGATATCAGCGCCGGAAAAGTCAGGTTCCACGGTCTCATCACGGATCTCAGCGATTTCCACCTTTGGAGAGCCGGATTCTTTTGTGCCGGAAGAAGAACAGCCGGTAATGCTTGCAGAAAGTGCTGCAGTCAGGAGCAGTGCTCCTAATAATACATGTTTTTTCATATTTTGTAATCCTCTCATCGTTAATTGTTGGCAAAGCTTTATTTGTGCCAACTATAGCACACCACTGTGTACTTTTTGTGAATTTGCCATACCTTTTCTTTCCACAGCGGCAATATCCCTGATCACGCGGTCCCATGCGGATCATTTCTGCTCTATCTGTGATCAGATTTCCTCCGCCGCCGGAACCTCCCGCAAAAAGTGGATCCGGTCCGAGACCTCTTCCCCGAACGCAGTCGTGTAGATATCCAGATATTCCTCATAGGAGCACGGCATTCCGTTCGACAGCATCTCCATCTCGGTTCCCCAGAGATCGATATCGTAGGGCAGCATCGTGAACCCATTCCGGAGATAGAACTTCTTCCGGCGTGTACGAAGGAAAAGTTCCTCCTCATCCACACATTTTGTACTCTCGATCTCAATGATGAGCCGCATGCCCTGATATTTCCCGCGAAGTGCCCTAAGTGCTGCGGATCCCACGCCATGTCCGCGCGCCTGATCAGCGATCGCAAAATAATCGAGCAGGACGCGGTCTCCCGCTTTCGCCATGATGGCGAGACCGAGAAATCCGTTATTCTCCTCGATCGCCAGGATCTCGACAAGTCCTGTCTCCTGACCGGCGGTGATCATGGAAAACGGCTTTTTCTCACATGCCGGGAAGGCGGTCTCATAGAGTGCATGGACCTCCTCCAGGCGCTTTCCTGAAAATACCTGTTTCAGTTCGATCATCATAGATTCTTTCCTCTTACTTTCAATCGTCGTTGCCGCCCGGCACCATTGGGTCCAGGCGGTTTATTTTTCGTTTTCTCCGCTCTCGAACATCAGGCGGAACAGGCGTTTTCCGCCCTCCGTCCGGAAATTCCGGATAAATACGTTTTTCTGCATATCCGGCGTGGAGCCGTCCTCAAAGAGATTGACAAGGAAGTCCGCCTCCACGAGGATCTGGTAATCCATTCCGTCAATGTTGTCGTAGGTATGGTGGTGTCCCACGAGATAGCAGACGCGGTCAATGACCTCCTGCGGCCAGGAAAGCGCCGTGAGCATCGTCCGTGCCTCTCCCGGACCTTCCATCTCCTGATATTTTCCGGTATTCCGTCCATATTTCTCTTCTGCCTTGTGAATTCCGATATCATGAACGATCGCTGCGGCCTCCAGGACCTCCTGGGTGTATGGATCGAGGTTCTCCGCGAGACCGATCAGTCTCGCAAACTCATGCACCTTTAAAAAGTGCTGGATCCGTCGTACATCCTTATCGTCATAGCGTGTCATTTCATATAAGAGTTCATCAAGTCTCGTCATGTGTGTCATTCTCCTCTTTTTCTATAAATTCAGCTTCTCGTACTTCTCTTCCATAAACCGGTCAAGCCGCTTTCTCAGTTCCCGGTTTTCTTCCTCTTCCAGGTTCTCATCCCTCGCCAGAAGCCGGTTCACATCCTCGGACACCTTTTTCAGTGTCACGGCATCCGTATAGATATCCGCCAGCTGGAATTCGAGATCGCCGCTCTGGCGGATCCCGAAGAGATCCCCCGGACCCCTGAGTTTGAGATCCTCGGAAGCGATGTAAAAGCCGTCGTTGGATTTATTTAGGACCTCCAGACGCCGGTTCTTCTCCTTGTTTCCGGACGCGTTGACCATGATGCAGTAGGACTGCTTGTCTCCGCGCCCGACGCGCCCCCTAAGCTGGTGGAGCTGTGCAAGACCGAACCGTTCGGCATTCTCGATCATCATCACCGTTGCGTTCGGCACATTGACGCCGACCTCGATAACGGTGGTGGAGACTAGGACCTGGATATTCCCTGCGGCAAATTCTTCCATGATCTTATTCTTCTCTTTTCCCTTCATCTTTCCGTGGAGGTATTCGACCCGGATCCCCGGCAGATTTTCCCTTAAAATCTTCGTGTAGTCCAGGACATTCTCCGCCTCGATCATCTCGCTCTCCTCCACCATCGGGCAGATCACGTATGCCTGGCGCCCATTTTTTACCTCGTTTTCGATAAAACGGTAGGCGCGCGGGCGGTAGCTCTTGTCGACCACGCAGTTTTTGATCGGGAGACGGTTCGCCGGAAGTTCATCAATTACAGAAATGTCGAGATCCCCGTACAGGATGATCGCCAGGGTCCTCGGGATTGGCGTCGCGCTCATGACGAGCACATGCGGCAACTGTCCCTTGCTTCCAAACATTTCCCGCTGGGCGACGCCGAAACGGTGCTGCTCATCCGTGATGACGAGCGCCAGATTGTCATAGACGACCTTCTCCTGGATCAGGGCATGCGTGCCGATGATGATATCTGCTTCGTGCGAAGCAACCTTTTCGTAGGCAAGCCGTTTTTCCTTTGCCGTCATGGATCCGGTGATGAGCACCACTTCCTTTTCGACTCCATGTGCGGCAAACAATTCCGCCACAGACTCATAGTGCTGTCTCGCGAGGACTTCAGTCGGGACCATCAGCGCGCCCTGATACCCATTTTCACAGACCGCCAGGAGTGCCAGGACCGCGATGATCGTCTTGCCGGAACCAACGTCTCCCTGGATCAGGCGGTTCATGACGGAGCCGCTCTTTAAGTCTCCCAGCACCTCCTCCAGGGTCCTCAGCTGGGCATTCGTGAGCCTGTACGGCAGATCTTTCAGGAGTCTTCTGCATTCTTCCTGCTTTTCTACATGAAACGGGCTCCGGATGTTCTGGCGTTTTTCCTTTAAATGGCGCACAGCCAGAAGAAAGAAGAAGAACTCGTCATAGACGAGCCGCTTTCTCGCAAATCTCAGGTCTTCCTCGTTTGCCGGAAAGTGGATGTGCTCGATCGCAAAATTATACTCCGCAAGTTCGTTGGAGATCCTTAAGCTGGCCGGAAGATAATCCCTCTCCAGGGTGCGGATCGCGAGCGCCTGTTCGACTGCGGAGGTGATCGTCTTATTTCCAAGACCTTTTGTCTGTGCATAGACCGGGCGCATGCTGGATAAAAGTTCCTCATATGCCTCCGGTTTAAACATCTGGGGCTGTTCCATTGTGAGACCGTTCTTCTTCCGGATCACACGTCCGCGGAAAATAAAGTGACTGTCCGGACGGAGCGTATTTTTCAGGTACGGCATATGATACCAGACAAGGCGCAGTTTCCCTGTCATGTCGCTGATCGTCGCCTGGACGATCGAGAGCCCATTGATATGGACGCCGGTCGCTCCGCTCTTTAAAAAGCCCTCTACAGCGCCGGTCTCATCCTCGGAGAGCTCGCCGATCGCCTTCGGCTCCCCGTACGTGTCATATCCCTTCGGATAGTAATGGAGCAGGTCATCGATGGTGCGGATCCCGACTTTCTCAAAAAGTTTTGCTGTTTTTTCTCCGATCCCTTTTAAGGTCTCTATGGACTGGTCGTTTGCCATCGGTTTCATGCTCCTTTCTCATTTCTTCTGGCCTCATATCTGCATGCCAGGATCCGCCGCGGACTATTCCTTTCAACCGGGCGGCAACGGAAAAAGCTGCCTCGTCAGGTCTCTTGACCAAAAGGAGCAGCTTTTTCTGTCGTTGTACATATGTCGGGAAATACAGGATCGTACAGAAACACTCTGAGCGGTTCCTGCAATTTCCGGGACACTTTTCTGCTTACTCTACAGAGAGCAGGTAATAATAGATCGGCTGACCGCCGTCGTTTAATTCCACTTCACAGTTCGGGAATGCTTCCTGCGCCTTCTTTACGAGCGCTTCGGCCTTCTCTTCCGTTACATCTTCGCCGTAGTAGACGCTGATGAGTTCTGATTCATCATCCACCATGCGTTTTAAGGTTTCAAGAACCGTCTCCTCCACATCCTGACCGACTGCCAGCATGCCGGAATCGCCGATTCCCATGATATCGCCCTCGTGGATCTCCATTCCGTCAATGTTTGTATTACGGACTGCGTAGGTGATCTGGCCGGTACGGATATGTCCCATCTCAGCAGTCATGTTCTCAAGGTTCTCTTCCGGAGAAAGATCCGGGAGGAAGTTGATGAGAGCTGCGATTCCCTGCGGTACGGTCTTTGACGGAACGACGAAGATCTTCTTATCTTCCACAAGACTCTTTGCCTGCTCTGCGGCAAGAATGATGTTCTTGTTGTTCGGAAGGATATAGATCACGTCAGCGTTGACCTTATCGATGGCATTTAACATATCTTCGGTACTCGGGTTCATCGTCTGGCCGCCCTCGATCAGATAGTCGGCACCGATCCCCTTAAAGATCTCGCCGAGACCTTCGCCGATGGAGACAGCGATAAATCCGTATGGCTTTCTCGGCTCATCGGCAGCCGGAGCTTCTTCTTTTGCCTCCGCCGGGGCATCCGGTGTCTGGGCAACGTTCGACGCGTTCTGGATCAGACGCTCGTGGTGTTCCTCGCGCATATTGTCGATTTTCATTCTGGAAAGGGAACCGTAGGTTAAGCCTTTCTCGAACGCGAGACCCGGATGGTTCGTGTGAACATGGACTTTGATGATATCGTCATCGGAGACAACGACAACACAGTCACCGATGGATTCCAGATATCCTTTAAACTTCTGCTCTTCCTCCATATCGTACGGTTTTTCCACGTTTACGATGAACTCAGTGCAGTAGCCGTATTTAATATCCGATGTGGAAAGATCATCACTTCCTGCAGCCACCTTCGGCTTTGCGGATCCTTCATTTCCGGAGGCCGGAGCGACCGCATCAAACGGGATCCCTTTTCCTAAAAGACCGTCAAGACCGCCTTTCATGACCTGCATCAGACCCTGTCCGCCGGAGTCAACTACACCCGCCTGTTTTAATACCGGGAGCATCTCCGGAGTCTGGCTTAATACATAGTCACCTTCCTCGATCACCTGGGTCAGGAAGTCGATCACATCGTCAGTCTGTGTCGCAAGATCAACGGCCTTTTCTGCCATTCCCTTTGCAACTGTTAAGATCGTACCTTCCTTCGGCTTCATAACTGCTTTATAAGCAGTCTCAGTCGCGCGGGTAAACGCGTTTGCCAGAGTTGTCACGGTAATCTCATTGGATTCCTTGATCTCCTTTGTAAAGCCGCGGAATAACTGGGATAAGATAACGCCGGAGTTACCGCGGGCGCCTCTTAAGGAACCGGATGAGAGGGCTTTCGCGATGGATTCCATTGTCGGATTTTCGATCGCTGCCACTTCTCTCGCAGCCGCCATGATCGTCATGGTCATATTCGTGCCCGTATCTCCGTCCGGAACCGGGAATACGTTTAATTCGTTAATCCATTCTTTTTTTGCCTCAAGGCCTTTCGCTGCGGCCAGAACCGCTTTCTGTAAGAGAGCGGCATCTACGGACTTTAATTCCATGGATTTTACTTCCTCCTTAATCTATCACTCGAACGCCTTCAACAAAGATATTGATCTTTTCAACCGGCATTCCCGTGAACTCTTCTACTTTGTATTTCACACTCTCGATCAGGTTATCCGCTACGGTCGAGATGCTGACGCCATAGGATACGATTACGTGGAAGTCGATTTCAATTGCATTATCATTGATCGTAACATTGATTCCGTGAGTCAGGCTTTCTCTCTTTAAAAGCTTTACCAGACCGTCTTTCATACTTACTGCAGCCATTCCCACGATTCCAAAGCATTCTACCGCTGTCGTGCCGGCATAAAGAGCGATAACATCGGTGTCGATCTGGATCTGTCCCATTTTATTGTTAATACATCCCTTCATACGCTAAGCCTCCATTCCTACTGATTATAAGCGCCGTATCCTGATATCAAGGCGCAAAAGTTCCTTTCTTATTGAACTTTGATAACCTTAATATACCATATCCCGTTTTCTCTGTCCATGGGATTCCACCTATTTTTCAAAAAAATGTGAAATTTTTAAAAATTTTGCTTGCAAAATACGCAATCTTCTGCTATGATATCCATGTTATGGATTTTTGCATCCAACCGTATGAATGATTAAGGAGGTGGAATCATGGCTAAATGTGCTATTTGCGAAAAGGCGGCTCACTTTGGTAATGGAGTAAGCCATTCCCATAGAAGATCCAATAAAATCTGGAACGCGAATGTAAAATCTGTAAAGGTTAAGGTTAACGGCGGCTCCCGCAAGATGTATGTATGCACTTCCTGCTTAAGATCCGGTCTCGTTGAGAGAGCTTAATCCTCCTTTTACAAGATAGGGAAATGAAATGAAGGCATCCTCATGTGAGGGTGCCTTTTTCATGTGCCCGCATATTTTTTTATTCAGATCTGAATTCCCAACAGAACGATTCAGATACCTTTTCCAATAAAATTCCCGACCAGCTCTCCAAGCAGCGAAGCGACCATAAGGGCCACTACTCCTCCCACGAAAATTTTTTTCGAGATCCGCTTTGGTTCCGGCCCGTAAAACAGGGCAAAAATCAGTGAGATCATCACGATTCCCGGGAGTCTCAGTTGATCTGACAGCCAGGGAATATCCGCTAAAAGCTTCGAAACAATGATCGCTATCACGCAGAACCATCCATCACCCTCAAAAATTGGTCCCATAAAAGTCCTCCTCTCCATCTTTATACTTCCGTGTTGTAACTATTCAGTACCTTCATAGTTACACGCAAAAATCCATTCCAAATCAGCTTCGCTGATGGGATTTTTGCCCTCCAGCCTATGTTTTCTTACGGTCAGCGCAGCAAGTGCGCAGACCTACTGAACAGTTACTCCGTGTTTACATTATATCAAAAACATTCCTATATATCAAACGTCTGCTCTGCGTCTTGATAAAAAATTTTGGCACACCTGCTCATCACGAAAGTAACAAGAATGCGGTGTGCCGTTTTTTCGACTCCTTTGCCCGAAAAATCAGAATTGAAGATCCGGCATCACTCATCTGTCCTGTTTTACCCGCAAAACAGATTATATCCCACGATCATAAGCGCTGCCGCCGTAATCACAAGAAAAAAGGTTGTCGGCAATATCAAGGCCCAGGTCATACCGAAACCTACGCAGAACAGCATAAGACCGCATAATCGCTTCATACCCATTCTCCCTAAACAAGATAGGGAATCGAAATAAAGGCATTCTCAAATGAGGGTGCCTTTATTTTTCGTATCTATAAAACTTCTGTGAGCATCTATTATTAGTAGCTCGATCTTTTTATTCATTCTTTACCAGTATTCGCGACTTTCCATCGCAAAACCTATTATATTATCCGAAGGATATATGATATACTCTTGTTTCTGCACTCATATCCGAGTTATTGTCAGGCATTCCCTTACTTTTCTTTTTTTGCTTGGAGCATTAACGGAAATATTTCTATGCAGTATACTAATAACGGAAATATTTCACACATTTTCGTTGGAAATCCTTTATAATATAATAATAAACATGCTATCGATACACCAAAAGTGAAAAACAGAAGTTTTCTTTGATATTGTAGAAGTTCTATCCATAAAAAAAGCGCTATTATTATTATAGTTGCCATATAACCACTAGGAATATCCTTATCTAAATATAGCATATATGGAATTATTGTACCAAATAATATTAGAAAATACGAAAACCATTTAGTACGATTTGCATATATCCGTTTCCATATCATCGTCTGTATAATTTCTTGAAGCAATACAATTATAATTCTCGTTATTGTGAACTTTGTTTTTGCAAGCAAGAAATGGACAATGGGTGTGATTATTAATAAAAAAAGCATGTATCTCCTTCTTAATTAGATTTAGAAAAACTGATTTTTGCTTTAATAGCCTTCATAGAAAACTAATATCATATCAGCAAAACAGATCTCAATAGGAATAAATAATTTTGCGATATTAGCAGTTAGCATAAGCGTTTTAATTAATAGTATATTTAAAATATGAAGAGTCTGTCACATATCCCAAAAACCAAAATCCACCATCAGAATAAGATGGATCAGACTCCCACACCTCTTTGCATTTATAACGAAAAGTCATTGTAACCACGTCATCACTAGCAGCTACGTCAATCAGTGCTTTTATAGATGCCGCACATTTGCTGTTGTGTCTTTTCATAAACACGTCCTCCTTTATCTTTTTCATCTATATAACGGTCAAATGAGACTTTAGGGACATGTCAATTACAATAATTTATATTTTCCACAATTTTGAATACTTCATTAAATGGAAGTTCTGTGACAACGCTTATCAGCCATTCCCCTTCCTTAATCACACACATTCGGACTCCATCTTTTTCCCAATATAATACATTTTTCTCTCCGATCATACATGACTTTATTTCTGAATTCTCCGTATTATAATTATTTGACCCATTCCCAGGTGAAACTTGTATTGTAATACTGGTATTTTCTGAATTTTTATATCTGAATTTTTTCATTAATGGGAGATTGCTCTGATATACCAATTGATATCCATCTGGAATATAGTTAATCTGGAAAGAACCTAAATTATTCCCTTCCTCTATGACATGCTTATTTTGTATACCTTCCAACCCGATTTTAGAATACTTCGGATATGTCTCCACGATCCATTCCAAAATTTTTCCACGAAATTCCGCATTTGTGACCATTGCTGTTGAAAATCCGAGAGAAATCGCAAGAAAAACAGCTGCAGCCCGCAAAATTCCACGAAATAAATGATCTGTCGGTTGTTGTGTAATATGAATTTTCCGTAATTGTTTTCTGAAACGTCTAGAATACACATGTTGGATATCCTCTGTTGTATTTATCTCAGCCATTAGCTTTGTCAGTGATATTGTGCATATCTGAGAAATGCTTTCTGGACATGCAAATATTTCTGGAGTACTTGTCCATTTTTGAAGGTAATTCAACATACTAATCCGCATTCCATGAGCATACGGAATCATGAGAATTTCATTAATCTGCGAGTCATCTAAGTGAAAAGCATAATAAAGATGAAATACAGCCTGTTCCGGGAATGGGAGTGCAAGAATTTTATTTGCTGCCTTATCCAAAATGTTTTTTCTAATTTCCCCTTCGTCAATCAATTTACTTTCTTTTGACATCACATTTTTGTAATTATCTAGACTCTTATCAGCTTGTGCCCACTCTTGATTCAATCTTTCTCGACAAACTTCTCTTAAAATACTTGTCACTTTTTACCTCTCAATTTCTTCCAGTTTTTTCTTCAGTTTTTTTATTGCCCGCTGGCTCCTCTTTTTAGCTGTCTCTTCCGAGATTCCCATCAGCACTGCGATATCTTTTAATGACATGTTACGACCAAATCGAAACATAAGAAGTGTTCGATCATTTTCTTCTAAATGTTCTAATGCCACCGCCAACTGCTCCTTCTTGAATTTTTCAAAGAAAGCTTCTTCTACTCCAGAATCCGTCCTTGTTTCATAAAACTCTTCCACCGGAATCATCTTTTTCTTCTTACGAAGAATATCATAGGATGCATTCTTTGCAATAATAACACTATAGGGAATCTGGTCGCGGCGTGGTAACTGGCTGATTTTTTCAAAATGTTCCATTATATTTAAAAATGCCTGTGCAACAGCGTCTTCCGCGTCTGTTTCTGATTGAAGCAACTGATAAGAAACTTTATATAAAAGGGTGTGATTTTCATTAAATAATTGTTCGATCCAAACCTGCTCATCTTCTGAAAAGGTGCATAATACTAAGAATAGTATAAATCCATCTCCTGTGCTTCTTGTTATTTATTTAATATATAAGGTGCAGTGCATTCAACAAGGGACAATATTTTGTTTGGTTTTTATGTCGACAAAAATAAGAATCTAATACTAACGGGCTTAATATTTTTACCCACAAAACAGATTATACCCCACGATCATCAGCGCCGCCGCCGTGAGTACAAGGAAAAATGTCGTCGGCAGCACTAACGCCCAGGTCATACCGAAACCTACGCAGAACAGCATAAGACCGCATAATCGCTTCATACCCATTCTCCCAAAAAGGAATGTCTATGACAGATTATGCGGTCTTTTAGATAATGATTCGCAACAGTTCTGTATCTTTCCAGTAATCATGAATTTCACGAGTTCACGAGTGAATTTTCTTTACCAGACAGCGTTTCTTATAGAAAGAAATTCCATAGCAGAGAACCTGATCATAGCTGTCTTCAAACTCTTTTGCATACATGCGTTCATCGATCTGGCGCAATGCCGTTTCACAGCTTTCTTCCATTTTCTCAAGTGCGGCAGAACACTTAACCTCAAAGACAGCGAGCCGTCCGTTTTCCGAATCGCATACGATCACATCACTCCGTCCCTCACCGTGTTCTCGGTTGGATTCCACCATATACCCCGCACCGGCGAAGATTCCAGCAAGGAATGCATGATAAAAATCTTCTTTATAATCATGATAGCTGATGGTCATTCTCAACAGCGTGCTCATCTCACGCGTCAAAAGTTCACTGTCACCATTCCATACTGCATGGAACAGAGTTCTTCGGTCAGTTCCTTTCGCTTTGTCCTGAAACCACTTTACGACAGTCGACTCGAAGATCTCCCGGATCTCCGCGTTCGGAATCATAAGGCTTCTTTGTCATAATCATTTACATTTTTGCTGTCCAGAAGGTCTGTATATTTTCGAAATAATTCAGCAATCGTTGCTTCCAACATTCCGTAGGCACTATCGAAAGTCAGGCCATCCACATCTTTAAACGAAAGGAAGATCGTCGGACACTGATTCATCCATTTCTGACAGAGCGCCGAAGCATTCATGATCCCCAGTCCCTGAAACAATACCGCACTGTCTTTTCGGATACTAAAGAAATTTTCCAGAGTACTCATCCCCAATGTCTTTCCGAATCTCCTTGGACGGGTAATCAGTGTCACTTTTACTGCCTGAGCTTTTAATACCTCGGCAATAAGGCCTGTCTTATCGACATAATAATATCCATTCTGCCGGATCTCAGCAAAATCAGAAATTCCTACCGGGATATTTAAATGTGTCACGCTTATTCCCTCCTCTCATACCCCGAAATCGTTAAAACCATTTTATCATAAATGGCGTTCAGATACAACAATTCCCCGGATCGCTCCGAGGAATTGTGTTCATTTCTCTTTCTCCATCTCAGCTGCCATCTTCTCCGCTTTTGCCGCCGCGTCCGGAGTAATATCATTGCCGCCGGTGAAGCGGTTTACGATATCCGGGACCATGTCGAGGACTTTGGTGACTGCATCCTGATGTTTGATATTTACGAGCTTTGTCATGCCGTTCTGGATCACGAGGATGGCACTGGGGCTCATCTTCGCGCTCATACCGCCGCCGCCATTTGTCTTTGCGGACTGGGCAAAGGAACCGGCTGCCATGCCGCAGGTCACGTCCACAAGCGGAATGATCGTCGTGTTCTCATCCACCTTCACAGGCTCGCCCACAACGGTTTTCGATGTAATGAAATGATCCATCCCCTTAAACAGTGCGTCCACGGTAGATGGAAACTGATTTTCTGCCATACCGATTCCTCCTAAATCTATGCTTTTTTCGTCCCAGAATCTCTTTTCCTCAAGAAACGAAGTAATCTTCTGAAATCTTTACTGATAAACAGTCTTGCTGCCGTCCAGAGCGGATACCACAGGGCGATCCGCCCCTTAAAATGAAGTTCTCCGTCAAGCGCCGTTCCGGTGAAATCCGGCTCCAGAGTCAGTGTTCTCGCGTATAAGCCATAAAACGGACTGACCACCGTAAGAACCTGCCCCGTATCGTAGGGATCATCGAAACCGAAGTGAATCCGTCCCTGCACCTTTTTCGGAAGAACGTAGCGGACAAGTTTTTTTGCGCGCTTCCAGACAAGGCGAAACGCCTTCTGGTTCTGCCCGTCGTGCCAGAACATCGAGATGCTGTTCCAGGTCTTTTCCAGAGAAATTTTCTTCTTTGATATCCCGTCAGCCAGCTTTCGGATCTTTCCGGGCAGTTCCCGGATTCTATTCCAAAGAGTTCTGGCTTTTTTTATAAGTCGAGCCAATTTTTCTTTGATCTTCGCACCGAAACAGTTCTTAACCTCCTCCACGCGCTCCTCTTTCACAACGGGTTCCTTAAAATTTTCCTTTGAGGAGTTTTTTAAAGCATCCGCCGGCAGTACGCTGGGAGAAGAAGATTCATTCGATTCTGAAATAAGCTCCGTTGCATGGACAACAAGTTCATCATCTTCCGCAGGGACAGCCGTCCTGTCATCCCCGGCAGTTTTTTTCTCTTCCGCTTTCGATGTCTCCGCAACTGTTTCCAAAGGTATTTCCTGCTGCTCGTTTTCAGTTAAAACAGATACCTCTGTGTTTCTGATTTCAGAATCATTTTCTGACAGTACCGGTGTTTTTTCAAATTCCGCAAAAACCGGCTCCGTTTCTGATTTTGTTTTTTGTTCTTCCTCATCCTCCGGCGGCCACAATCTCACATCAAACAGCTTAAACCACAGCACCCGCCCGGATACATCCGCGTGTTCGTGATAACTCACCCGGATCCGCACGAGATGTAGAAGCCAGCTCACTGCCGCCTCCCCGTCCGGTTTTCCTTCGAAGGAGACATCCGCCCGGTATCGCACCGGGACGAACAGGATCAGCAATACCGCAGCGAGGATCAGTCCAAGGATCACTAACAGGATGACTCCGATGACCTTTAAGATCATCAGCAAAATATGGATCACTCGCAGCACCCCTTTCCGAAAAGAAAGGAGTTCACATCATACCCGCCGGTCTTTTTGTAGACCTCACAGATGATCCGCCCCGCAAGCGCCGCCGCATCCTCAAAATCCGCAGCGATCCCTACGATCAGAAGATCCTGCTTTTCATAGTAAGGAAGCTTTAATGTCAGCGCCGGATAGATATCTAAAAGGTTCCGCTCCCCAGCCGCCGGAGTCAGGACATAAAAGCCCATTGGTCTTCCATTTCGGACCGCCTGGATCGTTTCGTATCTGTGCTTTTTCGCTTGTTCCCCGACATACAGTTTTTCATACCAGCGCATGATTCACCTGCTCATCCCTTAATATTTATGACCAGGTCACGCCTGGACCCGGTCTACTGTCTAGATCTGATGATCATTCTTCTCAAAAGGTCCAGCGCCGTGACCGCGGCATGTTCCCGGATCTCCTGTCTTGTACCGTTGAAGTGGCATTCCTCCACAATCACTTCGTCCTTCATGCAGCAGGAAACGTATACGAGTCCCACCGGCTTCTCCTCTGTTCCACCGTCCGGACCAGCAAGCCCCGTTACAGCAACGCAGGCATCCGCATCAGCCGCGAGAACACCGCCGAGTGCCATCTCCCTTGCGGTCTGCTCACTGACTGCCCCGTATTTTTTTAAAGTTGCCTTGCTGACATCGAGGATCTTTCTCTTTGATTTGTTCGAATATGTGATATAACCCTGATCAAATACGTCAGATGCACCTGGCACATTGATGATCTTTGCAGCCACCATGCCGCCGGTGCAGGACTCCGCCGTTGTCACCGTGAGTCCGTACTTTGTGAGGAGGCGCACAACGGTCTCTTCCATCGTCTCATTCTCTTTCGTGGAATAATACATGTCGCCCAGTGCCTTTTTTATCTCCTTGGCAACAGGTTTTAACGCCGCCTTGGCGGACTCCTCATCCTCCGCCTGTGTCTCCGCGAGAACATGGACATCTTTTCCGCGGCGTCTCGTGTAGATCACGACAGCGCCGCCGCACTTTAAGAGGTCCTGAAGCTTTTCCTTTACTTCCGTCTCGCTTTTTCCGTAAATTTTAAATATCTGGGCATAACCCTGTTCTGTTCGAATCATCACATTTTTCCTTCCGTAAGAACGCCGGCGTTCTTCACAATGTAGTCAACAAGTGAAATTACTGTCAATGCAAGAGCGATCCAGACAATGATCGTCGTCAAAGTTGACAACGCCGGAATATTAAAGATCAGAAGAACCACACCGATCATCTGGAATGTGGTCTTAAATTTTCCCCAGTAGCTCGCCGCGATGACAACACCGTTGTCGGATGCCACCAGACGGAAGCCGCTGATAATGAACTCACGGCTGATAATGATGATGACCATCCAGGCCGGAAGCTCACGAAGCTCGATCATACAGATCAGTGCGGAGCAGACAAGCAGTTTATCCGCCAACGGATCCATAAATTTTCCAAAATTTGTTACCAGATTATACTTTCTCGCGATCTTTCCGTCCAGCATATCGGTCAGGCTCGCGATGATAAAGAGCGCCGCCGCCACATAACGCATGTTCTGGTTTGCGCCGCCGTCATAAAGAAGCGCAGCTACGAAAAACGGGATCATGATCACTCGTAATATTGTCAGTTTATTCGGTAAATTCATTCTCTGCCTCCCCAATCAGATCATATTCGGACGCGCCTGTGACGCGTACCTTAAGGAAATCTCCGGACATCAGGGAAAGTCCGGTGTTTACAAAGATAAGTCCATCCACGTTCGGGCTGTCCATGTAGGTACGTCCGACGTAGGCGTTCTCATCAGCAACCTTGCCCTCGATCATGACTTCAAGGGTGCGTCCCTTCATTGCCTCAGACTTCTCAAAAGCGATCTCCTGCTGGAGTTCCATGATCTCATCGCGGCGATCCTGTTTTACCTCCTCCGGAACCTGATTTTCAAAGCTGAATGCCGGGGTATCTTCCTCCGGGGAATATGCGAATACGCCGAGACGGTCAAATTCCATATCATCGACAAACTGCATCAGGATCTCGTGGTCTTCCTCCGTCTCACCCGGAAATCCGGAGATCAGAGTGGTGCGGAGCGCGATGTCCGGAATCTCTTTTCTGAGTTTCGCAATCAGTCCGCGGATCTCTTTGTTGTTGGTTCTTCTGCCCATCCGTTTTAACACGGCATCGCTTGCGTGCTGGATCGGGATGTCCAGATAGTTACAGACTTTTTCTTCAGTTTTGATCGTCTCGATCAGCTCATCGGTGATCTCCTCCGGGTAGCAGTACTGGAGGCGGATCCACTGGATACCGGATACAGCTGCCAGACGTCTTAAGAGCTCCGGAAGCTTCTTCTCGCCGTAGAGGTCTTTTCCGTAAAGAGTTGTCTCCTGGGCTACCAGGATCAGCTCCTTCACGCCTTTTTCTGCAAGCTCCTCCGCTTCCTTCACAAGCTGCTCCATCGGAACGCTGCGGTATTTTCCGCGAAGATACGGAATGATGCAGTACGTGCAGCGCTTGTCACAGCCCTCCGCGATCTTTAAGAACGCATAATGTCCGCCTGTCGTCACAAGACGGTCTGTAGTCTTGCTCACCGGCGCATCGATGCTCTCGAAGACCTCCGGTGTTTCTCCGTGCATGACTTCTTTGATCGCCTCCCCGACTGCCTCATAGGAAGTCGTTCCAAGGATCGCATCTACCTCCGGGATCTCATCAATGATCTCCTGCTTGTAGCGCTGTGCGAGACATCCGGTTACGATCAGCGCCTTTAAGCGGCCTGTTTTCTTTAACTCCGCCATCTGAAGGATCGTGTTGATGCTCTCTTCTTTTGCATCGCCGATAAAGCAGCAGGTATTGACAACGACGATATCTGCCTCATTTTCATCATCCACGAAGGAATAGCCCTCTTTCCCGAGGATTCCCAGCATTTTTTCCGTATCGACAAGGTTCTTATCACAGCCCAGTGATATGAAAAGTAAATTCATTCTGTTTGTTTTTCCTTTCTCTGTATAACTTCGCGGTCCGCAGCTGTATCCGGCATTTTTGGAACCGCCAGCGAAAAAAAGAGGAAACTAAAGCCAGATTCAGCCGTTTTCCTCCCCTTTCCAACATATTTCTCCGGTTCGTCCGTCCGTGGCTTGGCATCACACGGCCGGGCGGATCGCTTTTATTCTTCCGCGTACTCTTCTTCTTTTTTGATCTCTTCCGGAGTTCTCTCCTTCACCTCGAAATCAGTCTCGATCTCCGGCTCCTCGTCCTCTGTGAGGATCTTTACTTTCTGCTCATAAAGCTCCTGGACAGCGGTGGACAGCGGTTTCTTTCCGGCAGCGCCTGCTACGAGCGGTTTGTCACCAGCGATCAGCTGTCTCGCACGCTTGGATGCTGCGATGACGATGGAATAACGGCTCTGAACGACCGGCTGCTCGCCCGGCTCAACGTCGCTGTTTACGGCTTCGATTAAGTCTGTATAAGACGGATGTAACATAAAATATACCCCTTTCAGATCATGAGTTTCCTGGTTGCAGCTTTCCTCTCCATCTGTAAAGATGCGAGAAGTTTTGCTGTTTTTTGTTATAAATTTTAAATATCTGAAGTATCCGGTTTTGCATGTAGCATTTTTACGGATACATTCTTTATTTTGTCATATCGTGCAGCTCCTGCTTCATTCTCGCCACAAGATCCGTATTCGCGGACTCTTTAAAGTGGCTGGAGCGGATCAGGCTGTGGAGATCTTCCACGCAGGTATCAATATCGTCATTGACTACGATATAGTCATAGGAATCCATTCCGTCGGACTCCTCCGCGGCACGGCGGAGACGTTTTTCGATCACTTCCGCGCTCTCAGTTCCGCGGCCGGTAAGACGTTTTTTCAGGTCCTCCGCAGTCGGCGGTACGATAAATACGAGAAGCGCGTCTGGGAATTTCTTCTTGATATTGAGTGCTCCCTGGATCTCGATCTCAAGGATCACGTCTTTTCCTGCAGCCATCTTTTCTTCCACATATTTTTTCGGTGTTCCATAATAATGATCTACATAACGTGCATGTTCGATCAGCTCGTCATTTTTGATCATATCCTCGAACTGGGATTCGGTCAGGAAAAAGTACTCTCTTCCATTTTCCTCCCCCGGTCTCGGATTTCTCGTGGTCGCCGATACAGAAAGCGCGTAATTATCATATTTATTCAAGAGCGCCTTCATCACGGTTCCTTTTCCTGCTCCGGAAAATCCGGAAACTACAACGAGGACTCCTTTTGTCTGCATTACAAATGCCTCCTGATTACTCAATCATGTATTCTGCTGGTTTCGCGGACCGCGGATTGCTCCGCATTCCGTACTAACACAATCTTTATTCGATGTTCTGGATCTGCTCTCTTACCTTCTCGACCTCTGTCTTTAAGAGGATCGCGCGGTCGGAGATCTCGAGATCCGTTGATTTTGAGAGGATCGTGTTTGCCTCACGGTTCATCTCCTGGGCGATAAAGTCGAGCTTTCTTCCGACACTTCCGCCGGCTAAAAGTTCCTTCTTCATTCCCTCAATGTGGCTTCTTAAGCGGACGGTCTCCTCATCCACACAGATCTTATCTGCAAAGATCGTAACTTCCGTTGCGATCCGGGACTCGTCCACGGATGCAGTCGCGAGAAGTTCTTTTACCTTGTCTTCCAGCTTCTGGCGGTACTCCGCGATCACCTTCGGGGAGCGCTCCTCGATAAAGTCGACAAGTGTCAGCATATATTCGAGCTTTCCTACGAGATCGTTCTTTAAATTCTCGCCCTCGCGGATCCTGGACTCCACGAATCCCTCACAGGCTCTTGAGAGCGCATCTTTCAGGAGCTCCCACATATGGTCTTCATCTTCCGGAACTTCCTCCATCGTGAGGACTTCCGGGCATCTTGCCAGCATGGACACTTTCACATCATTGTCGATATCAAAGTCATCAGCCATCTTTTTAAAGCTGTCCATATATTCCTGTGCAAGAGACTTGTTATATTTGAGGAATACCTTTGCGTCGGTATAATCCTCGTATGTCACAAATATATCTACTTTTCCTCTCTGGATATAATCCTTTAAGAGGGTACGCATGGATGCTTCGAAGTAATTGAATTTCTTCGGCATCTTAATTCCCAGATCAAGATACCGGTGGTTTACCGCCTTTATCTCTACTGAAATCTTACACTCGTCCGTCACTAACTCGTGGCGGCCGAATCCGGTCATGCTCTTAATCATCAGACATGCCTCGCTTTCCCATAGATAACCATTATTATACGGCAAATAAAAATTACAGTCAACCAGATTTCTGTGCAAATATTCTGTTATATGCGTTTATTCCTACTGCAGACCAGATATAACGGATTGGATCCTTCATGAAAAGTAAGCGTTTGCTATCACAAAATGCAGGACTGCATGAATGTAAAAGGGACCCGGAATTCTGTTTTAAATCCCAGGCCCCTTTCTTTACACGGTATGTCTCCATACAGTTTTCTTTCCTTTATTCCGCATCCTTCACCAGCAGCAGTGCCATCTTGAATCTTCCGTCTGCCGCCACGCTGTGAAGCCCGTTCTTCTCAAAACGGAAATTCTCTCCTTCCTGAATCGGATACTGTTTTCCCTCATATCCGATAACTGCTTTGCCTTCCAGTGCAAATAAGAGGGCATCTCCGGGTGCGCGGTGTTCGGAAAGAGCGCAGCCTTCGTCAAAGGAAAGGATCATGAATTTCAGATTTTTCTCCGCGACCAGGTCGATGTTTGCAATGCTGTCCTTCTCATAATCGATCATGTCTTTTAAGCGGAACACCTCCGCTGCTTTCAGTAAATTGTTCATTGAAATCTCCTTTTCTCCATTTAATAAGATTTCTGTATACACGAATCCGTTCTCCCCTCCGGCGGAGCCGCAGAGTGTCCCGGGCGCCACATAAAGGATCTCGTTTTTCCGGACTGTGACATGTTTCTCCTGCTCTCCGAGGAGAAATTCCCCGGATCCGCCTGCTCCGATATAAAGGATCGGGCAGTCGTATGTCTCCGCACTGATCGTTGTGGCGGGACCAAGCGTAAAATAGTGAACGGGATCCGCCTTCCCCATGTGAGCGGTGGTGGACACCGTCATTGCCTCTTTCGGAATATGTTCATTCGCGATCACAAATACACACGGTTTCAAATCCTGACCTCCTGTCATATGATTCAGCAGTTTCATGGCTGCGCGCAGAAATTCTCCTGTCGACCGCCAGCTGCCTCCGGCAGCCGTTTTGTAAGCTCATAGATATCCATATAACTCAGGTCATTTCCCTTCGGCAGCGCGTCGAAAGTTGCATTCAGATACTCCTCTTTATTTCTGACGGAAGCGCTGAAAATATAGTTGTACCCGAGATCAAACAGATAATCCGGGCTGAGTTCGGAACTTGGTCCGTAGATCCCGCGGATCTCAGCGTTTCTGCATGCATTCAAAATCCCGCGGTACGTGTCGTTCACGATGGTACAGCCGGTCATAATGACAATATCCAGTGTTTCCAGCACATCAATGTGTTCCAGGGCATTCTCCCCGAGATGCCAGTGAATGTTCTGCGGATAGAATGTCTCCTCTTTTCCGACCCGGATGCTCAGGAGATCCTTTTCCTTCCGGAAATCAAATGCGTGAAATTCGGCGCATTTTCCGAGAAAAAAGTTATTGTAAAGGCCGTATCCGATGATCCCGACCTTCTTTCCTGCGACATCGTAAGGAAATTTCTGCCCTTCTGTGCGGAGAATCCCGCGGTCCACAAGCCGTTTCGTTGTATTAAACGGCTTGCTCATCAGATTTGACAGGGCTACCGCTATGGTTCTCTTTTCCGGATCATTCTCATCAATGATCTCTTCCAGAACTTCATCGGCCGGACGATCCAGAAATTTCTTTAAGATTGCTGCCTGCTCTCTTGCCGGTTTCTCCTCGCCGACCCGCAGGGCCAGGGAAATCCGCTCATCCTGATCTGCTGCCATGAGCCAGCGATAACCCATGACAAATTCCGAGAGATACGGCATTTTTTCATGATATTTTTCATACAATGCCCGGTTGCGTTTTAATACCTCTCTTAAGTCTTCCATATTTCGTCTCCTTCTATTCCGAAATTCTGCCTTTTTATGCGCTCTGCCCGGTAATCGACACCGGAATAATGCTCTTTACGATCCGGTCTCCGAATCGAGCCTGATTGACGACCACATTCACGTCAAAGGATCTGGAAATATTCTGCTCTGTCAATACCTCTTCCGTGTTTCCGTAAATATAGCTGCCCTCCCGGTTCAGCATGAAAGCGTCGTCCGAGATCGAGAGTACATTTGTCGGATAATGCGTGTTCATGACCGCACAGATCCCCTCTTCATGCGCCAGCCGTCCGATCAGATCCAGAACCAGGATCTGGTTGTGGAAATCAAGTCCGGTCTCCGGCTCATCGAGAATGATGAGCTTCGGCTCATTGATCAGCGCTCTTGCGATCAGGACCATCTGCAGTTCCCCGCCGCTCATCCGGTTGCAGTCTTTTTTCGCAAGTCTCGTAATGCCGATGCGCTCCATCATCTCCTCCGCCATCTCCAGCTCTTTCTTTCCCGGCTGTTCAAAGGTTCCCAGATGGGCGCTGCGCCCTAACATTACCATCTCAAGACCGGTAAACGAAAAGACAAAGCTGTGGGTCTGCGGAATATAGGATAGGGAGGACCAGATCTCTTTTGAGGAGAGTTCCCGGACATTTTTCCCGTATAAAAAGCTGTCCCCGCTTCGCCAGGATAAAAGCCCGGTCATGCACTTCAACATGGTTGTCTTTCCGACACCATTCGGTCCGAGGATCGCAAGGATCCGTCCCTCTTCCAGACTGAGGTTCGCATTTTTTAAGAGATCCGGCTGCTTCGGATATCCAAAACAGCCGTTTTTCACTTCCAGGATCATTTGAGAGTCCCCCTGTTCTTCTTTAATAATGAGATGAACACCGGTGCACCGATGATGGCTGTCAGAACAAAAAGCGGCAGTTCGATAACACTGATACTCCGTGATAAGGTATCGATCACGATCATGAAGCTGGCGCCGAGGCTGATGCTTACTGGGATCACAAACCGGTTGTTGCTTCCCGTGAGCATTCTTGCGCAGTGCGGGATCAAAAGCCCGATCCAGCCAACCTGTCCGCACATGGACACGCTGGAGGCCGTGATCACGGTAGCAGCCAGGATAAATGCAAGTCTGGTCTTTTTCAGGTCGATCCCGCTGGCTCTCGCCTCATCTTCGCTCAGCGAAAGGATGTTTAACTTCCAGCGGAGCAGATAGATCATAATGATCCCGGCAAAGATCAGCGGGGAGCCAATCATGATCTTCTGATAGGAAGCGCTCGTGAAGCTTCCCATGAGCCAGTAGGTGATCTCCGGCAGCTTATCCGACGGATCTGCGGTGTACTTTAAAAGAGAGCCGATCGCGTTGAAAAGTGAAGAAATGATCACACCGGACAGGACCAGAAATACGATCGATTGTCCGTCCTTATTGCCTGCGAGGCGGATCGTCACCCAGACAGAGACAAGACCGAAGATCAGGGCAATGATCTGTGTCTCTAGAATTCCTTTCGACAGTAAGATCGCCAGGATCGCACCCACGCAGGTCCCGCTTGTGACTCCTAAGATGTCAGGAGTCGCAAGTGGATTGGAAAACAGGGACTGGAACGTGTCGCCGGCACAGGTAAGACCCGCGACGACGATCACCGCCATCAGGATCCTCGGAAGTCTCAGGTTTACAACAATGGAATAATTCTGGCTGCTCCTGTCTCCGCGAAGAAACACCCGGATCAGTGTATCCGCGACATCACCAACCGAGAGATTCATTCTTCCGATGCAGAGGCAGATGAGCGCTGTCGCAAGCGGAAGAACGATCATCATGATCATCGCAAGCGGGGTAAAATGATTGTTTCGAATCCAGATCGTATTTTTCATCGTAAGTGAATCATTTCCTCCAGTTCCTCATCGGTCACCTCGTATCCGTAGCACTCTTTGTAGTAATCGCGGATCGTGTCCTCGAGCGGATAATCTACAAACTGCTCCGGGTAGGTGTTGCATGCCAGCCATGCGAGGACAAGCGGGGCATCCGGATTCGGTGTAAACCAGTTCCACATACCGAGTGTCGTGTCATAGACGCGTCCGTCTTTCACAGCCTGGATCGTCGAGAGATCCACACCTTCGATCTTATTTTCAAGAATATCCGTCTCTGTGACCTTGAAGAGTCCAGGTCCGTTCACGAACATGACTTCCGGATTCCAGTCATAGATCTGCTCAAAGCTTACCTGCGCGAATCCCTGCGCCTCTTCTGCCACGTTTTTGACGCCGAGATGCTGGAGCCAGTAATCACCGAAAATTCCTTTTCCGGCTACCTGCGGAACGCCGTCGTTGACTTTATATAAGATCATGGCTGTCGGCCGCTCATCCTCCGGGATTTTGGCGATCCGTCCTTCCACATCAGCAACGATCGCATCCCCTTTTTCAAAAAAGGCATCCATCTTTCCGTCTTCCCCGAACACGTCTTCCAAAAGGGAAAGCCACTGTTTGTAGCGCTCCAGCGGATCAGCCGGACTGTCGGAACCTACTGTTGCGAAAGCGACCGCCGGGATCCCGCTTGATTCCAGGACTTTCGCGTGTTCTTTGTTGTTTGCATTGTAGAGGATTACATCCGGCTGAAGCCTCATGATCTCCTCAATATTCAAGTCCGACTGCGCATACACGGTCTCGGATGACTCCATAAGTTCCGGGGCGATGTTTTTCAGTACCGTCTCGGAGATTGTGTCCTTGAATGATCCGCAGTAGCCGACGATATTCGGCGCGGAACCTTCAAAATATGCCATGTACGTGGAAAGGATCGGAATCTGGTCGATTACGACGCGGTGGATCTGGATCTCATTTGGGACCTGAACATGATTGCCTGCGTGGTCGACCACCTCATGGGTCCCTTCTGCGTCCGCCTGTTCCGTGTCTGCTGCTTCCGTGCCGGCTGCCGCACTGCTCTCTGTCTCTGCAGCCTGAGTCTGTACGTTTTCTGCTGCCGTTGTCTCTTTTGCTCCTGCGTTGCTTCCGCATGCGGAAATTGCCAGGGATGCAGCAAGGATCACTGCTGCACTTGTCCATTTATTATGTCTCATCATAACTCCTCTTGATTTGGTTAGCTATATCTAACCTTCGGGTAGTATAGACTAACTTGCTTCAAAAATCAGTTGCATCTGCAACGGAATCTATCTTTTTTAAGAATATATTCCCAGCTGCATTCCCGCCCGCTGCTTCCCTACGTTTCGCACGACGGTATATCAGGAAATGCCTGTCAAACGTCCCCGAAATATAAAAAGTCCGCAGGATGTCTGCACCGATGATCGGATCTGCACACATTCCTGCGGACTTTTTATGCTGTTTGATAAAGGATCGTGATCTCATTTTTCCGGTAATCGATCAGTCCCTCTTTTTTCATGCGCGCCATCTCGCGGGACAGTGCGCTGCGCTCTACCCCCCAGATAATCCGCAAGTTCCTGCCGATTCATCGAAAGCACGGCACTTTTTCCATCTGTGGAAAACTGTGCCAGCATAAGCTTTAGTTTGTCGCGGATCGATTTCTGGCTCATGATATGGATTCTGCGACTCTGGGTCAAGTTTTCTGCTGCAGTCTGTTTTAAAAGGTTTACGGTAACCAGTCCCGCATAAGCACAGCCCAACGCTTCTCTGCGAAAAAGTTTTGAAAGATTTACAAACAGGAGCTTCGTTTTCTTTTTTGCCATAACCATCATAAGCGCCGGTTGTTCTGCCAGGCAGGAATTGGAACAGCCGAAAGACTCCGACGGTCCAACGAGCCGGATATGGGACTCCTCCCCGTCTTTTCCCGGTGCCACCAGGGCCACTTTTCCATCCAGAACAATCCCTCCCCACGAGATTCTTTCCCCATAGTGATAAATGATCTCTCCTTTTCCATAGCTGCAGACGTGAGCTTCCATACATCGTAATATGTGCTCCAGAGCACTCCTATCAACTCCCGAAAACAGGTAGGATTTTTTTAGAATTTCATAATATTCCAACATTTTGCAATCCCCTTAATTTTATATGTTAGTTTAAGCTAACTTATCATAAATGATTCATAATGTCAACAAACCGCCCTGAATTGCCAAATTCCGGCAAATACAGGACGGTTCGTTTTTTTATGGATCTTATTTATTACTTTTGTGACGCGATCTTGACGGTTTCGTACAACAGGCTTACACCATATCCGGAACCTCCATGGACGCAATACGCATTTCCATCCGCAAGCCAATTGACCGGAGCCATATCAATATGACACCACGAGTGGTTCTCCGTGAATTCCTGGATGAAAAGCGCTGCAACGATCGTTCCTCCTCCCATGGTATTTCCCGGACAACTGCTCTTTAAATCTGCCACTTCAGAACGCAGAATGTCAAAGAGTTCCCTGTCTGCCGGAAGTCTCCACACTTTCTCGCAGGAACTTACCGACGCCTGTCTGACTTTCTCAAACAATGCATCATCATTTGCAATAACTGCGGCACTTCTTCCACCGACTGCGCCCTTCGCAGCGCCTGTCAAAGTTGCAATATCAATGAGCGTTCCCGCATTTTCCTTTCGGATCGCGTAAGTGATCGCATCCACCAAAGTCAAACGGCCTTCGGCGTCCGCATTCAGCATCTCGATCGTTTTTCCGTTCATGGAAAACAGGATATCTCCCGGAACATACGCTTCACCGGATACCATGTTTTCGCAGGCTGCAACGATTGCTACGATATTCACCGGGAGTTTCCGGACCGCAATGGCGCGGATTGCACCAATAACTGCGGCAGCACCTCCCATGTCATCATGCATCGTAGCCATCTTGGATTTTAAGCTGTATCCGCCGCTGTCAAACATGACGCCTTTCCCGATCAGACCGATCGGTTTCTCTTCTCCGCCGCCGTGATAGCGCATGACGAGGACCTGGGGTTTTGCGGCAGCACCTTTTGCTACGGAAAGAAACGCCCCCATTCCGAGTTCTTTTGCCTGATCTTCGCCAAAAGCCTCCACTTCGATCGGAAGTCCTTCCTTTGCAAACCGCCCCGTTACTGTCTCAACCAGCTTCTGCGGCGTCATATACATGGACGGATGATTGACCAGATCTCTCGCGAACATTGTGCTCTCCGCAACACATGCCGCCTCATCTGCGATCTCCTCCATCCCGTCAATCTTTGAGACGATCACGGTCTCCTCCATACAATTGGAGATCGGTGCTGTCTTATATGCATGAAACTCATATGCCACAAGGTGCGGAAGCTCCGCAAATTTTTCTGCCAGATCCGGGCGGTCCCCCAGTTCAGGGACATTGTCAAAAAGGACGCCGATCACCGGAGTTTTTGATTCCTTACAGCTCTTGAACGCCTTTGCCATGGCAAGAAAGCTTTCCCGGTTTGTGTTCGACTCACCGCCAAGATATACAAGTACGATCTTTAAAAATTTTTCCCCGACAAACAGGTTCATGGAATACTGGCTTCCGTAAACAGCCTTTAATTTTTCATTCTGCAGAGCACTCCGGATTGCATCCGAAGCGACCGGATCAAGGCCGGAAAGAGAGGTTTTGAGTGCTGTGTCCCTCATAAACGGAATGATCAGCGCGTCATATTTACCCTGAATTTCTTTTGTTATCGATACCTTCATGATTTACCCAGCCTTTCTCTGTATTTTTCCTGTTCCTCTTTGTTTGCGAGAACATAATGCCCTGTCTCCATCTCCACCCATTCCGGCTTATCCGTCTCGTAATGATGACAGGACGGATCGTACACTTCCACCGTGCGCGTCCTCTCTGTGATCGGGTCGGGCTGCGGGATTGCAGACAACAGTGCTTTCGTATACGGATGAAGCGGATGACTGTAAAGTTTTTCGGTTTCCGCGAGCTCTACGATTTTTCCTTTGTGGATGACGGCTACACGATCAGAAATAAACCGCACGATCGACAGATCATGAGCGATAAAAAGATACGTGAAGCCCTTTTTCTGCTGAAGGTCCATTAAAAGGTTTAACACCTGTGCGCGGATAGAGACATCCAGAGCAGAGATCGGTTCGTCCGCAATGATCAGTTTCGGTTCCATGACTAAAGCTCTCGCGATCCCGATCCTCTGGCGCTGTCCTCCTGAGAACTCATGAGGGAAACGGCTCGCAAATTCGGGAAGCAGTCCTACCTCCAAAAGTGCTTCCGCGACGATCTTCTTTCGCTCTGTTTCATCTTTAAATTTATGCAGATTATAAAGACCTTCCGAAACAATATAATCAACTTTCGCACGCTCATTTAGAGAAGCCATCGGATCCTGGAAAATCATCTGAATGTTTTCGATGACTTTCCGGTCCATCTCCTCACTGATCTTTCCGCTGATTCGTTCTCCGTCGTACAAAATCTCTCCGCCGGCAGCCTCATTGATACGGATAATCGCGCGGCCAATCGTAGTCTTTCCGGAGCCGGATTCACCGACAAGGCCTAACGTCTCACCTTCATAAATGTCAAAGCTGACATTGTCGATGGCTTTAAATTCCTTTTTGCCGGAGCCGAATACTACGTCCAGATTTTTAACTTCCAGAAGCTTCTTTCTGCTCAAGGACCTCGCCTCCTTTCCATTTTTCGAACATGCGCCTTACAAGCGGCGGCGGATCGATCTTCGGTGCTCTCGGGTCGAGCAGCCATGTTTTTGCCTTGTGAGTCGGACTGACCTCGAAATACGGCGGCCGGATCTCAAAATCGATCTTTAACGCATGCGGATTTCTCGGGGCAAACGCATCTCCCTTGATCTCATTGAAGAGGTTCGGCGGCGTGCCCTTGATGGAATATAACGGCTGACCTTTAATGCCGAGCTGCGGCAGGGATGACAGCAGCGCCCAGGTATACGGGTGTTTTGCATTGTAGAAAATCTCTTCACATAAGCCGACTTCTACGATATCTCCCGCATACATCACTGCGATCCGGTCCGCAACATTCGCAACAACACCCAGATCATGGGTAATATAGATGATAGTCAGGCTGTACTTTTCCTGCAGCTCGTGGAGAAGTTTTAAAATCTGTGCCTGGATCGTTACATCCAATGCCGTTGTCGGCTCATCGCAGATCAGGACTTCCGGATTGCACGCCACCGCGATTGCGATGACAACTCTCTGGCGCATACCGCCGGAAAATTCATGCGGATACTGTTTGTATCGTCTCTCCGGCATTGTAATTCCGACATCCTTTAAAATTTCGATGGTCTTTTCTTTCGCAGCGTTTCCTCTCAACCCCTGGTGAAGTTCTACCGTTTCCTGGATCTGCTTTCCAACCGTCTTTAACGGATTTAAGCTTGTCATCGGATCCTGAAAAACCATAGCGATCTCTTTTCCGCGGATTCCGAGCCATTCTTTTTCTGTCTTATATCCGGCCAGGTCTGCCGGGTGATTGCGGAATGTCCCGCCGGAATACAGAATGGAGCCGGAATCGATCCAGCCATTCTGATCAAGAAGACCCATAAAAGTCTTTGTAAATACGGATTTACCGGATCCGGACTCTCCTACGATCGCAAGGCTTTCTCCTTTGTAGAGTTCCATGGAAATGCCGCGGATCGCAGTCAGTGTCTTTCCCCTCAGGTTGAATTTAACTCTTACATCCTGGGCGTCCAGGATCTTTTCGGCGTTTTTGTAATCAAACATATCCTTTCCCTCCCTAGACGTGATTTCGCGGATCAGCCGCGTCAGCAAAGGAATTTCCCATTACATAGAAGGAGATCGTGATCATGGAAAGGATGATCGATGGGAAGATCAGCTGATAGCGCAGGGACGGGCTCATCATAACGATACGGCCTTCATTGATCAGGTTTCCAAGGGATGGAACACTTAACGGAAGTCCGAGACCGATATAGGTAAGGAATACTTCCTGTCCGATCGCTAACGGAATCGCTAATGCAACACGCATCATAATGACAGATACCACCTGCGGAAGGAGGTTCTTTGTGATCACGCGGCCGGTCGGAGTTCCAAGACATCGGGAAGCAAGATTAAATTCCCGGTCACGGATAATAACGATCTGGTTGCGGATGAATCGCGCCGTCGGAAGCCATCCGGTAAGACACATTGCAAGAATGATTGTGCTGACACTCGGCTTTAACAGATAAGATGCCAGGATCAGAATGATCGAACTGGGAATGTTATGTACGACGTTATACACTTCCGTTATGAGCGGATCCAGCTTTCTTACATATCCCCAGAGAGAACCGATCAGAATCCCCATAAATGCATCCCATAAACCGACTGCAAGGCCAATAAAGAGAGAGGTTCTTGTCCCGCTCCAGATTCTCGCCCACAAATCCTGTCCGATGGAATTGGTACCGAACCAGTATTCACTGCCAGGCGCCTGATTTCTGTCCTGCTTTCCTGTCTCCTGGTTGATATAAACTTCGATCGGGTCCTTCTGGGACGGGAGGTACGGCTGGATGAAGGTAAATGTCATCAGTCCGATCAGAAGCACGAGGAAAAACATCGCCACCCTGTTTTTCGTAAATACTCTCCAGGTGGAAGCCCAGTATGAGTAATTGGAGTAACCGGTTCTTTCTGCTGCTTCTGCATCATATTCTGCAAATTCGAACATGTCCTGGGTGATCTTTCCCACTTCCTGTTCCAGCGCATCGATTTTTTTCTTTGCTCCCATTATCTTCCACCGCCTTTCTTTCCAAGCTTGATTCTCGGATCACAAAGGGCCATCAGAAGATCTCCCAAGAACAATCCCATAATTCCGACGCAGGAATAGATCAGAACAAGCGCCTGTACTAGGGTATTATCCTGTCTCTGGATCGCGGAAACCAGAAGACCGCCCATTCCCGGAATCGAGAACAGAGATTCTACATAGATGGATCCGGAGATTGTCATCAGCATCTGTGTCGGAAGCTGCTGCGCCATCGGGACAAAGGCATTCCGGATGACATGTCTGGACATCACAAGAGAATTTTTTAGTCCTTTGGCTCTTGCAAGCTTGATATAATCTTTATTCAGTTCGTCGACCATGTAGCGGCGGATCCACATTGCATAAGTCGCTGTGCCGCCCAGGGACATACAGATCGCCGGCAGGATCCAGCTCACCGGTTTTCTCTCATCAAACAGCATCGGTACATGAAACGCTCCCGATACATAAAGCTGAAGGAAGAGATAATAAACGGCAGCAGGAACTGCCTTGATGAGCACTACATATCCTGTCCCGAGATGATCAAAAAACCTGCCCTTAAACCTTGCCATCATCATTCCGAGAGGAATTCCGACAACGAGAGAAATCACAATGGATGCAAGTCCAAAATATACGGAATACGGAACTTTCGGTCCAATGATCTTTGTGATCGGGACCTTCGGACGGAAAACGATCGATTTGCCAAGATCCCCATGCATAAGCCCGACAAAGAAATTTTTCAGCTGTACCGGCAGTGGATCCCGAAGTCCCATCTCAGTCAGGGCCGCTTCGATCTGTACTTCGTCCATTTTATCATATCCCTCAGCGAAGTATCCTTCCTCCGGCATAAGCCGGAGGAGTAAGAATACTACAGTTGCTACAACAACCAACGTCACGAGGGACTGAAGAATTCGTTTACAGATGTATTTTGCCATCTACTTCTTCATCCTTTCCGCTCTGTCTTTTTCATACTGCTCTTCTGCTGCCTCATACTCCGACATTCCCATCGGTTTATCCATGATCACAGCTCCTTTTAACTTGATCGCCGCATTTCGTCCCATCTGGCTGGTATAGCCGGAGAATGGATCCAGGTAGGAAGCACGGTATCCGCCGCCTGATGTATAGAACGGGATCAGGATTGCTTTATCGAGAAGCATGCATTCTGCATCTGCAAACAGCTCATATCTCTTTTTCAAATCTTTTGTCTCCGCATTCGCCTTATCTAAAGCCGCTTCAAAGAGACTGCTGCCATTTTCATCCTGAAGATCTTTCGCCATGCTGACACGCATATACTTGCCATCCAGAGAACCTGTATGTACCGGATTCATCATTCCGAGCGGATCCGCAAAGTCCGGTCCCCAGCCCATCTCCATCATGGAATAAGCACCCGGTGTACGAACCTGTTTTGTGAAGCCTGTAGACGGATGAGATTCCAGAACGATATTAATATAATCCGTTCCGAGAAGTTTCTCGAGCTGCTGCTCCATAACCTGCATACGGTTTGCGGTATCAACTTTTGCGGTGCTGAACGGAACAAGGATCTGAATCGGAAATGTCACCTGTCCCTCTAACTCCGCCATGGCCTTTTCCTTATATTCGAGCGCCTTGTCGGGATCAAAAGAATCTCCCTCTGTGTAGGCAGCCAGTCCGCCCATCATGGTATAATCCACACCGTCTGCCTGAACAAGATTTCTTCTTGTAAAGGTATTTAACAGTTTCTCTTTTGGATTATACGGCTCAACCGTCAGGATTGCGGCTTCACGATCGAATCCATGGAAAATCGATTGTCTGAAGTTCTCATTATTGACTGCGATTTTCCAGTCTTCCGGCTTATAAGTTTCATCGTAATTCGGATCAAAGTTGAAGCCGATAAAGTAAGACATGTTTGTCAGGTTGTTCGGACGAATCATCTCTTTCTTTTCCGGATCTTCCATCCACTCATCGAGAATGCTGCCCGGAAGCAGGAAATCATTGATCTCTCCGCGGGTGAATAACTCTGCACCGATGGAGTTTGCCTCGGAATTATATTTATAGTTGAGGCGGCCGATGGAAATCACATCGTAATTCCAATAATCCGGGTTTGCCTCAAGGACACGCTCGCTCTGCGGTTCATAACTGGTCAGGAGGTAAGCGCCGCAATACAGGATCGACTCTTTGTCAAGACCGAACATTTCCCCCTGTTCTTCAAGGAAGTCTCCGTCAACCGGGAAGAAACACGGGAAGGAGAGTTCTTTGATAAAGTACGGAGTCGGCTGATATAAGGTATACTCCACCGTTGTATCGTCGATTGCCTTGACTCCGACCTGGGAAAAATCAGTAATATCTCCTTCGTAGAACTCTTTCGCGTTTTTGATGACATCATAAACCGTTTTACTGTTGCTGGACGCATGATCCGGATTCAAAATCCATTTGATGCCGTCCACAAAGTTCTGCGCCTTTACGGTTCCGACTGCATTTCCTTTCCAGTCATACCATTTTACATCATCACGGAGATGGAACGTGTAAGTCAGTTCATCATTAGAAACCGTCCAGTCCGCTGCAATGCATGGGATCATCTCTCCGAACCGATCAAATTCGATCAGTCCGTCCATAATGCTGTAGAACAAAGCGATGCCGTCGCTGTTTGTGCTTTTTAAGTAATTCACGGAATCAATTTCAGACGTATACACGGTGGAATACTCCGTTAGAGTCTTTTCTTTCTTCTCTTCCTGAGCTTCCTGAGTTCCCTGGGATCCACTGCCCTGGGACGGAGTGTCAGATTTCTGACACCCTGCAAGCTCCATGAGCAGAGAGATGGCACATGCCGTACTGACGATTCTCAACATTGTTTTCTTCATACACCATTCCTCCGTTCTTTGCATTCTGCGTATTCAGGTTTTACTGATTTTTTAAAGCTGCGATCCTCTCTTCCTGATACTGGGCCTCTGCCGCTTTATATTCTTCCTGGCTCATCGGCTGATCAAGAACCTTTGCCCCTTTGTACTTATCAAGGTTTCTGCCGAACTGTGTGCAGTGTGCGGAGAACGGATCCAGGTAAGTTGCGCGGTATCCTCCGCCGGATGCGTAAAGCGGGATTACCAGAGCATGTTCGATCAGATATGCCTCTGCCTCAGCAAAGAGTTCATAACGTTTTCCGATATCAGTTGTCTCAGCTTTTGCTTCTTTGATCATGTTCTCATAAATGCTGTTTCCGTCGGCATCCTTTAAATCTTCTGCCAGATACGGTCTGCTGTACTTTGTCCCGATCGAAGTATCGCTCGTCATAACCTCTGTATATCCTGCCGGATCTGCATAGTCCGGTCCCCAGCCCATTTCCATGAGAGAGAATTTGCCGGAGCTTCTGGATTCCTTCAGGTAGTTGGTCGGCGGGTACGGAACCAGCTCAATACTGATATAATCACTTCCAAGAAGATTTTCCAGCTGCTGTTTTTCGACTTGAACCCGGTTTGTCAATGCAAGTGTGCTTGTATTGTACGGCATGACAATTGTTACCGGGAATGTCACGGTTCCCTGGAGTTCTTCAAGCGCCTTTTCCTTATATTCAAGAGCCTTATCTTCCTGGAACTGATCCGTGTTCGTGATCTCCTTTAACGGTTCAAGTTCCGTGTAATCAACCCCGTCCACATTTACGAAATTCTTTGTCGTGATGGTATTTAACATCTGTTCTTCGTATCCATACGGATAGCTTGTCATCACCGCCGCTTCACGGTCCACTGCGTAGTAGATGGACTTACGGAAGTTTTCGTTGTTGACTGCCTTGCTCCAGTTATCCGGATCATACTCCTCCTCGTAAAGCGGTTCAAAGTTGAATCCCAGGAAGTTGCTGCTTGTGCTGGATGGTTTTTCGATCAGCATGTTCTTTCTGGTATCATCGTTGATCCACTCATCTAAGATCTCTGCCGGGATATCAGCCTCAGATACCTCGCCTCTTAAGAAAAGTTCCGGTGCCAGAGTCTTTGCCTCTTTATTGTAGTTGTAGTTGATCCTGGAAATGTAAATCTCATCCTTATCCCAGTAATCCTCGTTCATCTCAAGGACTCTGCGGTTCTCCGGCTCAAATGTTGTGAGGATGTATGCGCCGCAGCTTAAAACCGTCTCGGCACCTGTTCCGAAGGACTCCCCGCACTCTTCTAAGAACTTGCCGTTCGCCGGGAGGAAGCAGCTGTACGCGGTCATCTTCAGGAAATATGGAGTCGGTTTCACAAGTGTATATTCCAGTGTATGCTCGTCAATGGCATGAATGCCGACCTGATCAAAATCCGTGATATCTCCGTTAAAATAATCTTCTGCATTTGCGATGACATTATAAAAGATATTGGCCGTTGTAGACGCATTGTCCTTTGTTAAGAGCCATTTTGCCGCATCCACAAAATCCTGTGCCGTAACCGGTGCATAAACCTTTTTATCGCTTGTATACCAGTTTACTCCATCTCGTAAATGGAACGTGTAGGTCAGCCCATCGTCGGATACCTCCCAGCTCTCCGCCAGACACGGAATCGTAACTCCATATTTGTCGAAATCCACCAGGGCATCCACGTAGTTCTCTGTGAATCTCGTACAGGTACTCAGCGATGATTTCAGGTAGTTGATATGGGCGAGTTCGGCAGCATACACAACCGTATATTCTTTCCTTTCGATCGGCTGTTCGCTCTCCTGCGCCTGTGAGGTCCCATTGGTACCGGATCCGCCGTCTCCGGCAGGCTGACCGGACTGCCCCGCGCAACCGGTAAACAGACAGGCTGTCATTACTAATGCTGCCATTCGTGTCATTTGTTTTTTCATACGCTCTCTCCTTTTTCGACTTACTTGTTTTTGGCTTTTATATCTTCAGACCGGCGATCAGTCTGCCCCATAACGTTTTCGTACTTTCGGTTAGTCGTTTATACGTTTAACCATTGATAAAAAAAGAAATTTATGATAAAGTTAGTTGTCGCTTTTATGATCAGGGGTCAAACTTCGGATCGTTTCTTAAATTAACAAGCGAAAACACGCTTCGCGAGTTTCCCCTTGTTATCGCGGCAGCCGCCAGGGCCTCGCGCAAGCGCGGACTTTGGCTCGTTGTTCGCGTAAATTAAACAGGCGGTGTATCCGCCTCTACAGGGATTTCATCATGAAAAAGAATCAACAAGTTACTGCGAAAGATATCGCAAACGCCTGTCATGTTTCTCAGGCAACCGTTTCCTATGTGATCAATAACACTGCGGGGAAACGGATTAGTGAAGAAAAACGTCAGGAAATTTTGGAAACTGCCAGACGTCTCAACTATTTTCCGAATGCCTCTGCCAGGAATATCCGTCAGAAAAATTGTTTTTCCATCGGACTTCTTCCCGGAAACAACTATGGAAACTCCGGTTTCGGCAATACGCTGAATGGGATCAAAAAGTATCTGGACAGTGTCGGTTATACGCTCACGCTGTTAAGCGATCATCGGGATCCTGCAAACGAGGAGATCGTCCGCTATTACTATTCCGGGATCATATCCGGAGTGATCCTGATCGTCTTTGACAAACAGACAATCTATACGGACTCTCTGGAAGCAAATAAAATCCCCTATGTCGTCATCAGTGAAAACGGTGTCTCCGGTTCCGGACTTGCCGGGGGGAAGGCGTTTGAGCATGTCATTGAGGACTGTGTCCGTTTCTGCAGGGAGCAGAATTTTCAGCGCATCCGGTATTTTACGAGGTCCATCAACGGCCGCCAGCCTCACAATAAATATGACCTGATCATTCATGCAGTCCGGACCATTTATCCATCCTGTGATTTTGAACGAATCGTCTGCGACACAACCTCTAACGGCCCTGATTCAGAGATTATGGAACCAATCTCCTCCTATCTGGCTCAAAATACTTTCGATATCGCCCTGACATCAAACCAGCGATTCGGACTATTGATGCAGCGATGTATCCTGGAGCAGAATTTTGAGATTCCTCAGCGCATCAAACATATCTGCCTTGCGTCGTCTCCGTTTCTGTTAAATGTGTATCCTCAGATCTCTTCTCTCTATATCCCGCTTTATGATATGGGATATTATGCAGCTGAGACTCTGATGCACATGATCAAGGACGAACCTTTTGAGAGAAAAGACTTTGAATGCCTCTTGATTCACGGGGATACAACAAAGGTCTGATTTAAGTTAATCGTATAACCACAAGATAAAAGAGAAGCACGGATTATATTCCGTGTTTTCTTTTTCTTTACCAAAAGTATATGCCGTATTTACATTTCTGTCAAGCAAAAGTGCGTATTTTATCTGAATTATTGATAATTATTGCGTTTTTATAGTTTTTACTTTCATTTATTCAGATCATTTTCTGATGTTCTTTTTATTCTCGTATGATTTCTTGCTTTTTGTCCTTCTGTAAAAATTTTCATATTCCATCACTTCTTCTCTTCTTCCTGTTTTATGCGGATAGCCCGGATCTGTCATCAGAAAAAGTCCCGAAAACCAAGTCATTGATCTCCGGGACTTTTCCTATGGGGTTCTATCTGAATTTTAAAAGAAATTGTCGAATTTACAAATATTCCTACACCGGAATGATCCCAAACAGGATCGCGGCGATCATGCAGATAAAGGAGAATCCCCATACCCACAAGAAGTTGCTCTTGATGTGCTGGTTGATGTCCACATCCGCAAGGCCGACTCCGAGGAGTGTTGCCGGTACCATCGGGCTGATGAAGGTCGCGCAGTTTCTGCAGACTGCCATCGCTGCGGCGATCGGGAGCGCCGGGATCCCGAAGCCCTCTCCGATGCCGATCATGACCGGAAGCATTCCGTAGAAGTAGCTGTCGGTGTCGAACGCGAGTGCGAGCGGCACGGAAAGGATACCGATGACGAGCGGCAGATGACGGCCGAGGACTGCCGGGAGGAAGGTACTGATCAGTCCGGACATGCAGGTGATGACGCTCGTGGTCCCTTCGACCTCTTTTACAAGGACACCCATGAGGACAGCCGCCGCCATCAGAGTCGAACACATGGTCAGTGCCGGACCCGCATGATTGTTGATGATGACATCAAACATTCCGGCATCTGTCATGATCCCGAAGTACAGGACGCTGAATACGAACAGTGCCGCTGTCGGGCCGGTGCTGGAAAAGCCGCTCTTGATGAGTTTTGCAAGGTTGTCCCAGGTGTAGTATCCGGAAAGAACGAGGATCACACCGAGGATCATCGGGAATGTGATAAAAGCAATACTGGGGAGTGTCTTGCTCTTAAAAAGGGTAATGACGATGGCAATGATACATACAAAACCAAGAATACCGACTAACATTTCAGACATACTCAAAACCTCCTTTATCTAAGGGGGTATACACTGCGAAAACATGTCTGGGGAAACTGTTTTCGCAGCACCGGGACGGGCAGATTACTGTTCATCCTCAAATTCATAGTCTTTGATCTTTCTGACCACATCGATGATGGTGCCGTCGCGGGCCTCGATCACGCCGACCACGCGGTCGTCAAACTGCACCGGATCCGGAGTTCCGACCATGGCGTACGCCTTATCGCGGAGCTCTTCGATCGTACAGAACGGAAGGTCAACGCCTTTCATGCACTCGATGAGGTCCTGTCTTCTCGGGTTAATGGCGATTCCGTAGTCTGTGATGACAACGTCAACGGACTCACCGGGAGTCGTTACCGTTGTAACATTTGTACAGATTGCCGGGATTCTTCCCTGAAGCAGCGGAGCAATGACGATCGTACACTTCGCTCCTGCTGCCGTATCCGGATGTCCGCCCTGGGCACCTGTGATCATGCCGTCGGAACCGACAACGACGTTACAGTTAAAGTTTACGTCAACCTCAAGAGATGCAAGGATCACGAAATCCAGCTTATTGACATAAGCGCCCTTGTTGAACGGGTTCGCGTACTCGGACGCAGAGATCTCGAAGTGGTTCGGGTTTGTCTTGATGGACTCGATGGCACCCTGATCGAAATCCTGGGTATCAACGAGCTTGTTTACGAGGCCTTTCGCCAACAGCTCACACATCGGAGTTGTGATTCCGCCGAGGCCAAGTCCCATATGGATGCCTCTCTCTTCCATGATCTTTCCAAGGGAGATCGTGGAGGCGATGGAAGCTCCGCCGACACCTGTCTGGTAGGAGAAACCTTCCTTAAAATACGGGGTGTTGACAACAAACTTTGTGCAGTAATCTGCCATCATGATCTTTCTGACATCCGTCGTCGGTTTTGCAGCACCTGTCGCGATCTTTGCCGGATTTCCAATCTCATCTACGACACAAACGTAATCCACATCTACCATGGAGATGCTTGCCGGAATGTTCGGGAACGGAACGAGACAGTCTGTCACGGCAACAACCTTATCTGCATACTGGGCGTCGACCGTCGCGTAGGATAATACGCCGCAGTCGCTCTTTCCGCCGTTTGCGCGCATGTTTCCATATTCATCACATGTCGGAGCACCGATGAAGGCGATATCGATATGGACTTCGCCGGACTCGATGGCGCGGACACGTCCGCCGTGGGAGCGCATGATCGCAAGGTTTTTTAACCGTCCTGTGGAGATCGCCTCACCGATCTTTCCGCGGACACCGGAGGACTGGATTCCTGTGATGGTGCCATCCTCGATGTACGGAACGATCGGATCGTGAGCTTTTCCTAAGGAGCTTGCACAGATCGTGATGTCCTTGATGCCCATCTTATGGACCTCTTCCATGACCATGTTTACCACATAGTCACCCTCGCGGAAATGATGATGGAAGGAAAGGACCATGCCGTCCTTAATGCCGCATTTTACGAGGGCATCATGGATGTTCTCGACAAGCTTGCTTCTTGTCGGATCGTTTAATGTACGGACGGTCGGAGCCGCCTTTGTATATTCGTAATTATCGTAGGCATAGACGCCCTTAAACGGCTCCTTGCCTGTTGCTTTTAAGACCTCTTCGGGAATTTCTCTTCCAACTGCATTGATCATCTTATAAATCCCCCTTATAAACGCCTGCTGCTTTCGCCATGGCGAGTGTTCTCTTTGCTCCGTCGTAGAATGCGATGTCGATCATCTTTCCGTCAACGGTGAAGACTCCGATTCCCTTTGCCTTCTTGTCATCGATCTCGCGGACAACCTTCTCCGCAAAGATGATCTCTTTTTCCGACGGTGTGAAGACCTTATGGACGATGGCGATCTGTCTCGGGTTTACGAGAGACTTTCCGTCGAAGCCCATCATCTTGATCATTCTTGTCTCATTCTCGAAACCTTCCATGTCGTCAAGGTTTGTGAACACTGTATCCCAGCACTGAACGCCTGCCGCTCTCGCCGCCATGATCATGTGCTGTCTCGCTCCCATGAGCTCCACTCCGGTTCCTGTGATCGTTGTCTGGAGGTCCTTTGTGTAATCTCCGCCGGATAAAGCGATTCCGATAAGTCTGTCAGAAGACTGACATACCTCCAAGGCATTTAAAACACCTTTGCAGGACTCTAAGGCTGCCATTAAGAGCGTGCTTCCCTCCGGGCGTCCAAACTCTTTCTCTGCCGCAAGGACATGCTCCTCAACGGTCTTAACATCCTGTGCTGTCTCGGTCTTTGCGATACGGATCGTGTCGGCTCCGCCCGCGACACAGACGCGGATATCTTCTTTCCAGTGCGGAGTGTCAAGACCATTGATCCGGACGACCCGCTCTACGCCGCGGTAATCGATCTCCTGAAGCGCATGATATAAGGAATATCTCGCTGCGTCCTTCTGGTTCTCCGCGACCGCGTCCTCGAGGTCTAACATGATGGAATCCGGTTTGTAGATGTACGGATCCTTGATGAGACCCGGTTTCTGGCAGTTTAAAAACATCATGGATCTTCTTAAGCGTTTTTTATTCGGATGCATTATCGGATGACACCTCCCCACGGAAGATTTTCGGTGATGCCGTTGGAACGGTAGACCGCACACTCCACTCTCGCCTTTAATGTACAGTCGAGCGCTCCTTTGTCAAAGATCGTGACCTTTGCACTGTCCACGCCGAGACGCTCCAGGGTCTCCAGTGTGACTTTCCGGATCTGTCTGCCGTACTGGTGGATCACGCTGCTCTCGATCGTGAGCTCGATCTTTCCTTCACCCGGCTCCACGGTTACCTGGGCGTCACTGGATTCCAGTGTGCCGGCCATAGCTGTCTTCTTGATTTCCATATATTCCCTCCGTTTCTCATTATGCAGGATGCACAAATTTCGTTTGTTTTCCCACCTGAGTTCTATAACTTTCTATTGCATTACTATATCACTTGTATTTTTTTTAATCCAATACATATCCCTCTATAGCGAATATAGGGAAATTCTTATGGGGCATCGGCTCGGTCCGGCGGCAGGAACGCTCCGGTTTCCCCGCGTTGTCTTTTCCGACCGGATGTGATAGAATAGAAAGGAAAAACAGGAGTTTTATCTAACTGAGATAAAAAGTCAGGGGAGGACGCCTCTATGAATGAAAAACACATGCAGTATGTTCTGACCGTCCTGAAGGAAGGCAGCTTTACAAACGCGGCAAAAAAGCTCTACGTTTCCCAGCCCTCTCTGAGCCAGATCATAAAGACCGCCGAGAGCAATCTCGGCGCCCCGATCTTTGACCGCTCCACCGATCCGATCACCCTGACGCCGGCCGGACAGCTCTACGTGGAGGCGGCGAGGCAGGTGACAACGATCTCCACAAACTTGAGAAAACAGGTCGAGGAGCTGAGCAAGGAAGAATTCGGGACCATCCGCCTCGGGATTTCGGTCCAGCGCGGTATGGAGCTGTTACCGGAATTATACCCGCGTTTTAAGAAACGATTCCCCCATGTGGGGCTGGAACTCCATGAGCAGGGATCTGCGACCATGGAAAAAAGCGTCCTGGAGGGGGAAGTCGGGATCGCACTTCTCACGACATTCCCGCGCCACGAGGAACTGGTCTACGACCTGATCCAGGAGGAAAAGCTTGTCCTCATCGTGAACCGCGAATGCGAACTTGCGAAACGGATCGCGCCCGGGACACCGATCGATATCCTGGAGGCGCGCGATGAGACCTTCATCTCCAGCCAGTCCGGTCACTCCGTCCGGACGATCCAGGACTCCCTCTTTATCACGAGGGACATGAAGCCGAAGATCGACCTTGTCACGATCAGCATCGAGGTCGGAAAACATGTCGTTGCGGCGAGTCCTGTCGTGATGGCCTGTCCGGATTCCTATGTCGAGACTGATAACTCGCCGGATTCCGCCTACTTCTCCTATCCGATCCTCGGTGTGGAGAATCCAAGACATTTTTACGCCTGCTACCGGAAGGACATGTATCTCACAAAATATATGAAAGGATTTCTTGAGATCCTGCATGAGATCTGAGGTTTTTATGGAAAAATTTTTATGGAATGATCCAGAAATAGAACAGTTATTATTAAATGACGCAGAAAAAGAAACATTAGAAAAATTCATCGGTGCCGATGCCGAGCTTCCGGATATGTTAAACGCCAGGGAACGGCGCGTCTGGATGCAGGAACAGCTTCTCTCCGAATTTCCCGGCGTTCTCGTCTCCTTCACCTTAAATATTCCGGGGCCGGTCAAGGTCCTGCCGCTTGTTCCGGAGGCATTTGCCTTTGCACTTTCGGAGATCGTTTCCGCGTTGGATACCGCAAAGATCCCGGTCTTAAAGCGCAGCCTAATCCTCGATAAGACCGGTCCGGAGGCATTTCTCTGCGTGGATGCGGATGCGCTCGCTGTAAAACGCCTTCTCGTGCCGTTAGAGGACGCGTCCGAGCTCGGAAGACTCTACGACATCGATATCATCGGGCGGGATGGAAAAAAGATCTCAAGAAGTGACATCGGGCAGCCGGGCCGGACCTGTCTCCTCTGCGGCCGCCCTGCGCGGGAATGTTCCAGAAGCCGGGCCCACTCGGTCGCGGAGCTGACGGAACGGATCAACGCGATCTTTCATGAACACTTTTCATGAAGCAGATCCGATCCGCCCATTCCCACACTCGGGAGATACTCTTAGAGAGTCTCCCGAGCGTATACATATCAGACAATCTTAGAATTTATGATCGATAAAATGAAAGGAACTCATACACCATGGCATTTGACGGAATCGTGATCGCGAACCTTGTCCGCGACCTGAACGAAAAGATCGTCTCCGGCAGGATTTCAAAGATCGCCCAGCCGGAAAAGGACGAATTACTCTTTACCATTAAAGGAAACCGGGAGAACGTGCGTCTGCTCGTATCGGCGAACGCCAGTCTCCCGCTTCTCTATTTTACATCAAACAACAAACCGAGCCCGATGACGGCTCCGAACTTCTGCATGCTTTTAAGAAAGCATATCGCAAACGGCAGGATCATCTCCGTGACCCAGCCGGGACTGGAGCGGATCGTCCGGATCGAGGTCGAGCATCTCGATGAGATGGGCGATCTCCGGAGAAAATTCATCGTGATCGAGCTCATGGGAAAACACAGCAACATCATCTTCTGCGATGAGAACAACGTGATCCTCGACAGCATCAAACATATCTCCGCACAGGTAAGCTCTGTCCGAGAGGTACTCCCGGGACGCGATTACTTTATCCCGCACTCCGGGGAGAAGAAAGATCCGCTGACGATCACGGAGACAGAATTTAAGGAACTCCTGCACAACACCCCGCAGAACCTCTCAAAGGCCCTCTACATGGATCTCACCGGTTTAAGCCCGGTCGTTGCCGCCGAGATCTGCCACCTTGCATCACTCGACGGGGATGTCTCCGCGAAGGAATTTTCCGATGCGGAACTCACACATCTCTTCCACGCGTTCACCTGGATCATGGACGATGTCCGCGAAGGCAATTTTACGCCGAATATCATCTATGAAGGCGAGAAACCGGTCGAATTCGCATCGGTACCGCTCACGATGATGGAAGGCGGCAATTATAAGACCGTGAACTTTTCCTCCATCAGTGAACTTTTAGAGCGCTACTATGCGGAAAAGAACATGGTATCCAGGATCCACCAGAAATCCACGGACCTCAGAAAGATCATCTCCAACGCTTTGGAGCGCAGCGTCCGGAAGCTGGATCTGCAGACTAAGCAGTTAAAGGATACGGAAAAGCGGGAAAAATACAGGATCTACGGAGAACTTTTAAATACCTACGGGTACGGTCTCTCCGGCGGAGAAAAGAGTTTTAAGTGTCTGAATTATTACGACAATACAGAGATCACGATCCCGCTGGATCCGACGATGACGGCTCAGGAGAACGCGAAGCGGTATTTTGACAAGTACAATAAACAGAAGCGGACTTATGAGGCCGTCACCGAGCAGCTCGCACAGACGAAGGCGGAGATCGCCCACCTGGAATCCATCAGCACATCGATGGACATCGCAAGACTCGAGGAGGACCTTGTCCAGATCAAGGAAGAGCTCACGGAGTATGGCTATATCAAGCGCCACTACACAGGCGGCAAAAAGGTGAAGATCACAAGCCGCCCGTTCCACTACCTTTCCAGCGACGGATTCCACATCTATGTCGGAAAAAACAACTACCAGAATGAAGAACTCGACTTCAAGTTTGCGAACGGCGGTGACTGGTGGTTCCACGCAAAAGGAATCCCGGGCTCCCATGTCATCGTAAAGACTGAGGGAAAAGAGCTCCCGGACCGCGTATTTGAGGAAGCCGGTGCGCTGGCTGCCTACTACTCCAAAGGCCGCGGGAATGAGAAGGTCGAAGTCGACTATATCCAGCGGAAGAACTTAAAAAAAGTTCCCGGAGCCGCACCAGGTTTCGTTGTCTATCACACCAACTACTCTCTGATGGCAGTTCCGGGAATCCCGGTGCAGGAAGTAAAGTAGCGAACCGCTATCGTCCTCCCGCCTCATATAACAGTGCGTTGCAGATCGCCGCGGCGATATTGCTCCCGCCTTTTCGTCCTCTGGCGACGATCGCCGGGACATCCGTCCGAAGGATCAGTTCCTTTGCCTCGACTACGTTCACGAATCCGACCGGTACTCCGATGATGAGCGCCGGCCGGATCTTTTTTTCTTCGATCAGCTCATAGAGGCGCATTAACGCCGTCGGCGCGTTTCCGACTGCATAGATACACTCCGAATAAAGTCGCGCCGCCTTTTCGGCGCTGACCGCGGATCTCGTCATCCCGCTCGCCTTTGCAGCTTCCTTCACATCCTCATCCCCGATAAAGCAGTGCACATCGATCCCGAATTTTCTGGCCGCCGTCTTGTTGATCCCGGATGCCGCCATCGTCGTATCGGTGATGATCGGAAGCCCCCGATGGATCGCCTCTTTTGCCAGTCCGATCGCGCCTTCTGTGATCGTGAGGGTGTCGCGGTAGGAGAAATCGGCGGTGGTATGGATCACACGGCAGAGAACCGGAAGGGCATCAGCCGGATACCGGGAAACAAATTCCTCGCCCAGCTCTCCTTTTATGATCTCAAAACTCTTTTTTTCGATCTCCATCGGGCGGGTTGTCAGGAAATCGATCCCCGTCCGCTTTTTTAATTCTTCGGTCCAGTCAAGTCCACTCATCATCTCACATCCTTTCGTTCCAGGATCCGGTAGATCATATCCATATCCAGATTTTCCCGGATAATCTTAGCCATCTTGTCATACTGCTCTTCTTTATACTTTGCCATCGAGAAAGTTTCCCCGTTTTCATATGTCTCCGGACGAACACCTTTTCTCTCTGCGAGGAAATAGCGGATCGCATGCTGCATCTCTTCTGTGTCGAATACTCCGTGGACATAGGTTCCGAATACGTTTCCGCTGATACAGCCGTCTTCTTTCCCACCGGCCGGAGCTCCATTCGGATTCGAATCCGTTTTATATCCTGAACGCGCATCGGAATCCGTCGCCATCGCTGCGATATTTTCCCCATTTTCGTACTGGATCCACGAAAACGGCTGTCCGCCGTCCCGGATCGTCTCTCCCATATGAATCTCATATCCGTTGATCTTTACCGGTACTCCATCGTTTGAAAACCCGGCTGCCGTTCCATTTACTCTCGTCCTCGTCTTCTTCTCCGCAAAGATCGTGCGGATCGGCAGGAGCTCCATGCCGCGCATCGTTCCGCCTTCTTCCACACCATGCGGATCGGAAAGACTCGTTCCCAGCATCTGGAACCCGCCGCAGACGCCGATGACCGGGATCCCTTTTCCCGCCATCCGCGTGATTACAGCTTCCAGCCCGTTCTGGCGGAGCCACTTGAGATCTCCCATGGTGTTCTTTGTCCCAGGGAGGATGATGAGATCCGATCCGGTCAGTTCCTCCGGACGGCTCACATAAGAAAGCGCGATCCCCGGCAGTCGCTCCAGTGCATTAAAGTCCGTGAAATTCGAGATCCTCGGAAGCCGGATCACGGAGATCTTCGCAAAAGCCGCATGGCTGGAGCGGTCAAGAAGAGGTCCGGTTCCATGTTTTTCTGTCAGGCGCTCCGAGAGGCTGTCCTCATCGTCCACGTCCACATCCATGTACGGGATCACACCCGCAAACGGGATCCGGATCCGCTCATAGAGCATGGAAAGACCCGGTTTTAAGATCTCTTTATCCCCGCGGAACTTATTGATCACGAAGGCGCGGATCCGCTTTTGCTCCGCTTCTGTGAGCAGGGCCGCTGTCCCGTAGAGCTGGGCGAAAACGCCGCCCCGGTCGATGTCCCCGGCGAGAAGTACCGGCGCATCCAGCATCTCGGCGAGTCCCATGTTCACGATATCGTTTTCCCTCAAGTTGATCTCGGCCGGACTTCCCGCGCCTTCCACAACGATCACATCGAAGCGGGATGCCAGGGAATTGTAGGCATCCATGATGTCCGGGATTAGACTCTTTTTCATCTTAAAATACTCCGCCGCCGGATAATTGCCGCGGACCTCGCCGTTCACGATGAGCTGGGATCCCATGTTCGAGGTCGGCTTTAAAAGGATCGGGTTCATCGCCGCCTCCGGCTCGATTCCGGCTGCCTCCGCCTGCATGACCTGGGCCCGTCCCATCTCAAGCCCGTCCCGCGTAATATAAGAATTCAGGGCCATATTCTGGGACTTAAACGGTGCAGTCCTGAGCCCGTCCTGCTTAAAGATCCGGCAGAGCCCCGCCGCAAGAAAACTCTTCCCCGCATTCGACATGGTCCCCTGGATCATGATCACTTTTGCCATTTTGATTCCTCCACTGTGTGGTGTTTCACTTTTTCAGTCATGTTGTCTTCCTGCGTGAATTTGCATCCACTCGGGAATATTATTTTAGCTCTCTCCCAACAAAGCTCCCCGAATTGACCACTTTTCATTTTCAGTCAGCTCACCTGCCAGTGATTTCATAACACGCTCTGTTGAAAACCTTTTAAATCCAGCTAAATACTGTAATGTTTTTTCGTCTTTAATTTCTGCCAGGTTGATCCTATGATTTTCCACTGCTGCAAGAATCTCTTCCCGCATCGCAATCTTATCCTTCTTCCCTGTACCTGTCCAGGAAATTAATTGATCGAATGCCAATATCAGATATTCAAAACAAATCATATCCAGGATTATGACATGACCAGCTGACCGATCAGCGAATGATCTCAGAATACGATATTTATTCCGGATATCCTGATTATCTACTACATAATCAAATACAATATAATAGATATCTCCTGTATCCGGCTGCAGCTGATAGATTGCATCCAGAATTCCTTGATTGCTCTCTTTACTTTCGACAATAAGTTTACCCTCGAAGAAAAGCTGATTTACTAATTGCCAGAAATGAAGACCTGCACCAGTGTCCTCTGTCCATAAATACTTCATATCAAACTTCCTCTTCTAGAGTTATCTTATTATCTGCCAGTTCCAATACCTTAAAGCTCTTATCCGAAACATTCAGGCCATCGCAGTTCCTTAAGAAAAGCATATATTGATTTGAAAACTCAAAGTTAATAAATCTTCGGATCTCGTCATTGATCAGAATATCAGCATTATCGATCACAATAAAATTATTTCTGCACGTTTCAAGATCCTCCTGGATATTTTCCGACCGATAATTAAATAATTTTATAGCATGATATGCGTCAGTTTGTCTCAAGTCCTCAAGCATTTCATAAAGGACTGTTTTTCCGGTTCCGCTGTCGCCTCCGACAAGAGTAATGCGATCGTCAAAAGACAGATCATAGGAAAAAGGAGCTGCCTGAAAAGTAATATTTTTATAGATCATTTTTCTCTCTCCTTTCATACTCTCTGGTCCACCAGGTCTGATATCCAGCATTTCCTGTCACCACATCTTTCTCATTAAAACGAATTTCTGCATTGTCCGGAATTTCAACAAAACTTGGACGTGACATATAAATCTTTATGTGATCCAGCTGAAATATCATCTTCAAAACATTGGGACCACACTCTTCAACACATACCACTTTTTCTGGATGTTTTACAATATTCAGCAAGGTTTTACACCCAGAAGATAAGTTTCGGATTGTTCCCAGTCCATACTTTGTTTCTATGTGCTTATCAAGTGTCAGGATTGCATCATCCGCTTGAAAAATCAGATTTTTATCCTGTTCTGTCATTTCTTCATTGCTTGTGTTTAAATTAAAATAGAGATCATTTTTCAGAATCCAATTGGAAGATTCTTTTTTTTCTGTATAAATATCGATCATGTCAATCCTAGCTCCTTACTTATAATTTCGATAAAATCTCCATAGCTGCTTCCCACACCGCACAGATCCCCATCAGGATCCACGACGTCCGGTAAAGAAGTCTGTTTGCCCGGCGGATATCCTCCGGTTCCACCGGCCGCAGATCATCTCCGATATATTTCTTCTTTACGAGTTTTCCAAAGTACCACGCGTCCCCGGCAAGGCGCACCCGTAGCGCTCCGGCACAGACCGACTCTGTCTGCGCGGAATTCGGGCTCGCATGGTTGAAACGGTCCCGCAGGAAGATCTTTTTCGCATTTTTTCCGTCAAATTCGTGCCCTTTGGACGGCAGATACGCCGCAAAGATCATGATCCAGGCGCAGAGTCTCGATGGAATAAAATTCAAGACATCGTCCAGTTTCGCAGCCGCCCGTCCAAGGTACAGATATTTGTCATTCTTATACCCGACCATTGAATCCATCGTATTGACTGCCTTGTATACCCAGCCGAGGACCGGTCCGCCGATCGCCATGTAAAAGAGCGGTGCCGCAACACCGTCTGACGTATTTTCCGCGACTGTCTCCACCGCCGCCTTCGTGACACCAGTCATATCGAGCACTTTAGTATCCCGCCCAACGATCATCGACACCGCATACCGCGCCGCTTCAAGGTCGTCCTTTTTCAATTCCCGGTACACCTTCATGCTCTCATCCTTCAGGGATTTTACCGCAAAAAGCTGATAACACAGGATCACAGATGCCAAAAACCGGAGCCACGGGGAGATCCTGCCGCAGGTGTATAAGATCCCGCCGGATACGACCGCCGTTGTCCCGGTCACGAGAATAACAAGTACCACACCGCCAGCTAAGAGCGCACTCTCTCCCTCTCCAAAAAGCTTCCGGATCCCTTTCTCCAGAAATGAAATATAAGCCCCGATGAGCCGCACCGGATGATATAACCAGTGCGGATCCCCGAGGACCTGATCGAGCAGAAATCCGAGTGCGACCACTGCAAGTAATTCGAGTCTGTCTGTCATAAAAATCTTCCTTTAATGTTTGTTCCGTTCGTTGTCTATCATACCGCAAAACCGGCATTCCTCATATAGTGAACTGGTCTGATTTTTCTGCGTCATTTTAAATACTTTCCATTATTCTTATAAGCCATGATGATGATCACGATCGTCAGCACAAGAAACAGTCCAAGCCATAAAAATGCCGGAAAAACACGGCAAAGATACATTACCAAAAACGCAAGATCCAGCCCCCAGAGCATCTTTGTGACGCCCTCCGTATGGCACCATTTCGCCCGTTCCTCGTCCTCAACCAGAATTTTCGAGCTGATCGGCGTATAGATCCCACTGACAACAAGTGCACCGTAGATCAGAAATCCGATGCTGCATACCGATAATAAAAGAATCATGATTTTACACCCCCTATGATATTGGATTGTTCCGAAGAAACCGCACCTGACCGATCCGTCCATCCGGCGTTTCGATCTCCCCAAAGATCCCCTCGCCGTTCCCGACCTGCCAGTCATAGTAACTCTTCCGTTCTTTTGCAAGCGCCTCCATGACGGCCATGATCGTTCCCCCGTGGACGACGAAGACGAGTGTTTTGTCCGGATCCTCTGTCTCCCGGAAGAATCTCGCAAGGATCTCCCGGAACGCCTTCACAGTCCGCGCTTTAAACGTTTCCGTGCTCTCCCCGCCCGGGAATCCCTCAGCTCCCATCGTGTCAATAAAATGCTGATATTCCATGTCCCCTGAGAGTTCCAGATAGTTTTTATATTCAAACTTTCCAAAATCACACTCGGAAAGATCTTCGACCCGAACCCTCGGGACCTGCGGATAATCATGTTCCGGAAATAGTGTTTCCGCAGTCTCAAGGCAGCGTTTCATCGGGCTTGTGATGATCGCCGCAGGTTTTCCGGCAAGTTTCCGGATTTTTTTTGCCTCTTTGCCAAGCGTTTCGAGGGATTCCTGCGTCAGACTCTCATCCGTCCTGCCCACATATCGTTTCTCCAGGTTCCCCGGCGTTGCCCCATGCCGGATCAGTAAAAGTTTCACTTAAAACACCGCCTTTCCGATCACCGCCGCGAGCAGGATCCCAAGCTCACAGATCTGCAGGAAGAAACCGGCAAGATCTCCGGTCACACCACCGAATTCCTGTACTGCCATGTGGCGATACCAAAGGAAGATCAAAACCGTTGTAATTACAACAACACCGCCGCAGATACCGCCAAAGAGCAGTTCCAGAAATGCCGTCATGAAAAAGATCACGAGCATGCAGACTGCCACGGTCTTCTTTCTCGCATCCTTCATAAAATCTGCCAGCATCCCATGTTTTCGCGCCTCCGGAAATGTTGCGGTGGAAAGACCGCTGAGCGCCCTGGAAAGAATAAACCCGATCGCTGTGAGGAGCGCACTTCCCTCATCAAGTTCCGTGCACGCCGCCGCGTAGAGGATCAGATACAGTCCTCCGAAGATCACCGCAAACGCTCCTGTGTGCGTGTCCTTTAAGATTCCCAGCTTCTTCTCCCGGTCGCCATATGACGCTCTTGCATCGCAGGTGTCCATAAATCCGTCCATGTGGATCCCGCCCGTGATAAAAAGCGGCACTGCGAGGAGGATCCCCGCTGCCAGGATCTTTCCCGTCAGGATCCTGTCAAGTAGCAGATACATTCCAAAAAACACCGCTCCGATCACTGCCCCGATCGCGGGAAAAAAGCACATGGCGTATTTCATGTCCTCTTCCTTCCACTCAAACATCGGCATCGGGATCCTGGAATACATCGAAAACGCTATGATCGCCGCTCTCATGTCCGGACCTCCTTCTCATAATCCACGTACTGCTCGACGGAAATGTCGGAAAATGTGCTCATCTCTTCGTAAACACTCGCCCCCATCTTTAAGAGCGGGATCATCGCCACAGCCCCGCTTCCCTCGCCGAGATGCATCCCGAGATGGAGCGGCGCCGGAAGTCCAAGCATTTCAAGAACCGCTTTTCCGGCCGGTTCCCTGGAAATGTGCGAGGCAAAGAGATAATCTTTCGCCTCCCGGCGGATCAGGACCGCGAGAAGTGCCGATACAGTCGAGAGGAACCCGTCCATGAGGACCGGAAGTCCGGCCGCCGCCCCGCCTAAAAAGAGCCCGGTCATTCCCGCAAGGTCAAAACCGCCAAGCTCCGAAAGGACTGTCACAGCCGAGAGCGCCCCATTCTCATAATCTTCCTTCGTTCCGCCCCGGTACTGCGGATATGTTTCATAAAAGCGGCCGACCGCCATCGAAACCGCCCTTTTTTTCTTTTCCAGCCCGGCATCCGAAAGTCCGGCTCCCCGTCCGGTCGCTTCCTCCGGGGAAAGTCCCGTGAGCACTGCGCTCATCGCGGCAGCAGGCGTCGTATTTCCGATTCCCATCTCACCTGCAGCGAGAAGCTCATATCCCATATCCCGGAACGTAAACGCAAGTTCGATCCCGGAAACAAGCGCCTGCAGGCAGTCCCCTCTGCTCATCGCAGGTTCTCTCACGATATTTCCGGAACCTCTCGCAATCTTTCGGTCCATGATCCGGTGCGGATCCGGCTGTTTTACTCCGATCACTTCACAGTCCATCCCCATGTCCACCGGATAAAGATCTGTTCCGGCAATCCGGCACATTTTGGAAGTTGAAGTCTCCCCCCGCGTGAAATTCTCCGCCACGATCCGGGTCACTTCCTTCCCGGTCTGGGTCACGCCTTCCGAAACGACGCCATGATCCGCGCACATGACTGCAAGTGCGGACTTATCAAGCGTGATCCCGGACGCACTCCGCCTGATCCCGGCAATCCTTATAATATCGTCCTCCAGGATCCCGAGACTGCCGATCGGCTTTGCAACGGAATCCCATCGCTTTTTTGCGAGTTCCATCGCATGGCGGTCGGCTGGGACGATCTGTTTCAGATAGCTTTGAAATTTTTCTTCGATTGTCTCTGTTGTCATCGTGTTGTCACTCATTATCTTTCCTTATGTCATTCTTTTTGGATTTCCCAAATGGCTTCTCTCCAGCTTTGTGCCTGCTTTACAAAATGCTCCGCGATCTCCGGATTGCTGTAAAAATACAGATGTGGGAAACCGGCATAGAAGCTTTCTGTTGTGTATCCGCACTCCCAGCCGCGGGTCCCGACCGGTTTCTTCGCCTGAAAATCAGTTCCATTTTCCGGTGAATCCCAGTGGTGGAATTCATGGGCGCGAAACTGAGTTCCCTCCGGTCCGAGAAGTCCGTCCTTTTTCGCTGTCACGGTAATGTAGCCGAATCTTCCAAGTTTCCCTGTATCCTGGCTGTTTCCCGGAAGAACACCGGCCATTTCCCAGCGCTTTCCAGCCGGATCTTCGATCGACTCCTTCAAATAGAGATACCCGCCGCACTCTGCGATACAGGGAATCCCATTCCTGATCGCCTCCCGAATCGAAGAAAGCATCATTTTATTCTCTGAAAGTGCCTTCACATGAAGCTCCGGATATCCGCCACCAAGATACAGCGCAGATGTCTCCGGCGGGATCTCCTGATCCCGGATCGGGGAAAAATATTGGATCCTGGCTCCAAGTTTTTTTAAAAGATCCAGGTTGTCCTCATAGTAAAAACAGAACGCCTCGTCTCTTGCAACTGCGATCACGGGGATGCAGGAGTTTTTATTATCTTCTACAGGCGCTTCCAATTCTCTTTTTCCCTGAAAAATTGCTCTGCTTCCATCAAAAACCGCATGACACGCAGTATGGACAGCTGCTGCTCCTGATATTGTTTTTCCTTCCTGTTTTTTTATGATTTCCGGAATCTTAATTAGAAGTTCCGGAGCTTCCTCCGCTGCTTCCAGTATCCCATCCAGATCGATCCCCGCCCGGATCTTCTCCTTTACAAGCTCCAGCTTTTCCCTGAGCCCCGGGATCTCCTCCGGCATGACAAGCCCCAGATGGCGTGATTCCAGAGTCAGATCCCTGAGTTCCGGAATATATCCGAACACGCGGATCCCCAGCTCCTGCTCTGCCTTTTTCTTAAGTCCCGGATATATCATCGAAGACAGCCGGTTAAAGATCACGCCTGCAACATGGCTCCTCTCCTGATACTCCATAAAGCCCTTGATCGAGGCAAGTGCCGAAAGACTCCGTCCCTTCATGTCAACGATCAGGATCACCGGTGTATCCGTAAGATCCGCCACTTCCCATGCGCTGGCGCGCTCCGAAACACCGCCGAGACCATCATAAAATCCCATCACACCCTCAAGGACCGCGATCCGGCTCGCCGGAAGCCCCTTATTCTCCAGAACTTCCCGTCCCAGCAGATACCGCAGTGTATCCGCCCCCACAAAAAAGCTGTCCAGATTTCGCGATGGAATCTCCAGCACCGTCCGGTGAAACATCGGGTCGATATAATCGGGGCCACACTTAAAGGCGCGCACCGCCTCAATCCGCTCCTTTAGGAGTGAAAGAAGCACACAGGTGAAAAATGTCTTCCCGCCGCCGCTCTTTTCGGCGGCGATCATGATGCGGGGGAGACGGATGGAAGTTGGAGTGCTCTCTTCTGATAATCCATTTTTTAACATATTCATCATTCCAGATCTTGCCTCTCTAGTCTAAAAAGAGCTATTCTCAATCAAAATTTTCCAATATCCTTTTTGACTGGTTCCAATGCGCTGAATAATATTCTGGCTTTTCATTTTATCAATCTGATATTTTACACGATTAATTTTCCACCCCAATTGAGCTGCAATCTCTCTCTGTAATATCAGGCTGTTCTTTAATCAATGCCAGAACCGCTTTGCTCTTGTCTGTCAGGTTGTATTCCGTATACACGGAAATTTTCACAGCATCGTCGGTAAGCTTTTGAATATCTTGGTCGACTTTCTGAACATCTTGGTCGATTCCAATTCTTGTCTCTTCCATATTACGATAGAGATTAATGCGAAATCCAATCTCCATATCGCGAAACTCCGGCTCGCGTAATCCGTATTCCTGCATTGCTTCCATCAATTTCGGAATACCGCTGCCCCACGCCTCAATCAAGTATTTTGCGCTGTCTTTTGGACGCTGTGCCTTAAACTCAACATTTTTAGATTCACCTACAAGAATTTCCTCGATGTTCAAAATGTTACGTTGCTGTATTTTTCTGTTATTCTCGATTTTACCATTCTTACATCTAAATGGCAAGTTAATGACACTTTCGTTCTGAAGTTCTGAAGTTGAAAAGCTGGATTATATTCCCATTTCAGAATTTATTTTCACTTTATGTAGATTTGATTCCGTGTTCGGAATCTATTTCTGCAAGTGTTTGGCTTTAACCTGCATCACCCCACCACAAACCCCGAGAAATCAATCATACTCCCCAGCGTATTCCCCAGCGGCGTCGGGTCCATCGCTTCTTTGACTTTGCGGAGAGTTTTCTCGAAGAGATCACGGTCGCGGAAGACGTGGAGGAGGTCGGCGGTGTTTCTGGCGTCGTCGAGGGCGTCGTGCTGTCTGCCGGAGAAATCGATTCCGGCCATGTCGAGGGCGAGTTCCAGGGAGATCCGTCTTTCGAATCCGATGTGCGCATCGAATTCATTCTGGAAATCGGTCCACTCGGTGTCGATCAGGCCGTGTTCTTCGTCGGAAAGCTCGTATTCTTTTAAGAGGATCTCTTTTACGACCTGGTTGTAGTCAGAGTCACTCCAGGCATAGATCGTGACCTCATCTCCGGTTCCCAGGCACCAGTTTGTGAACATCCGGAATGCTTCCCTGAATACCGGTGCATTCGCTACCATCGCGTCTGTGATCCCGGTCAGATTCCGGATCTCCGCCGCGATCTTATCGTTGTATTCCGGTTTTACATATGTACGGAAGTTCCCGATCTCCTGCAGGTTTTCATCCAGCATAACGGCTCCGATCTCTATGATCTCGCTTTTGCAGATTTTTCTCGCTTCTGAGCTGCGCGCGATCTTGTTCATCTCCAGGTCGATTACAATATGTTTCATAAACGTTTCCTCCTGTACTCTGTATTTTCATTCCATTTGTTTCTATATACCATCAGTAATTTCATAGCGCCAGACATGGTTTGCAATCTTCTCCGCTGTTTTTCTAATCATCCCCCAGCTCGTCCAGCGCATCATCGACGCCATCCGCGTAGTCGCTGTCCCTGGCATAACGGTCATCGTCGTAATCCCCGTCCATATAGACGTCATCGTATCCGTCGTCGTAGGAATCCGCTGTACTTTTTCTGTAGCTGCTGGTTCCATAAGAACTTTTCGGCTTGCTGTAGGAAGAAGAGCTTCTGGATGCTGCAGAGCTGCTGCCGGAAGTACTGCTGCTTTTATAGCTGGATGATCCGGATGAGCTGCTTCCCGATGACTTTCCGTAGGACGAGGACGAACTGCTGCCCGAACTCCCCGACGGGTAAGAACTTGTATAAGATCTTCGGTACGGTTTGTGGAGATAACAGTAACTGCTCTCCGGTGCCCGCTTGTTGCTGCACCCGGTCACGATACATTTCGGTTCTGCTGCGTCGCTGACTGCTCCGATAAAACAGAGAAGTCCGATGATCGTACATAAGCCTGCTAAAAATCCTCCAAATGTCATATTTCTCATATAGATCCCCCTTTTCCTAATTCCGGATATTCCTGTGGATGATGCCGCAACCTGTTCCATGTGTTTTTTTCTTCGGTTTAAGTATTCTGCCTGCATCTTTCCTGTTTGACATTTTTATTATATCATTTCACCTGTCCTTTAAATATCCCACGTGTCCTGAATTTTCGTTCTCATTTCTCTGCTCCTGCCCCACTCCTTATTTTCACTCTCCATCTGAAGTATGATTTTATTATATCTGTCTGTCCTCACATTTTTTGGACAGGTCCTCCTGGATAAAAATTTCATCGCTATTTCCTCTGCATCAAAAAAAGCAGGAGCCGCCAAGTGCCCCTGCTTCCCATCTTTTATATTCTGTTTTTATGACTGATTTCCCTGGTACTGGTCGCTTCCGAATCCGAGGATCATTGAGAAGATCGGCTGGAGGAAGAAAAGTCCTACGCCAAAGCCGAAACCGTGTCCAAATGCTTTGGAAACATGCTGTTTTTCCTTGAAATCAATTACAAGGTAAGCAATCGTGCAAATCAGACCACCGAGGAACATCAGGGCGCTTGTCCCTGTGTTTTCGAGAAAGATATCTGCGAAAACTCCCAGTCCGATGTAAGTCCACGCGAGCTGCGGTTTCCACATCAGCTTATACTCCGTATAAACATTGTAGAACGGGATCAGGGATTTCCAGCATTGTCATATCTGTTTCCATGTGTCATCCACTTTTCTTCTTTTGCTGACCGATTTCGCATATGTCCGCCTTATCTGAAAGCCGGGTCGGTTTCCGGTCTCCGGCATTTATGCGGATTGGTTATTTTTAGTGTATCATATGGATGGGTACAAAATGGACACTGTTCATTTTTCTCCGAGCAGTTCTCCCATCTCTTTTAATCCTGTGAAAACAGCATCCGGAACAACGTCAGACTTCGGAATGTCTTCCGGCTTTGTCTCTCCGGTCAGGACCAGGATCCCATGTGCGCCGTTTGCCACTCCGGTCTTTACATCTGTATAGATACGATCTCCGACGAAGGAGACTTCCTCGCGCTTCGCTCCGGTCAGTTCCAGGACCATGTCCACTGTCTCTTTAAATGGTTTTCCGACATACTTCGGTTCTTTCCCTGTCGACAGGGAGATCGCCGCACATATGGCACCGCAGTCCGGAATAAAACCGTCTTTTGTCGGGCAGTTGATGTCCAAATGGGTTGCAAGAAAAACAGCACCGTTCCGGATATATGTGCAGGCGCGTTCCAGCTTTTCATACGTCAGTGTCATATCAAAGCCGATCACCACCACGTCCGGCATCTCTTTCGTCAGCCGGATCCCATTTTCGCGGAAATTATCTTCGAGATCCGGCGTCCCGACAAGATAGACTTCTTTTCCTGGATAATACTCTTTCAGATACTGGATCATCACATCGCCGGATGTGATGATCTGTTCTCTGCCAATATTGCATCCCATTTTTGCCAGTTTATCAATATAGGTTCCCGGTGATTTGGATGAATTGTTTGTAAAAAACACAAATCGTTTTCCGGCTTTTTTCACTTCATCCAGAAAATCCAGTGCTCCGTCGATCACATCATTGTCCAGATAAAAAGTCCCATCCATATCCAGGACAAATAATTCCGTCTCCTTCAAAATCTCATATTTCGTCATGTTCTTCTCCCTGTTTCTTCCCTTCAAAGCTCACGATCCACACCGGATTCAGTCCCATCATCAGGTGGCTGTTTCCGGCTTTTTTTGATCTGGCTGCTGTCAGGGTCACGAGCTCCGGTTCCGTTACCGGAAGTGTCTTCACCGCCGCAAGGACAGCTGCAAGAGATTCCGGTGTGATGAGGTTTACGACAAATCTTGTCTTAGGATTCTTCTTGAGACAGAGCGCAATGACTTCCTCCATCTTTCCGCTGCTCCCGCCGATGAAGACGTGCGTCGGAGCAGGAAGGTCATTCAATGCCTCCGGGGCATTTCCTGCGATGATTTTTGCATTTGTGAGTGCAAATTTCCGGAAATTCTGCTCCAGAAGTTCCACTGCTTCCGGGTTCTTCTCGATCGCAAAGACTTTTACCGAGTCGGAAAGTCCCGCGCACTCCACGGAGATCGATCCCGTTCCGGCCCCGACATCGTAGAGAACGGAATGTTCCGTCAGCTCCAGCTTCGATACGGAAACCGCGCGGACTTCCATCTTTGTCATCGGGACTTTGCCGCGAAGAAATTCCTCATCCGAGAGACCATGTGACAACGGCCGGAGCGGACCGTTCCATTCCGCATAGAGGACCGCCAGCGGCGGAGCCTTCCGCTCCCTGAATGTCTCCAGGGATCCGGAGAGGACCTGCTCCCCGTCCAGAGAGAGATTCTCACCGATAAAGAGCTTTGTCTCCTGCATTCCGAGTTCTTCCAGCTGTCCGCAGATCTTCCCGTAGAAATCGGTTCCGCCTCCAAGGACGAATGCGCGTCCGGTGCGTTTCAGTTCGGACGCAAAATTTGTCTCCTGACCATGCATGCTGAAGAGTGTTACATGATCCCACGGGCGCCGGATCTTTGCGAAAAAGTATCCGACCGATGAAATCCCCGGAATGATCGTGACTTCATACGATCCGCGCTTCTCCAGGACTGTGGAGAGCTTCTCCGCCGCACTGTAGAATCCGGTATCGCCTGACATGGCTCCACAGATGATCCCTGCTTCCGGATGGCTGTCCAGATAATCTGCGATCTTTTCCGGCTGATATGCCTCGTAGACCGACTTGTGGAAATCGGCAAGCTGTCTAACACAGCGGGATGCGCCGACGATCAGGTCGCACGCCTCAAGACGTTTCTTTGCCTCGCCTGTAAGCCAGGATGAATCTCCCGGGCCGGTTCCGATGAGGAAAACCTGGCGAATTTTTTCGTTTTTTATGTTTTCTCCGACCGCTGATCCGACGGAGTCTTCCTGTGCAGGAGCGGGCTGGTTCCGATCTGCTTTCTCCGGAGCGATATGATCTGTGTTTATCAGATCTGAACCTGTTTGGCAGCTTTCTCCTACCTGTTCCGGTCTGTCGTCCGCATCGTCTTTTTCATGCCCATCGGAAGCTGCGAGTGAAAAATTTTTCTCCAGATATTTGATTCCATCTTCCAGCGAGATCCCATCCTCCGCCGGACGCCCGATCACGACGAGTCCGACTCCGGCTTTCTTCGCTGCGCTGACTTTCTCCCCGAAGCCGCCGGCTTTCCCTGATTCCTTCGTCACCATCCATTTCGCATGGACGGATCTCATCATCGCGACATTCAGCTCTTCCGAAAACGGTCCCTGCATCGCGATCAGATGGATGCCGTAGAATCCCATGTCCGCACATGTCTTTACAACATCCGGCATCGAGAGGACGCGCGCGTAGACTCTCGTCTCCCAGTCCGGGAGCTCCAGAAACGCAGATAATTCCTTACTCCCGGTCGTGACAAAGACCGGTCCTTCAGTCATTTTCAAAAATTCGACTGCCGTGCGGACCGAATCGACAAATACCGGCTCATTTTTCCGGTCAGCCGCCATTTCCTGGATTTCCTCCAGCGTCTGGACCCGAATTCCGCTCCTGCCTCCGTCCCGCAGGATCCGCAAAAACGCCGTATCTGTCTTCTTCGCCGCCTCGCGGATATTTGCCGTAACGGCTTTCGCGAACGGGTGCGTCGCGTCCAGGATCAGATCGTACCCTTTTTCCCGGAACAGATCCTCCATCCCGTTCTCATCGATGCGCCCGTCATGGACATGGAGATTCGGTGCCTCCGGGATCTCCTCTTTTCCGTACTCTGTCGCGACGAAAACATCCGCCCGGACATTGCTCCCGGCCAGTCTCTCCGCGAGAAGCCGTCCTTCCGTGGTCCCCGCAAAGATCGCGATCTTTTTTTCTTCCTCTATTTTCATATCCGGTATCCTCTCGGTGTGACCATCCAGTCCTGTCCGCCAAGAACAGACTTTTCGGTCCGGCTGTTTCCGATAAACACAGTCGTGAACATGTCCGCCTCGTAGTCTTTTAATTCCGCGAGTGTCATGACTTTCTTCATTTCCCCGTCCCGTCCGATGTTTTTCACGATCCCGCAGACCGTTTCCGGAGATTTATACCTCAGGAAGATCTCACACGCACGTTTTAAATAGTCGGCGCGTTTTTTGCTCGACGGGTTGTAGAGGCAGATGGAAAAATCCGCCTTTGCCGCGGCATCGAGACGGGTTTCGATCGTCTCCCACGGGGTTAAAAGATCGCTCAGGCTGATCACTGCGAAATCATGCATGAGCGGAGCGCCGAGGACTGCTCCGCCGGAGAGCGCCGCCGTGATCCCTGGGATTACTTCCAGTTCCACATCCGGATATTTTTCTGCCAGCTCCAGGATCGGTCCCGCCATTCCGTAAACTCCGGCATCCCCGCTGCAGATCATCGCGACGGATCGTCCTTTTTCCGCCTCCGCAAATGCCATCTCGCAGCGCTCGATCTCCCGCTTCATCGGGGTCGTCAAGAATTCCTTATCGGGAAAGTACGGCTTCGCAAGCTCCACATAGACCGTGTATCCCACGATCACATCGCAGGTGTTAAGCGCCTTTACGGCACGGAGCGTCATGGATTCATATTCTCCGGGGCCCATGCCGACGACAGTCAGTTTTTTCATTGGTCCGTCCCCTTTCTGAATTCTGTGGAGAAGTCCGGCGCATAAAGTCTCGACTCCTCATAACCATTGTGATCTCTTGTCCCGAATACATCACCGATGAAGATCATCGCCGTCTTCCGGATCCCGTTTTCCTCTGCAGACCGTGCCAGCGTGGAGACGGTGCAGCGGACGATCTTCTCATCCGGCCATGTCGCCTTGTAGATGATCGCCGCAGGGGTATCCGGCTCATATCCGGCTTCCGCCAGCTCTTTTTCCATCTGCGCGAGCAGACCCGTGCTGAGAAAGACCGCCATCGTCGCATGGTGGGCTGCCAGGGAACGGAAATTTTCTTTTTCCGGGACATCCGTCCGCCCTGCCATCCGTGTGATGATCACGGACTGGGACACGCCAGGCAGCGTGAGTTCCGCATGGAGACTCGATGCAGCGCCGCAGAAGGAGCTGACGCCCGGGCATACATCGTAGGCGATCTTTTTCTCATCCAGCCGGTCCATCTGCTCCCGGATCGCGCCGTAGATCGCCGGGTCTCCGGTGTGGAGACGCACGGTCACCTTTCCGGCTTCTTCCGCTTTCTCCATGGCATCGATCACCTCGTCGAGCGTCATATAGGCGCTGTTTAAGATCTCACAGCCCGGCTTCGTCTCTTTCAACAGTTCCGGATTCACAAGGGATCCCGCATAGATCACGACATCCGCTTCCCGAAGGAATCTCTGTCCCCGGACCGTGATCAGATCCGGCGCCCCGCTTCCGGCTCCAACAAAATGTATCATGCACATCTTCCTCCCGATTTTTTATCGATATTTAACATTCTTCATGCCCTGTCATCACATGTCCACACACCGGGCTTACCTAAGATGATCTTCCTCTTCGCATAACGACTGCATTTTCAGCTCCGACAGTGCCTCTTTCAGGATCTCTGCCGCATCATCCGTCTCACCAAGGTACTCCCCTTTTGTTCCGAAGACGATCATTCCCGTCTTCAGCTCGTCCCGGGATCTGTGGGCGAGGTGCCAGGCGGCACGTTTTAGAAATACGCGGATCGTATCTTCCAGGATGCCTGCCTGTTTTAAGTGGTCCATCGCTTCGTCCGTCGTGTTGGATCCCTGGATCTTTCTTAATAGCTCCAGATCTTCGGTGCCCGCGGAAAGCGCGCAGGATAAGAGCGTGTCCATCCGCCCGTCGGCTTCCCTTGAATGTGTGTTCATGATCCCGTTTCCGATCTTCACGAGTTTTCCCATATGACCGGCGATCACGATCCCGGAAAAGCCGAGTTCTGCAGCGATGTCGATCGTCTTTCCGACGAAGTTGCTCATCGTAACGAGTGATTTTTCCAGACTTTTTTTCTGCTCATCCTGTTCGGAAGAATTCACCGAAGAGTTTCGATCGGAACAGTCCGAGGACTGACGATCCAACGGTTCCGTTTGATCGCAGATTCCTGAAGCCTCATCCTTGGATTTGTATTTTCCCGGACAGCTTTTTAAATATGTTTGCAGAAATCCCGCTCCCATATTTCCCGGTACAGCAATGACCCAGCGGCGCCCTTCCGCCTTTAAAACATTCAGATGCGTCCGGATCGTCTCCACGAGTGCTTCCTCGCTCATCGGCTCCACGATCCCGCTGGTTCCGAGCACCGAGATCCCGCCCTCGATCCCGAGGACCGGATTGAAGGTCTTTTTCGCAGCTTCCACACCAGCCGGGATCTTGATCGTAACGAGAACAGACCGGAGTTCCCCGGCCTCTTCGAGAAGTGCATCCACGGCGTCCCGGATCATCTTTCTCGGCACCGAGTTGATCGCCGCAGCGCCGACCGGCTGGTCGAGTCCCGGCTTTGTGACACGGCCGATCCCGATGCCGCCGTCGATCACGATCTGCGGAAGGAAACTGCCGACTGCATGGTCTGCAGCTCCCGTCTCTGCATCCGGAAATTCCGCCCGCGCGTACACGAGGATCCCGTTCGTCACATCATAGTCATCCCCGGCGTCCTTCCGGACTGCGCACTCCGCCCAGCCATCCCCGGAAGTTTTCTCCTCCAGCGCCACGCGAACCGGGATGCCTTTCGGGGTCATGAGTTCCTCTGTTTCTCTCCAGGAACCAGTGAGAAGGAAACGCACTGCCCCCTGGGCCGCAATCGCCGCGCAGGTTCCCGTTGTGTAGCCGCATCTTAACTTTTTATGGTCCTTATATACAAACGTCTCCATTGTTTTCCTCTGCCCCTGCAGGCCCCGCAACTTTTGTTATCTCGCGATCTCATTCCGGTCCGCCAGCAGCACCTCCAGGATCCCGTCCGCAGTGTAATCGGAGGCTGTCAGGGCATTTGTCACTCCATACTCCGCGAGGACCGCCGCTGTCACTTTTCCGATGCAGACCGGGCGCGCCGTCCCAAACAGAGCTGCCGCATCTTTCTCCCGTCCTGCGAAAAATCCGCGGACGCCGGAACCACTTTCAAATGTGATGTAGTCGGCATGTTTCAGCCGCGAAAGATCTGTCTGCTCCGCCCGCACATCATAGATCGGGATGTCATCAAACAGATATCCCTGTTCTTCCAGCCGATCCGTGAGGATCTTTGATCCCTGTTTTGCCCGTGGGATCAGAAGTTTTCCACTCTCGGAAATCCCGGAAATTTCTCCTGCTTCTTTCAGATGCGCCGCAAGTCCGTCTGCCAGCGCCTTCGTCGTGTATTCTTTCGGGATAAAGTCCGGCGTGATCCCGATATTTGCGAGATACTCCCCGGTCCCGCGCCCGACAGCGGCAAACTTTAAGGAGCCGAGTTTTCTGAGATCCACATGCTTTTCATGCATCCGCTCGAAGAAGATCTTCACCGCATTCCGGCTTGTGAAGATCACCCAGCTGTACTGTGCAAGATCCGTGAATGCCTGATCCAGGCGATCCATCGGTTCTCTCACTACGACCGACTCCCCGGCGCGGATCGTCTTCGCCCCTTCGACTGCCAGCCGGTCCATGATCCGTCCTCCGACGGCTTCCGTTCCGGTGACTCCGACTGTAATTCCGGTGAGCGCGCCCGGGACCATGGATGTAAAGTGGAATGCGCAGACCTCACCGACCGCGATGATCCCCGGCGGTGTGAGTCCCGATTTTCTCACGGCTTCCGGTAGGTCTTTCAAGGATGCCCTCACTACACGCATTCTCGAAAGTGTTCCGTCCGTCACAACGGCAGCGGGCGTCTCCCCGTCTTTTCCGCCGTCCATGAGACGTTTCACGATCTCCTCAAGGTTGGATAATCCCATCAGAAAGATCAGGGTTCCCGGGAGTTTCGCATACAGGCTGTAATCCCCGTGGAGTCCTTCGCCGTCCTCATGGGAGATATGTCCTGTAAAGACATGGAAATCTCTTGCGATATTCCGGTGTGTGACCGGGATCCCGGCCGCTTCCAGTGCTCCGATCGCGGATGTGACGCCCGGGACGACCTCATAGGAGATTCCTGCCTCCGTGAGTGCCTGGATCTCCTCGCCGCCTCGCCCAAAGACGAAGGGATCTCCACCTTTTAAGCGGACTACACGTTTCCCCTCCAGTGCTTTCTCCACAAGGATCCGGTTGATCTCCGACTGTTTTTTGATGTGGTGACCCGCCTCTTTCCCGACATAGATCCGCTCGCAGGATTCCGGCACTAAAGACAATAATTCCTCGGAGCCAAGCCGGTCATATACGAGAACTTCCGCCGCTTTTAAGATCTGCTGCCCCTTTACAGTGAGCAGACCGCCATTTCCCGGACCTGCTCCGACGAGAAATGCCTTTCCTGCCGGCACATCCCCATCGGTTCCCTGTCTGACAAGAAGCTCCGCGAGTCTCATGGAATCCTCCGCTGCTCCTGAAACCTGAGTGCGGGTTACTCCGTTCTTTGTTTCCCTCATCAGATCCATCCGGAAGCTTCCATTCTCTTCCTTCGCGTACACACCAACTGCCGCGGTACAGCCTGCCCCAAGAAGACGCAGGACCTTCCGCTCCGCAAACAGGGCGCGCTCCGCCTCTCTGTCATTCAGTTTTTCCAGGATCTTTAAAACCTCGCTGCCTTTTTTTGCCTCAACAGCGATGATCCCCTGCCCGCCCGCCGGGATAAAGATTTCCGGTTCCAGGAATTCAAATGAAAATCTCGGATCATCCAGAAGTCCGAGGCGGGAGAGACCAGCAGCAGCAAGAATGATCCCGTCATACTCTCCCGCATATAGTTTTTCCAGCCGTGTATCGACATTTCCGCGAAGAAGTCTGCACTCCACGTCCCCGCGCTCCATGATCTGAACCTGGCGTCTCGGGCTTCCCGTTCCGATGATCCGCGGCATCCGCTCCGAAGTCCGGCCTTTTACCGTTACAAAGACGTCTCTCGGATCTTCCCGTTTTAAAACTGCCCCAATGCAGAGCCCGTCGCTCAGATCCATCGGCATGTCCTTCGCGCTGTGGACCGCAAGGTCGATCTCCCCGTTTAACAGTCCCTGCTCAAACTCCTCGACAAACGCGCCTTTTCCGCCGAACGCCACGAGGGATGTCTTTAAGATCTTATCGCCTTTTGTCATCAGCGGCACCAGCTCGCACACGACCTCCGGACATACTGCCTGGATCGCCTCCGCAACCATCTTTGTCTGAACGAGCGCCAGTCTGCTCTTGCGCGTTCCGATCCGGATCGTCCGCCATTTTTTTGTCTCCATGCGCTACTGTTCCTCCCTGTCCTTCGCGATAATAAGGGAATAATATCCCGCGTCCTCCGCAATCTCCGAAGCGCTCTCAAAAAGCCGTTCGCCGTCCATTCCGCAGTTTTCCACCATCCAGGCCGGAAGCTCTCTTTCCATGAGTTCCCGCTTCACGTCCCCGATCTTTTTTCCTGACTTCATTAAGATCTTTGTTCCCGGGAGCTCCAGTCCGTCTGCGACCGGATAGGATCCCGGCAGAATGTGGATCGCCTCCGCCTTTTCCCCGAGGGAAATCCCGAGTTTTGCCGCCGCCGCGCAGAAGGACGGGACCCCGTTTACCAGGATCGACTCATATCCGAGACTCAAAAGTTTCTGATGGACATAGCCGTAGGTCGAATAGATCGTCACGTCCCCCAGCGTCAGAAACGCGATGGTCTTTCCCTGGTCCATAAGCGCCGTAAGGCTCTGAACCGCCGCCTCATGGCTCTCCCTTAACACAGTCTCATTTTTTGTCATCGGAAACACCACAGGGATGATCTCCTTATCTTTGATCTCCGGAACTGCCCCGCTGGCGATCTGATATGCGGTGCAGGACTCCCGGTCTTTTCCCGGGATCGCGATCACATCTGCTTCTCGGATCAGGCGGACCGCCTTCAATGTCATAAGCTCCGGGTCACCCGGTCCCACTCCGATTCCATAGATCTTTCCCCGCATGATGGTTCTCCTTTATTCTCCAAGTTTTTGTTTCTTTCCGCATTGTGTCTGCAAAAATTACGCCGGTGTCTCCCCGTTAAAGTTTCCGTAAAACAGTTCCGGCATCGGTCCCTTTCCTCTCAGGTATGTAAACAGGTCGCTGAGAAGCTCCGCCCCGACCGGGACTGCCTCATGGAATTCGCTCTCCAGATGGTCTGTGATCGACTCACATCCCGGTGTCGGCTGTTTTCTCATGAACATGCCGTGGATCACCCCGTAGCAGCCCGTAAAGCGAAGCAGGAAGCAGCAGAACCGCTTCGTCCATTCGCTGGAGTTGATGAACAGCCGGTTCATGGTCCTAAAGCTCATAATGGCCTTTGCGACCTTGATCGGGTCCTCATCGAAAAGTCTTGAGGAGGCGCGGACAGTCTGGGCAGTAATCTTTAAATGGCAGGTGAGGTTTGAGTGGAGCGGCCGCATGTGTTCGCGCTCCAGAAGCCGTCTCTCCAGCTCCGTCTCGATCTCCGCGTGGGTGATCCCGGTCCGTTTCTCCTCCGCGTTCACATAGGCATGGACCCGGTTATCCAGACAGAAATGGCAGGCAACGCCCATGAGGTATGCGATCATCTCATCCCGCTCGTCCCGCGTCTCCGCTTCATGGACCAGCATCTTTCCCCGCTCAAAAAGCTTTGCAGCCGGTTCCCCGTGCATTCTCACGCCTTTCTGGTTCACCTTGTTCTTTCCGAGCGCTTTGTAAAAAAACAGGACATCCGGTCCATGCGCGCCAAGAAGAAAGCAGTACCGCTCTTTCTTTATGATCCGCTTGATGACCGGATCTGCCTCCATATATACTTTTCTCCCGTAAAGATCATGTGCAAATGCTGCCGGCATGAAACTCATCTCCTTTGTAATATAAAAAACAGAGTAACTGTTCCGTAGATCTGCGCACTTGCTGCGCTGACCGTAATATAACATAGGTTTGAAGGCAAAAATCCCATCGGCGAAGCCGGTTTGGAATGGATGTCTGCCCGCAATCGTGAGGGTATTGAACAGTTACAAAACGGAAAAAAGCTGTGACAAAATGACTCGCCACAGCTTTATGAAATTCCTTATTTATTTGATTTCGGACTTGCCGCCCATATACGGTCTTAAAACTTCCGGAATTCTTACGGAACCATCTGCCTGTAAGTTGTTCTCCAGGAAAGCGATCAGCATTCTCGGCGGAGCTACAACCGTGTTGTTTAAGGTGTGGGCGAAATATTTCTTTCCGTCCGCTCCGTTTACACGGATTCTTAAACGTCTTGCTTGAGCGTCGCCAAGGTTGGAGCAGCTTCCTACCTCGAAGTACTTCTTCTGTCTCGGGGACCATGCCTCAACATCGACAGATTTTACCTTCAGGTCAGCGAGGTCACCGGAGCAGCACTCTAAGGTACGAACCGGGATGTCCATGGAACGGAACAGGTCTACGGTGTTCTGCCATAACTTGTCGAACCACATCTTGGATTCTTCTGGCTTGCAGACAACGATCATCTCCTGTTTCTCGAACTGGTGGATACGATATACACCGCGCTCCTCGATGCCGTGTGCGCCTTTCTCTTTACGGAAGCACGGAGAATAGCTTGTTAAGGTCTTCGGAAGTTCCTCCTCCGGGATGATCTGGTCGATGAATTTACCGATCATGGAGTGCTCACTTGTACCGATGAGGTAGAGGTCCTCGCCCTCGATCTTGTACATCATAGCGTCCATCTCTGCGAAGCTCATAACGCCGGTAACAACATCGCTGCGGATCATGAACGGCGGTACGCAGTATGTGAATCCACGGTCGATCATGAAATCTCTTGCATATGCGATCACTGCAGAATGAAGTCTTGCGATATCGCCCATTAAGTAGTAGAAACCGTTTCCGGCAACTCTTCTTGCAGAGTCAAGGTCGATTCCGTTGAATCTCTCCATGATCTCTGTGTGGTACGGGATCTCGAAATCCGGAACGACCGGATCACCGAATTTCTGTACTTCCACGTTCTCGCTGTCATCTTTACCGATCGGAACGGACGGATCGATGATGTTCGGGATCGTCATCATGATCTTTTTGATGCGCTCCTCGAGGTCTTTTTCTTTCTCCTCAAGTTCAGCAAGGTGATCGGAAGCTGCGGTAACCTGTTTCTTTACCTCTTCTGCTTCTTCTCTCTTTCCCTGTCCCATTAACGCACCGATCTGTTTGGAGATCTTGTTTCTGTTTGCGCGGAGATCATCAGCCTCTTTCTTTACTTTTCTGTTCTCCTCGTCCAGCTCGATCACTTCGTCTACTAACGGAAGTTTCGCATCCTGGAATTTATTCCGGATGTTCTGCTTTACGACTTCCGGATTTTCTCTTACAAATCTTAAATCTAACATCGCTTTTCTCCTTATTTTTGCAGCAATTCCAACATTTCAGGATCAGGCCTGCTCATTTCCGGTCGATCTGCGGAAACGCCGCGTAAATTTTCTCTCTTCCGGCTTTATCAGATCCGGTGCCGTCCGTGGACCCGGAGTTTTCCTGATACACGTTCTCCGATATCTGACAGCTTTTCTACGTAAAACACGCTTTGGTAAAAATATATCATATTTCTTCGAGAAAAGGAAGGGGATTTCTCTTACTTTTTTATCAGTTTCCCCAGAATCTTCTCAAAGCAGACGCCGTTCGCGTGCGGGATCTGCTCCTCATCGGAGACTTTGATGCACTCTTTCACGAAACCTGCTGCCTGAGCGACTGCCTCGGGAAGGGACTTTCCATTTAGGAGCGCACCCGCCACAACGGAGGAGAAAACATCTCCGGTTCCCGGGCGCTCGCCGCCGGAAGATCTTGTCCTGATAAATTTTGCTTCCATCTGCCCGCGTTCCAGGACCACGTTCGTGTAATAGCTGCCTTCGCGGACTCCCGTGATGACCACTGACTTCGCACCCATGAGCCGAAGCATCATCGCCATATTTAAAAGCTCCCGCCGCGTCCAGTTTTCCTTTTTGTAGGGGGTATCCGTGAGGATGCAGCACTCCGTCACGTTCGGGAGGACGATATCCGCCATGCAGACGAGTTCCTTCATCTGCTCGCACATCTCCGGCGTGTAGGTCTCATAGGCATGTCCATGGTCTCCCATGACAGGATCGACGACGACAAACGTCTCCTCCGACTCCAGTTTCCGGATCATGTCCATGACGATCTCGATCTGTGCCTCCGAGCCGAGAAATCCTGTCGCCACCGCATCGAAGGAGAGACCGAGTTCCTTCCACTTGTCAGTGTAGGCTGTCATTTTTTCCGTGTAATCATCGAAGAAATACACCGGAAATTCCGTGTGGTTCGAGAGAATCGCTGTCGGTACCGGACAGCACTGATGGCCCATGACCGATAAAACAGGAATAGCCACTGTTAATGAACAGCGGCCATACCCGGAAAGATCATTGATCACAGCAATTTTTTTCTGCATAATTTTTCTTCCAGTCTTTCTGTGTTTCCGCAATCCCCCTCGTTTATACACTGCCGTTCCCGGGATTCCTATTCACACGGGCATCAGCACATAGACAAATAGAAATTCTGCGGAAAATAGTTTGATTCATATCTTTCAGTTATTTTCCCTGAATCCTGATCTTTTACACTCTCTCTGCAGCAATCAACCCCGCTTTTCTTAAAGCCGGGCGGAGCGCTGCGTAGAGGATCACGGCGATCACGGAATTGATCACTGCATTGATGATCGTCGTGTACGTTGTGATCGCAAGGAGCGCCTTGATCGCGGATGCGGCTTTGTCAGCATTCGGGAATAATAAGGTGTACCATACATACTTTAACGCCGGCTCGAAGAAGCAGTTGAAGCCGAGACCGCAGACTGCAGCGATCGCGGACCAGCGGATCACATACGCATGGTCATGTTCATCGGAAAGCTTCGCGATCTTATGAGCTACGAAGCCGACGATCAGGCCGATCACAAGCTTTGTGATAAAGGTTCTCGGTGCAGATGCCGCGTAACCGCCGACAATATCAGCGATCGATAAGCCGACCGCTCCGGAAAGACCTCCGTAGACACCTCCGAGGAGGTACGCGGAAAGGACGACGAACGCATTTCCGATGTGGATCTTGCTTCCGCTGGCTGAGATCGCCGGGAACACCGCATATCCGATATAGCAGAGCGCCGCCATCAGGCCCGCCTGCGCGATTTTCATTAACTGGTCATTCTTTTCTTTCATAATTAAGTCTCCCCTCGTGTGTTACTGACAGTCCATCCGGCAGTTCTCTTCAGATGTATGCCGTCCGGCATCAGGAATCGCTCTTCGTGAATATGAGCTTCCGAAGCCATTCCGACAGGTCATGCAGGAGCTGTCTCTTCTGTCTTGTCATCCATAGTAACACGCATGTGGATTGTGCAAAATGTCCAGTTTTGGTTTTTTTATGCAGTCCAGTAGATTCTTATTCCACTCTTCCGGTCCCGCCTTCTGCCTGTGTCCTGCGCTCAGTCTTTCATCTTTTTCATTCTGCAGCGTTTTCCTGATCCCGCATCTTAGTCTCCGGATTCCACACAGATCAGGATCCCCTCACGGAATGAGATCTTTGCAGACTCCCCGGGGACCTCGTTGCTGACGCAGAGACTCGGGTTTTCCAGGATCGAGATATCCTTATTATGGAGCGGATACTTAAATCCATCCAGCGTGATCCCGAGAACTTTCTCCGTGAGCGGCAGAAAGGAGACGTATTTTCCGTAGAGGTCTGTCTTTCGAAAGACGGAATGTTCTTCATCGTCCGGCGTCAGGAGAAAGATCCGGTTCTTTGCATCATAGATTTCCATAAAAAGTCCGGCGTCTTTCGCAGCTCTCATCAGGTGAATGTTGGAGAGCTCGTGGTCCAGTCTTCCGCCCGTAGCGCCGAGCACATGGGCTGTGCGGAAACCGGCGCGGAGAGCGGAGCGGACTGCGAGGTCTGTGTCCGTCTCATCCTTTTCCGGTTTGTGGACATCCGTTGCCCAGCCTTCCTTCTTCCTTAGCTCCTCCATCCGCTCCAGACCAAAGGTGTCAAAATCCCCCACCGCGAGATCCGGGACAAGTCCCAGGTCCTCACAGACAGCCAGTCCTGCGTCCACCGCGATCACATACGGGTACTTCCTCTCCTTCACAAATTTTGCCGCAAACTCCCGGTCTGTCGGCCCGCCGGACACGATCAGGCAAGTGTCCGCAGCTTCTTTCATATCTGAACTCATTTTCGTTGTCACACTCCTTTTGATCCGATCAGGTGGGATCTTATCTGACTGAGATAAAAATCCAGCCATGACGTTTCCTGTTCCATGATCTTCATGGCATACAGGAAACGCATGGCTGATGAAATGATTTCGTTACTCTTCGTATCCGGGAATTCTTGAAGCGGGAATTCCGTATGATACCACAGTGACCGCAGACTTTGCCGGTTCTATTTTGCAGAATACTCGTCAAAGATCTTTAAAAATTCCCGCGTATTCGCTGCCGCATCATTCTTAAATACCGCAGAACCGGCAACGATGACATTTGCACCGGCGTCGAGAACATCTCTCACATTTGCCGCATTGACGCCGCCGTCCACTTCGATATCCGTGGTAAGACCGGCCTCATTTAACATGGTGCGGAGCTTTTTGATCTTCTCTAAGGTGTACGGGATAAATTTCTGTCCGCCGAATCCCGGATTGACGGACATGATGAGGAACATATCGACCTCTTTTAAGATGCAGGAGAGAGTCTCCACAGGTGTCGCCGGGTTTAATGCGACAGCCGCTTTCGCGCCGGTCTCCTTGATCTGGTTGATCGTACGGTCAAGGTGAAGACAGGCTTCCTGGTGGACACAGATGAGGTCCGCGCCGGCCTTTCTCACATCATTTACATATCTTCCCGGCTCCTCCACCATCATGTGGACATCAAACACACGGTCTGTCGTCTTTCTGAGGGAAGAGATCACCGGCATACCGAAGGAAATGCTCGGAACAAACGCTCCGTCCATCACGTCGAGATGGATGTACTGCGCTCCGGCGTCGGAAACAGTCTTTACATCCTCTCCAAGTTTTGAAAAATCTGCTGAAAGAATCGATGGCGCTAAAATATACATGATCTTAATATCTCCTTTTATTCTTAAGTTCATCATAGATCAACCGGTAATTGTCATACCGGGATCCTGCGATCTTTCCTGCTTTTACGGCATCCTTGACACCGCATTCCCGCTCTCCTACATGGACGCAGCCAAGGAACCGGCATTCCGGCTCATAGGCTTCAAACTCCGGGAAATAGTCTTTTAATTCCTCCGGCTTCATATCGTCAACAAAGATCGAGCTGAATCCGGGCGTATCCATCACGAAGGTTTCCTTCTCGACGAAAAACAGCTCGGAATGTCTCGTTGTGTGGCGTCCTCTCCTGATCTTCTCGCTGACAGCACCCGTCTCCATCTCCGCCTCCGGCTGGATGCGGTTCGTCAGGGACGATTTCCCGACACCGGATGGACCGGCAAGAGCTGTCGTCTTTCCCCGGAGAAGATCGTGGATCGCCTCGATCCCATCTCCCTCAAGAGCGCAGGATAAGTGAACTTCATATCCTGCGTTCCGGTAGATTTCAGCGAGCCGGTCAGCCTCTCCCTCTTTTCCGAGGTCCGTCTTGTTAAAACAGATCACCACCGGCACATCCTGGGCTTCCATCGTGACAAGGAACCGGTCCAGAAGGTTTAAGTTCGGTTCCGGATCAGCGACCGCGAACACGATCATCGCCTGGTCAATGTTCGCGACGGCCGGGCGGATCAGGGAATTCTCTCTCGGGAGGATCTCCACGATGTTTCCGAGGCATTCCTCCTCTGAGAGTACATCGAATTCCACATTGTCACCCACAAGAGGTTTGATCTTCCTGTTCCGGAATACGCCCTTTGCCTTGCATTCATATACTTTGGAAACGCCGTCATGGACATAGTAAAATCCGGCGATCCCCTTAATGATTTTTCCAGTCATACACTCTCCCATATCTCATCCTGACTGCCCGTATGCTCCGCAGTCAGGTTTCGTATCCGCTCTCTGCCGCCTTTTATCAGCTGTCAACTTCCGTAAAGGTTACGTTGTACGAGGTCAGAACGACATTGTTCGTGAGATCCACGATCTCCACTTCACCGGTCTGCACGCCGTCTGCGCCGCGGATCTTGTCAAGCTTGATATTTAAGGTCGTGTCCGCGCTGTAGGACTTCGGCTCTGCAAGTTTCGTGTAGGTCACTTTTCCGTTTACCGTCTGTTTTAAACGGATCAGGATCTGGATCTCGGAGGACGCTGCCCCCGGTCCGTAGGAGACCTGAAGAGGATAACTTGCATCCAGGGAGGCGATAAACTGTTTTTTCGGTGCTTCCGGCCCGAGACTCACGGTATAATCCACGGTCTCTCCGGGTGCGACCTGGGTTCCTGCCTCAACGCCCTGGCTGATGACATGACCGGCCGAGATCGTACTGTCGTACTCTTTTGAGATCTCGCCCGCAACGAGTCCTGCCGCAGAAAGAAGTGCGGATGCCTCCGCGTCTGTCTTTCCGTAGAGATTCGGAACAGAGACAAATTCTTCCTCCGGCCCCGTGCTCACATACAGAGTCACAGTACTTCCGAGTGCCACTTTGTCCTCCGGCTCATAGCGGATGATGGTTCCGGACGGGACATCCTCGCTGGATTCTTCCTGCACATCTGCTTTCAGGTTCTTTCCCTCTAAGAGGCGCACTGCCGTCTCAAGAGTCATTCCGGAAAGTCCGAGTTCCGCGAGATCCACCTTGTCAGATCCGGCGCTGATGACGACAGTCACCTTGGAAAAGCGCGGGATCACGGTATCCGGTTCCTCTTTCTGGGAAATGACCATGCCTTTTTCCACACCGTCGGAATTTTCCTGCTCCACCTGCATGGAAAGGTCGAGTCCCTGCAGAATCTTCTCAGCTTCATCCTGTGAATGTCCCACAAGATTCGGCATGTAGACCTCTTTCTGGCTGATCGTTGTCTCCGATACCGCTGTGGTCTTTGCCTCCTCCGTGGTCGCCTCCTGGGAGACCTGCTCCGTCGGATCTTCCGGCGTGCTGCTCCTGAAGAGGCCGCCGAGTTTCAGGATAAATACGATCACGACCGCCACGATGATCACGGCTGCCGCAACACCCAGGCCGGTCAGGATCTTTTCCAGCCCGGTCGCTTCGTCGTTCTCTTTGCTCTTTTTCTGGTCTTTCTTTGCGCCCTCCGGCTGCTCATAACGTTTTTCCAGATCACGCCGTTCCCTGCGCTCACGGATCTCCTTCACCGGCTTTGACTCCCGGATCCGCTCTCCACTCCTGGTCTTGATCATATTCAGCTCATTCGGGCTGATCACGATCGTATCGGAGCTGTGGTCTTCCTCCTCGATCACACCGACATTCGGATCATCGTCGTTTAAGAGCGCTCTTCTCAGGTCGCTGATCACGGCTGCCGCGCTCGGATAGCGGCGTTCCGGTCTCTTTTCCGTACATTTTAAGATGATGCGGGCAAGACTCGGGGAAACCTCCGGATTCAGTGTTCTCGGATCCGGCATCGGATCTTCCAGATGTGCCAGCGCAACTGTCACGGTGTTGTCTCCCGCAAACGGGACATGACCGGTGACCATCTCGAACATCGTGATACCGAGAGAATACAGATCACTCCGCTCATCGCTGTATCCGCCCCGCGCCTGCTCCGGGGAAATGTAGTGGACGGATCCCACTACCGTTGCCGCATTCATGGTCTGGGAGGAGACGGCTCTCGCGATCCCGAAATCCGCGACCTTCACCTTGCCGTCCATGGAAATCAGCATATTTTGCGGTTTGATGTCCCGGTGGATGATATGCTGCTCGTGGGCAGCCTCGATCCCGGAGGCAACCTGGATCGCGATCCCGATCGCTTCTTTCACTTCAAGATGACCTTTTTTCGTGATATAGCTCTTTAAAGTAATTCCCTCTACGAGCTCCATAACGATGAAGTGGATGTCTCCTTCATCCACAACGTCGTAGATATTGACAATATTCGGGTGGGAAAGTCCGGCTGCCGCCTGGGCTTCCATCTTAAATTTGCTGACAAAAGTGGCGTCGGAAGTAAACTCCGATTTCAGAACCTTGATCGCGACAAGGCGGTTCAGCTTATGGCATTTTGCCTTATACACATCTGACATTCCGCCAGATCCGATCTTTTCCAGGATCTCATACCGATCCTGGAGCATCGTTCCAGGATATAGAATCATACATTCACCTCACTTATCTGAGGTTCTACAAGGACGATCGCAATGTTGTCCTTTCCTCCGTTCCGGTTTGCCTCATCGATCAGGGCGTCCGTCTTCTCTTTCAGTGTATCCGTCGTCTTTAAGACGCGGCTGATCTCTGCGTCATCCACCATGTTTGTCAGTCCGTCGGAGCAGAGCAGAACGCAGTCGCTTTCGAGAAGCGGCACCTCGAAGAAGTCCGCCTCCACACGCTTTCCGATCCCTACAGCACGCGTGATGATATTCTTCTGGTTCCGGTAGGATTCACTATCCCGCTCCATCTTCCCTCTCGCGACCATCTCCTCCACAAGGGAGTGATCCCGCGTGATCTGGGCCAGGCTGTCCCGCAGAAGGTAGAGTCTGCTGTCCCCCACGTTTGCCACATACATCATATCGTCCTCGATGGTGGCCGCCACCAGGGTGGATCCCATTCCTTCCCGCTCCGGATCTTCCATGGACTCCTCATAAAGGCCGAGATTCGTCTTTTCAAGCGCTTTTCTCAGGACCATCACTGGACTCACAGCGTCAGAATTTTCGATATTTTCTTTCATATGTTCCACGACATACCGGGATGCGAAATCCCCTGCTTTATGTCCGCCCATTCCGTCTGCAACGATGAACAGGTTCGGGAGCGGTCCCACCGGCTGATCCGATGCAAACAGGAAATCCTGATTGGATCTTCTCACGATTCCGGTATCTGTCTTCGCGTAAGAGATCATGACAGTCCCTCCTCACTCAGGTAACTCTTTCTAAGCTGCCCGCAGGCGCCGCCGATGTCGCGGCCCATCTCCCGGCGGATCGTAACGTTGATCCCGTGTTTTTCAAGGTAGCCTTTGAACGCGTCGATCGCGTCCCGGTTGGACTGTTTAAAGTCACGCTCCTTGATCGGGTTGACCGGGATCAGGTTCACATGACCCTGCATATCCTTTAAGAGCGCTGTCAGGCGCTTTGCCTCATCGAGGTTGTCGTTGACTCCCTGGACCAGGCTGTACTCAAAGGTCAGGCGTCTTCCTGTCTTTTTATAATATTCCTTACATGCCGGAAGCACCTCCGACAGGGAGTAGCTGTTGGCGATCGGCATCAGGGTCTTTCTCGTCTCATCGTCCGGCGCATGAAGAGAAAGTGCCAGGGTGATCGAAAGACCTTCATCCGCGAGCTTTAAGATCTTCGGGACGATCCCGCAGGTGGAGACCGTGATGTTTCTCTGGCTGATGTTCAGGCCGTTTTCGTCGGAGAGGAGCCGGATGAAGCGGACCAGGTTGTCATAATTGTCCATCGGCTCTCCGCTTCCCATGACCACCACATTGGAAACGCGCTCTCCCGTGGATCTCTGGATCCGGTAGATCTGATCCAGCATCTCTGAAGGACGTAAGTTTCTCGTAAGTCCGTCCAGAGTCGACGCACAGAACCGGCAGCCCATGCGGCAGCCGACCTGGGATGAGATGCATACGGAATTTCCGTGATGGTATTTCATCAGGACGCTCTCGATCACGTTTCCGTCATCGAGACCAAACAGATATTTTCTCGTCCCGTCGATCCCGGATTCCAGCATTTTTACGGTCCGTAAAGACGTATATGTACTGTTCTCCGCGAGTTTTTCCCTAAACGCTTTCGGCAGGTTTGTGCACTCGTCCAGGGATGCGGCCAATTTTTCATGCATCCACTGGTACAGCTGTTTCGCACGGAACGGCTTTTCGCCGAGTTCCTTCACAAACTCTGTCAGCTCCTCCAACGTCATTGATTTCAGGTCTTTCTTTTCCATTCTCCACTCTCCAAAACAGCAGTTCTGTTATTTTTTCTGTAACTGTCCGGTATATCTGCACAGTTATTTTCTTCTGAATGCCGAGATAAAGAATCCGTCGCACGGATGGACTCCCGGTAAAAGCTGGATCCTGTTCTCCTCGCAGGAAGCTTTTAACGCCTCTGGCAGAAGGTCACGGATCTCTTTTTTCTCAAACGGCAGATTTTTTTCAATCCAGTCCGCGTTCTCTGCATTCTCTTCTTTTGTGATCGTGCAGGTGCTGTAAACAAGCGTTCCACCCGGTTTCACATACTGGGACACCACAGAGAGGATCTCCCTCTGAAGTCCAGCCAGTTTCACGATCTCATCTTTCGTCATCCGCTCCTTGATATCCGGCTTTTTGCCGATGATCCCGAGCCCGGAGCACGGAAGATCCGCGAGGACAACATCTGCCTGTCCGATCATGGACGGATCCAGGAACGTCGCATCCCAGACCATTGTCCGGATATTGGGAAATCCGCAGCGCATGATATTTTCCTCGATGAGGTCCGTCTTTCTCTCACTCACATCCCGCGCTTCCACCATTCCAGTCCCCCTCAGGAGATCTGCCGCGTGCATGGCCTTTCCTCCGGGGGCGCTGCACACGTCAAGGACGAAGTCTCCCGGCTTGATGGATGCCATCCGGGCTGCCAGAGAGGAGCTCGGATCCTGGACCGTGATCTTTCCCTCCGCGAACGCGGTGACTCGGTCTAAGTAGTCAAATCCGCGGATCGAAGCGATCCCAGGGAATACATCTGACAGATCCACCGTGATGTTCTGGGCTCTCAGTTCTTCGACGGTCTCCGCCGCAGGGGCAATACTCTCGTTAAACCGCACCGTGAGCGGACGTTCCTCCAGGAACGATGCCGCGATCGTCTCCGCGGTCTCTTTTCCAAACATCTCCTCCCACATGGACAGCATCCACTGCGGGATCGAATACCGGATGGATGCATCCTTCCAGGACAGATTTTCTTTTTCTCTTGAGACGGTCCTCAGCACACCGTTTACAAAGCCGGAAAGTCCCTGGAATTTTCTCTTTTTTGCAAGCTTTACCGCCTCATTGCAGACAGCGGAATCCGGGACACGTTCCATATAGAGGATCTGGTAGACCGACATCCGGAGGATCTCGCGGATCACCGGTTTCATCTTCGCAGTCTTTACCTTTGAGAAGCGGTCGATCACCGCATCGATCTGGATCCTGTATTCCAGCGTTCCCTCCACGCATCTTGTGATAAATGCGCGGTCCTGGCGTTCCAGAAACAGGTACTTTTCCAGCGCCTGTTTTAAGACGAGGTGGCTTAAATTGTGGTTTTCAAGGACTTCCAGGAGGACGTCAAGGACGACCTCCCGGATATTTGTCGTATTAGTTGTCACGTCTGTTTCTTCCTCCAAAGAGAATAATGAGACGAAGAAGCTGCAGGATCGAGGTCGCCGCCGCTGCCACGTAAGTGAGGGCTGCCGCATTCAGAACTTTTCTCGTTCCGCTTACTTCCTCGCCCGCAAGGATCCCCTGGGAATCCAGGAGTCTCACTGCTCTGGCGGACGCATTGTACTCCACCGGAAGCGTCACGAGCTGGAACAGCACCGCAAGGGAGAACATCAGGATCCCGATCTCAACGAGCGGGGAGCCAAGTCCGCCGAACACAAGTCCTAAAAGGATCAGCGGCCAGGAAAGTTTAGAGCCGAAGTTTGCCGCCGGGACCAGAGCACTCCGGAAGCGCAGCGGAGCGTATCCTTCATTGTCCTGCATCGCGTGTCCGCACTCGTGGGCAGCGACACCGATCGCTGCGACGGAAGTTGCCCCGTATACGGACTGGGACAGATTTACGGTCTTCGTCCGCGGATCATAGTGGTCCGTCAGCTCTCCTGCGATCGGCTGGACCGTCACATCATAGATTCCCTGGGCATTCAGAAGGCGTCTCGCCGCCTCAGCACCCGTCATCCCGGTCATGCTGCGGACTCTCGAGTATCTGGAGAACGTGGAATTCACACGTCCCTGCGCCCAGAGTGAGAGGGCAACTCCGATCAGTACAAGGATGATCGTCGGGTCAAACCCGTATCCATAACCGTAACCATACATTCCGTACATAAACATCTCTCCTTTCGATGTCGTTTCTGCCGTTCCCGTGTTGACTTCACAGTCACTTTTCTGCCTGAGCGCTGCAGTGTGATCCTGCCACAGGCCTTATTCGCAGAAACTTCCGTCTTCCATCTGGAAGCCGCGCAGGAAGGAAGCCGTATCCATCCGCTTCTTTCCCTCAAGCTGAAGCTCTTTTACATCAAGGACGCCGTCACCGGTCTCCACAAAGAGCTGATTTTTTGTCACATGGATCTTTCCCGGAGTCCTCTCGCCCGGAAGGTCAGCCACATCCGCTGCCCAGATCTTCATGGTTTTTCCTGCGTAGGAAGTATAGGCACTCGGCCACGGATTCAAGCCGCGGACAAGGCGTTCGATGGACGCCGCATCCTTTGTCCAGTCGATATGTCCCATCTCTTTCGTGAGCATCTTCGCATAGGAAGTCTCCGATTCTCCCTGGGGAGTTCTCGTGATCGTTCCGTCCTCGAGTCCTTTTAACGTCGATAAGATCATTGATCCGCCAAGGGCAGAGAGCTTGTCAAACAGGCTTCCGCCCGTCTCTTTTTCATCGAGCGGGATCGCTTTCTGCTCGAGCATATCTCCGGTGTCGAGTCCCACATCCATCATCATCGTGGTCACACCGCTCTCCTTCTCGCCGTCGATGACTGCCCACTGGATCGGGGCAGCTCCGCGGTATTTCGGGAGCAGGGACGCATGAACATTCACACAGCCGTATTTCGGCAGATCCAGGATCACTTTCGGCAGGATCTGTCCGAAGGCAACAACGACGATCGCGTCCGGTGCCATCACTTTTAAGAGATCCACAAATTCCGGATCCCGCACTTTCACCGGCTGGTATACCGGAATCTGATACTCGATCGCTTTTTCCTTTACAGGCGTCATAAGAACGGATTTTCCGCGTCCTTTCGGTTTATCCGGCTGCGTCACCGCAGCGATCACTTCATGTCCGCCCTCCACAAGAGCGGTCAGCGTCGGAACTGCGAAGTCCGGCGTTCCCATAAATACGATACGCATATTATTCCTCTTCCTCTCCGACTGTGTCCTGAAGTTCGCCCTCTACAAGGTCCACATAAAGTTTTCCGTCCAGGTGGTCGCACTCATGGAGAATGCATCTGGCAAGAAGTCCGTCCGCCTCGATCTCGTATTCCTCCATATTTTCATTGAGCGCTTTTGCCTTTACATGCTCCGCGCGGGTCACCTGTCCGCATTTTCCCGGAACGCTTAAGCAACCTTCCTGTCCTGTCTGGCTGCCGCTCGTCTCAAGGATCTCCGGGTTGATCAGTACATACTGGTTTCCGTCATCCACATCGATGACCACGATGCGCTTGCGAACACCTACCTGCGGAGCCGCAAGACCGCAGCCGTTGCTCTCGTACATTGTCTCAAACATATCCTCAATGAGTTCGATCGTTCTCTCATTCATTTCTTTTACCGGTTTGCACGGTTTTGTAAGGATCTCATCTCCGATGGTTCTAATCTGTCTGATTGCCATTTTATCTTATTTCCTCTCATATTTATGATACCGGGGCCAGAAAGGCTCCCGCATTGTTTTTGCCGAAACATGATGTCACGTCAGATCGTACTGCACAAACACATTCCGGAAGAGATCCGGGATGGTCTCCCGTTTCCGGGCAGAATTTCTGATTTTTAATAGTATATCATAACTTTCATGTTTCATATATAAAATTTTTCTGTAATTATCATTAAGTTTATACGGGGAATCCTCCACAGGGCCGATGACTTTCAGCCCGTCCAGAGCGTATTCCCGCAGGATAACGCGTTTTAAGTCCTCCGACGCCCGGACAACATCTGCCTCCCTCTTTGAAGAAAGACCGATCGTCAGGAGTCCCACGAGCGGCGGATATCCCATCATCTTCCGGTAGAGAAGTTCCTGCCGGTAGAACTGCAGATAATCCTGTTCGGCTGCCGAGGAGACCGCATAGTGGTCAGGCGCGTAGGTCTGGATCACCACATCCCCCGAAAGATCCCCGCGGCCCGCACGGCCAGACGCCTGGGTCAGGAGTTCAAAGGTCCGCTCCGCGCTCTTAAAATCAGGCGCATAGAGGGAGAGGTCCGCCGCCATGACACCCACAAGCGTCACATTTTCGAAATCGTGTCCCTTTACGATCATCTGGGTCCCGATCAGGATGTCCGCGCCCCCCTCCGCGAAGGTGGCGAGGATCTCCTCATGAGCCCCTTTTTTTGCAGTCGTGTCCGCGTCCATCCGAAGCACGCGGGCAGTCGGGAACTCCCGCTTTGTGAACTCTTCCAGCTTCTGAGTCCCGGTCCCGAACGGCGCGATAAACGGGGATCCGCAGGACGGGCATCGATCCGGGAGCGGGCGTTCAAATCCGCAGTAGTGACACTTTAACCGGCCATTTCTGTGGTAGGTAAGACTCACGTCACAGTGCGGGCATTTCATCGCTTTTCCGCAGGAACGGCAGGACACAAAGCCCGCATATCCTCGCCGGTTCATGAACAGCATCACCTGCTGTTTTTTCTCCAGCCGGTCTTCGATCAGTTTCTTTAACTTCTGGCTGAAGATCGAGCGGTTTCCCTCTGCGAGTTCTTCCCTGAGATCCACGATGTGGACTCCCGCCAGGCGGCTGTTCTCCTTCGCTCTCTTTGTGAGTGTCAGAAGCCGGTACTCCCCCCGTTCCGCCCGGTAGTAGCTCTCCACGGACGGAGTCGCAGATCCGAGAACAAGGACCGCCCCGCTCATATCTGCCCGGACGCGCGCCACCTCTCTCGCATCGTACCTCGGCGCCGTCTCACTCTTATATGCGCCTTCATGTTCCTCATCGATGATGATGAGGCCGAGATCCGGGAACGGTGTAAAAAGAGCGGAACGAGGACCGATCATGATGTCGATCTCCCCGTTTGCCGCCCGTTCCGACTGTTCATAGCGCTCACCGGCCGAAAGCCTGGAATTCATGATCCCGACCCGGTTTCCGAATCTCCGGTAAAAGCGCATCACGGTCTGGTAAGTCAGGGAGATCTCCGGGATCAGAACGATCGCCTGTCTGCCCTCCCGCAGGACATGATCGATGAGTTCCATATAGACTTCCGTCTTTCCGCTTCCCGTGATCCCGTAGAGCAGATAGGTATTTCTCAGTCCGGAATCATAGTCCCGGATCACAGTCTCTGCTGCCCGTCTCTGTTCCTCATTCAGGGAAATATTCCGCGCGGATGAAAAGCTTCCCAGGTGTCCCGGTTCCTTCGGCGCCGCTTTTAATTCGACGATCTCTTTTTCCACCAGCGGTTTTAATGTAGCGGATGTGACGCCGAGTTTCTCCGATGTGAGCTTTAACGGCAGTTCATCGTTTTCCAGGAGCGCCCGGTAAAGCCGGACTCTTGCCCGGAATTTCTTCTTTTCCGCTTCTATGAGCAGCGTCTCGATCTCCTCCCGGGGTTTTAAGGAAACGATCACCCGCTCCTCCCTGGGCGTCACTTTCACCTTCACGGGGAGGACCGTCTTTAACGCCTGGTTCATCGTGGTCGCATAGCGGTCCTTCATCCAGAACGCCAGACAGATCATCTGGGTACGGATCGGGACCGCACCTTCCTCCACCGACATGAGCTCTTTCATCTTTTCCGGGTCGTAGTCCGTCTCCGTCGAGAGCCCGACGACGATGCCCTTCCGCACCGTGTCACCCTTTCCGAACGGGACATTTACCTGTACCCCCGGTTTTACAGCTTCTCTCAGATGGGCCGGGATCCGGTACTGGAAGATCCGGTCCACATTTTTTACAGAAAGATCAATGATAATGTCCGCGTACTGTTCCAATCCGGGTCCCTCCTTTCTTTGAGAAGCTTTATAGCAGTTTTTATGTTACTTCTCTTCCAGTTCCGCAAATTTGTCCGCGACAGCGGAAAGTCCCATGGAGTTGGATCCTTTAAAGAGGATACAGTCTCCGTCTTTTACTTCCTGCTCCAGATACTTCACCATCTCGTCGCGGTCTAAAAACTCCACGACCGGGATCTCCTTCACCGCACGGACGCCTTCCGCAAGACACTTGCTCGCCTCTCCGAGTGTCACAACGAGATCCACCCCGGAATTTGCCGCGTATTCACCGACCTCCCTGTGGTAGGCCAGATAATTTTCTCCGAGCTCCTTCATATCCGCAAGGACAGCGATGTGGCGCTTTCCGGTGAGTCCCTTAAATACATCGAGCGCCGCTTTCATGGATGCCGGGCTTGCATTATAGGAATCGTCCATCACCGTGAAGCGTCCGTCCGCATAGACCTGCTGGCGGTGTTTGAAGCCGTGGAACGTCAAAAGTCCCTCCGCTGCCTCCGCCATCGTCATGCCGCGCTCACAGCAGACCGCGATGGCCGCCATGGCATTCATCACATTGTGCATGCCCATGACATTCAGGCGGATCTTCTGTGTCTTTCCGCCGTGGAGCGCCGTAAATTCAGCTTTTCCGTCCGTGAGGACGAGATCCACCGCGCGGTAATCACAGTTTTCACCGGTTCCGTAGTAGACGGTCTTCACGCCGTCCTTTCCTTTTGTCTTCTGCAGCATATCGTCATCGCCGTTTAAGACGAGAACGCCGCCGTCGGAAAGTCCGTCCTGGATCGTCATCTTTTCTTTATAGATATTCTCGCGCGATCCAAGCTGCTCGATGTGGGTGATCCCGATATTTGTGATCACTGCGATATCCGGCTTTGCGATCTGCGCGATCACGGTGAGCTCGCCCGGCTCGCTCATTCCAAGCTCCAGGACACCGACTTCATCCGCCTTTGTGATCTCGGACACAGTGATCGGGACGCCGACCTGGCTGTTGCTGTTTCCCGGAGTCTTGTATACATGGTAACGGGCAGAGAGGGCCGCTGCGATCATCTCTCTCGTCGTAGTCTTTCCGACACTTCCTGTAACGCCGACGATTGGCAATGTCAGGCGCTTTCTGAGATAACGTCCCACTGCCTGGAGCGCTTTCTTCGTGTCATCCACAGCGATCCATGCGCAGGAAGTCTTTTCCATCTCCTCTGTCTTCGCGTTCTGTTCACTCGTGAGGACAGCGCCGGCGCCGTTTTCAGCCACCTGCGGTAAAAAACGGTGCGCATCGACCTTCTCACCGATGATCGGCACAAAGAGGTCTCCCGCCTCCACCTGTCTGGAATCCAGACGGATCTTATTTAACAGGGCATCGCTGTTTCCGGAGAGCAGCATGCCCCCGGTGGCACGAACGATATCCTGAACACTTACGTTCTCCATTACTTTCCAATCTCCTTTACTGCCTCTTCCACAACTTCCCGGTCAAGGAAATGGTGCTTTACTCCCTCGATCTCCTGGTAGTCTTCATGGCCTTTTCCGATGATCGCGATCATGTCGCCTTCCTCAGCGTTGTGGATCGCGTAAAAGATCGCTTCCCGTCTGTCCGGGATCACGATATACTTTCCGTCCGTCTTTGCAAGACCAACTTCGATATCTTTGATAATGTCCTCATTCTTCTCAAACCGCGGGTTGTCGGCTGTGATGATGCAGAGATCCGCCATCTTTCCGCCGATCTCGCCCATGGAATATCTGCGGTCCCTCGCACGGTTTCCGCCGCAGCCGAAGACGCAGACGAGACGCTTCGGATGATAATCCCGGAGTGTCGAGAGCAGGCTTTCCATGCTGACCGCATTGTGCGCGTAATCGACGATCACGCTGCACGTTTTTGACACATAGGCGATCTCCATGCGGCCGTCCACGCGGACATTTTCAAGGGAAGTAAGGACTGCTTTCTGCGTTTTTTCATCCAGGTTTCCGCTTCCGCCGGAGAGCGCAAGAGAGCACACTGCGAGAGCCGCAAGAGCGTTGTCCGCATTGAATTTTCCCGGCATTCCCACACGGACTCTGTCGTTGAGCGGTCCGTGGACGGAGAATTCGATCCCCACGAAATCATGGTCTGACGCATAGTGAATGTCATCACCTGTAAAATCTGCATTCCCGCCCAGCGCGTATGTCACCAGTCTGCAGGATGCATCACGGGTGATCTCCTCATAGTGGTCGGTCAGACGGTTCACGACACCTGTTTTGCAAGCAGTCAGAAGTCTTGATTTATAGAAAAGATATTCCTCGAAGCTCTTATGCTCCTTCGGCCCGATATGGTCCGGGGAAATATTTGTGAACAGGCCGTAATCAAACATGATCCCGCCGACTCTGTGCAGCATCAGTGCCTGGGAGGAAACCTCCATCACGCAGCACTCGCAGCCGGCCTCCACCATCTTGTGGAAATACTCCTGCACCACATAGGATTCCGGAGTCGTATTGGAGGTCGGGAATTTCTCATCCCCGATGACAGCTCCGTTCGTTCCGATAAGCCCGGTCTTCTTTCCGGCGGCTTCCAGGACCGCCTTGATCATGTAGCTCGTCGTGGTCTTTCCCTTTGTCCCGGTGATCCCGATCGTGATCAGCTTCTCCGCCGGATAGCCGAATCTCGCCGCGGAGAGTTCCGCCAGTGCAAGTCTTCCGTTTTCTACCCGGATCACCGTCACATCTGCCGGGACTTCCACTTCTTTTTCTATCACGAGGACCTTGCAGCCCGCCTTTAACACATCCGGGATAAACTCATGGGAATCCCTGGTGCTGCCCTGAATGCACACGAACACAGAATCCGGTCTCGCCTTTCTTGAATCATAGATCACTTCATCCACGTTCTGATCCAGACTGCCGGAAACCAGAACATATTTCATGCGTTTTAACCAATCTCCAATTACCACTGTCGTCATCCTTTCCCATAACCCGCACAGGCGGGAACAAAAAGCGCCCGCCTGCAAGTTTTCTTTCACTTTTATAATTTAGAACAGTCCTGTGATCTTTCCGTTCTCATCCACGTCGATATTGTCCGCCGCCGGTTTTTTCGGAAGTCCCGGCATTGTCATGATCGCACCTGTGAGCGCAACCACAAAGCCGGCACCCGCGCACACATAGACGTCGCGCACAGTCAGATCAAATCCCTCCGGACGTCCCAGCTTCTTCTGGTCGTCAGATAAGGAATACTGGGTCTTCGCCATGCAGACCGGAAGATCGCCGAATCCCATCTCTGTGATCTTTGCGATTGCCTTCTTCGCCGCCGGGGAATAGCTTACGCTTCCGGCTCCGTAGATCTCCTTCGCGATCGTCTCGATTTTGTTGGAGATTCCCATCTCATCCGGATATAACGGAGCGAAATCGCTCTTCTTTGTCTCCAGAGTATTTAATACCTTCTTTGCGAGCTCGATACCGCCGTCGCCGCCTTTTGCCCATACTTCGGACAGAGCGAACTCACATCCTCTCTCCTCGCAGAAATTCCGGATAAACTCGTACTCCGCCTCGGTGTCTGTGAGGAAGGAGTTCAAGGTAACTACGACCGGAACGTGGTATTTCTGGATATTCTCGATATGTTTCTCCAGGTTTACGATTCCCTTCTTTAACGCGTCAAGGTTCTCCTCGGAGAGCTGGTCCTTCGGAACACCGCCATTATACTTTAACGCGCGCACGGTCGCAACGAGAACGACTGCGTCCGGATGGATGCCGGCCTTGCGGCATTTGATATCGAAGAACTTCTCAGCTCCGAGATCCGCGCCGAATCCTGCCTCCGTGATCGCAACGTCAGCAAGTTTTAATGCGGTTCTTGTTGCCATAACGCTGTTGCATCCGTGGGCGATGTTCGCGAACGGTCCGCCATGTACAAGGGCGCCTGTGTGCTCCAGGGTCTGGACCATATTCGGCTTGATAGCGTCTTTTAAGAGCGCTGCCATGGAGCCGACTGCGTTGAGGTCCTTCGCTGTCACCGGTTCTCCCGCGAAATTATATGCTACGATGATCTTTCCGAGACGTTCCTTTAAGTCCTTCATATCCGTCGCCAGACAGAGGATCGCCATGATCTCGGAGGCAACCGTGATCACAAAGTGGTCTTCACGGACAAAGCCGTCCGCCTTTGCACCGAGGCCGACAACGATATTTCTGAGCACACGGTCATTCATGTCCAGGCATCTCTTCCAGAGGATCTGTCTCGGGTCGATCCCAAGTGCATTTCCCTGCTGGATGTGGTTGTCCAGGAGAGCAGCCAGAAGGTTGTTTGCCGTTGTGATCGCATGGAAATCACCGGTAAAATGAAGGTTTAAGTCCTCCATCGGAACAACCTGGGCATACCCGCCGCCGGCAGCTCCGCCTTTGATCCCAAAGCACGGTCCGAGGGACGGTTCACGGAGGGCAAGCATTGCTTTCTTTCCGCATTTTGCCATCGCCTGGGCAAGTCCGATACTGGTGGTCGTCTTTCCCTCTCCTGCCGGAGTCGGGTTGATCGCTGTCACCAGAACGAGTTTTCCGTCCGGTCTGTCTTTGATCTCCTGCCAGAGCTCATTGGAGATCTTTGCCTTGTACTTTCCATAAAGTTCCAGGTCATCCTCAGTGATTCCATACTGGGATGCAACGGTAGTGATCGGGAGCATCTTTGTCTCCTGTGCAATCTCGATATCGGTCTTCATAATCGGTATCCTCCTTTTGTAGTAGCATAACTTTTCAGTGGACCTGCGCAGTTCGCGTCCGGCAGCCGTCTGATATCCACACAGCTGCCGCAGTTCCTAGTATCCTGCTTCCAGGAATTCTTCGAACTCTTCCATGGACATTAAGATTTTCCTTGGCTTCGTTCCTTCTTCCTCACCTACAACACCGGCCTCGGCAAGCTGATCCATGATCCGGGCAGCGCGGTTAAAGCCGATCTTGAACATTCTCTGCAGCATACCGATCGACGCTTTATCCTTTTCGATAATGAACTTGCCCGCGTCCGTAAAGAGCGCGTCCCGTTCATTCTGTCCGCCCGCTCCTCCTCCGAAGGAGGACTGGCTCAGTTTCTTTTCGATTTCCGTGTTATATCCTGCATCCGTGTTCTGTTCTTTTAAGAACTCGGTTACATTTGATACCTCGCCGTCCGAGACGAAAGCGCCCTGAACACGGAGCGGTTTCGGATAGCCGGACGGGTAAAACAGCATATCGCCGTTTCCTAACAGTTTCTCCGCGCCATTCATATCGAGGATCGTTCTCGAATCCACGCCGGATGCGACAGAAAAGGCAATTCGTGACGGCACGTTCGCCTTGATCACGCCTGTGATGACGTTGACGGACGGACGCTGGGTCGCGATCACAAGATGGATCCCCGCAGCGCGGGCGAGCTGTGCCAGACGGCAGATCGCGTCCTCCACCTCATTGGAAGCGACCATCATAAGATCCGCCAGCTCATCGATAATGATGACGAGCTGCGGCAGTTTCTTCGGGATCTGATCAGCAGGGATATCCCCGCTCTCCGCCAGAGTCTGAACCTTCGCGTTATATCCCTTCAGATCACGGACATTTGAGGCCGCAAATTTGTTGTAGCGGTCCATCATCTCCGCAACTGCCCAGTTGAGCGCGCCGGCCGCCTTTTTCGGGTCGGTCACGACCGGGATCAGAAGATGCGGGATCCCGTTATATACAGAAAGTTCCACCACCTTCGGGTCGATCATGATGAGTTTTACGTCATCCGGTGACGACCGGTAGATGAGGCTCATGATCATTGTATTGATCCCCACGGATTTACCGGAACCTGTCTGTCCTGCGATCAGAAGATGCGGCATCTTCGCGAGATCCGCAACGACGACCTGGCCGCCGATATCCTTTCCGACGGCGAACGCCAGCGTTGACTTATGGTTTTTAAATTCCGGGCTCTCCAGAAGATCACGCAGATATACGATGCTGTTGACCTTGTTCGGGACCTCGATCCCGACGGCCGCCTTTCCTGGGATCGGCGCCTCGATACGGATATCCGCCGCCGCGAGATTCAGCTTGATATCGTCCGCTAAAGACAGGATCCTGCTCACCTTCACGCCCTGTTCCGGGTGAAGCTCATACCGGGTGACCGTCGGGCCGCAGCTGATATTCGTCACAGTGACCCCAACGCCGAAGTTCCGGAGTGTCTGCTGAAGTTTGATCGCGGTATCCTTAAATTCCTGCCCCGACTGTCCCGTCACAGGAACACCTTTCTTTAAGAGATCAAGCGGAGGGATCACATACGGTTTCTTCGGTTTTTCCTCCGTCTGTTTGATCTCCTTTAAGACTTCGTTTCCTGCCTCTTCTCTCTCGGCAGCTTCCCGCTTTCTCGCTTCCGCTTTTTTCTTTATGATCTCTTCTGTGTCCGTTTCGATCACCTTGCCGGAAGCGGTCACGACCCTGCGCCTGTCGTCTGCAGATTCGCGGGCTGCCGGACGGTCCGGTGAACGATCTTCCTGGTACGTCGGCTGTTCCATGTCTGACTGTCCGGATGCAGCCGGCGCCGGTTCCACGATCGGATCCGCCGGTCCTGGTCCGGGCTCCGGGATCTCCTGTACTTTTGACGGACTGGTTTCCTCAGCCCATTCGTCCGTTTCGCTGTCGTCATGGAACTCTGTCACAGGACCATCGTGCTCCGCACTCTCCGGATGGGCCGCTCTGTAAGCGCGGCTTCCCGGCTCCGCAGCCGCCTGGATCCAGTAATCGTCATTTTCCACATACGGCTCCGTATCGAGAAGTTCATCATCTGTCAGATCCATCACGGACTTTTCTTCTGAAATCCGGGACGTTTTCGGAGTTTCCGCGGTTTCAGATACGGATACAGGTTCGCTTTCAGCAGCGGCAGCGGTCATTTCCCCGCTCTTTGCTCCTGTCTCCGCTTCTATTTTCTGTCCGCCCTCTGCGGATACCGTCTCCGGCATCTCTGAAGGTTCCCGGTTCTCTGCGCTCTCATTCTGCTCCGGAGTCTCTGAGCGGAAGATCTTTGCTTTCCTCTCTGCGTCTCTTCTCATCGCGGCGAGGATCTCACCGTCCTCCCCAGACTCCCCGACAGGGATATCCGGAATGTTGGATAAGACAGACACCTTCGGTTTTCTCTCCCAGGCTTCCGTCTCCCTCTTCTTTTCATCCGGGAAAAGATCCGGATCATCAAAGGCATTCTCCCCATGACGGATAAACACGTCCTCGTCCTCACGGGTTCCGGCCGATGCCGGAGCTTCCGCAAACGGAACTCGTTCTGTATTCTTTGCAGTCTCTTCCGCCGGACGGGATTCCGCCGTTCTCTCTTCCCGGGAGACATCCGCCTCCTCAAGAGGACATCCGCCCATCGTGATCTTTCCTTTGAAGATATCGGCCGGATCCGGCTGCATCTGCTTCGCCTCTGATCTTTGACCCTGTTTTTCCTCATGATATGTACCGGAGGCTGCTTGTTTCTCCTCCGTCACGTCCGTTTCAGAAACCGCCTCGGCATCCACAACCCCCATATATCCGCCGGCGATCCCGCCGAAATCCGGATTTTTCGAGAAATCCGTCGCCGCAAGGTTTACACCCTGGACGCGCTGTTCTTCCCGCAGTCTGCGCTTTTCAGCCTGGCGCTCCTCATGGATCTCTTTTCTTCTGCTGTAATCTTCCTTCGCGTACTGGTAGGCTTTTCCGCTTCCGCTCTTCACCGCGGACACGAACGATCTCTCCGTGATGCATACCAGGGAGATGATCATGAACACGATGAGGACCACATAGGCTCCGATCGTTCCGACCGCTGTGTGAAGGATCATGACGAGGACGCCGCCGATCACACCGCCGCCGAGCCCGCTCGCGCCGGCAGACTGGTAGATATCGAGGATCGTCTGCCCTTCCTGGTATCCGCCTCCAAAGATCAGCTGCGCAAGTCCGCAGAGCACGATCAGCAGGACCTCCACCGCGATCATCTTGTAGACCGCGCGGATATTTCCCTTATTTGAGGCGTAAAATAACAGCTCCGCGAAAAGCAGGAGCGGTGCAAGATAGCCGATACAGCCAAATACACCCAGCATGATCTGGCTGAAGAAATTCCCGAGAAATCCGCAGATATGGAAGTTGCTTAAAAATAACAGCACACATACCGCGAATGTTCCGAGGATCACCGCTTCGGATTGTAAAAATCCAGTGTCCTCCTCGTACTCCGGTTCCGGCTCTCTCTTCTTTGCCGTGGATCTTGTCTGATTTTTTGCTGTCTTATTTTTAGACGCCTGTGCGGATCTTCCTGTTGTCTTCGCTGTTGATGATGATCTCGTTCTCGCGGACGTCTGTGATTGTTTTGTCGTTTCTTTTTGTTTCCTGGTTCCAGCCAAGTGCTTTTCCCCCTTTTATTTTACAGGTCAAGTACCCCAAAGTATAGTATACAAAAAAAATTTTCAAAATGCAACCGTAAGAAGTCACAAATCGAACATATTTTCGGTTTCGAAAATTCTACCTGCGAAAAGTAACAGTCTCTTCCATCATCCTGTTTAATTTCCCGATCGCGTCCCGGATCCCGCCTTCCCCGTCGATAAGGCCGCACTCCACCGCCTCTTTTCCGACAAGTACGGTCCCGAGATCCTTTGTCAGCATTTTTGTATTGTGCATGAGCTTTTTCAGTCTTTCCCTGTCGATCCGGCTGTGCTCCGACACAAAACTTATGATCCGCTCCTCGATCATCTCAAAATATTCATACGTCTGTGCCGTTCCGATCACCATCCCGCTCATGCGCACCGGATGCACCAGCATCGTTCCGGTCGGCACAATAAAAGAATAATCCGATGCCACTGCAAGCGGAACTCCGATCGAATGGCTGTCCCCGATGACAAGAGACACCGTCGGCTTGCTTAAGGAGGCGATCATCTCCGCCAGTGCCAGTCCGCAGCTCACATCCCCGCCGATCGTGTTGACAAGGATCAGGACACCGCCAATCGTCTCATCGCTCTCCACCTTGGCGAGCTCCGGCAGGATATGTTCATATTTCGTCGTCTTTGTGCTTCCCGACAGGTTCTCATGTCCCTCAATCTCCCCGATGATCGACAAAAGATGGATCCGCTTTCCGTTCTCCTCAAGCGTCGCCTGACCGTTCTCCCGGATCCGTTCCTCCTCCGCCTTTATCTCCTTCTGTTCCTTTTCATTCATATCAAAAAACTCCTTTCCGACATACCAGGTATCCCCAGTATGCACAGAAAGGAGTTTTCCTATCCATTCCATTTCAGGAAATCATATTCTGTTTTGAGTCATTCTCCGTTTTAAGAACGGTTTCCGATCACATCCACGATACAGATCGGTGTGCGGTAATTCCAGGTCGAGATCTTGATCCCGCTCCGGCGGCTCGCCGCATTGATGACCTGCCCGTTTCCGATATACATTGCAACATGATTGATCTTTCCACGGCTGTTTCCGTAGAATACCAGATCACCCGGACGCATCTCGCTCGACTTGATCCGTTTTCCGCTCTTTGCCTGGGATCCGGAATAATGCGGGAGGGAGATTCCGAAGTTCTTCATGACGGACATCGTAAATCCGGAGCAGTCCGCTCCCTTTGTGAGGCTCGTTCCGCCCCATACATACGGATTTCCAAGGAATTTCATCGCGTAGTTTACGATCCGGCTCCTTAAGGACGCGCTCTCCTCCGTCGGGGAGAACTTGATCGCCTCGGAAAGGGCGTACCGTACCTCCACGAACTCGGAAGATACATAGGCCGCCGAGATCTCATCATCTCCGTCTCCCTCGCCGCTCTCATCAAATTCGATCTTTACCCAGCCGTCAAGCTGTTCTGCGACATGGTAGCGCTCGTTCTCAGAGATCTGTGTCCAGATCTTCGCATCGGTGGACGGCTCCGTTCTCGCATTCAGTCGGTCCGCATGGACGATCGCCATTAACTCCGCATGGTTCATCGCCGCCTGCTTAGCCTCGTCTCCGGTGAGGATATAATCGCTCTTTACATATCCGGTGATCCCGCCCGAACTGATCTTGTACCAGCCGTTCGCATCCTCCAGGATCTCGCATCCGGCATAGCTCGGGAGTTTTCCGATGATCTTCTCATTTTCCCCGGCACCAGCACGGATATTCAGATAGTTTGAGACATTGGAAACACCGGGACGGTCATAGAAATTTAAGACCATCGCCTTCATATCCAGCTTGTTCGCCTCATTCATACAGAAGCGTTTCTCCGCATAATCCGCAGAGATGTAACCGCCGGAGATCTTATACCAGCCATTCTCTTCCCCGACGATCTCGTGAAGCTCTCCCTGCAGGCATTTTCCGACGATCTGTCCGTCTGTGGACGGAGTCTCACGGATATTCAGGTTATCCGCCGTAATATAGGCGCGCTCCTTCACGAGGTCCTTCGCAGCCTCTTTCGCCTCATCCCCGGTGAGGATGTATTCGGAGCTTGCATATCCCTCAACTTCCCCGGAGCTGATCTTTACCCAGCCATCCAGAGTCTCTAAAATCTCACAGGCACTTCCGTCCGAGAGCGTTCCGACGACATTCGCCGCTCCGTCCGGGTCTTTTCTGATATTCAGGTATCCTGTCACCTTCGCGATCCCGAGATTTGAATAGGAATCGATCACTTCCTGGATCTTCGCATCTCTCGCCTCAGACTCTGATTCGATCTCAGCGCGGCTCTCCTCTTCCGCCGCAAGGGAAGACTCCTCCGCACTCTCGCTCTCCGCCGCCGACTCGGAAGCCGCCTGTGCTGCCGCCATCTTTGAGCGGACCGCAGTCACAGCCTTTCCTCCGAACAATACCGCCAGAGCGATCACCGCAAGAACTGCTGCGCCGATCACCAGGATCCCGTAGCGTTCCCAGAAAGACGGTTTTCTTCTCCGCTTTCTGCTCGCTTTATTGATTGAATCCATATAGTTTACCGTATCTTTATCATCATTCATATGTTTCTCTCCATGCTGTTTCCGATTTCCGCTCCCCGTCTGTCACGTTCCGATCAGACGAAGCAGCGCGTTTTGTGGGCAGGGACAATTGTCCCTGTCATGCACATACAAACATTAGTGTAACATATCTGTAATCAAAAAGCAAAAAATTTTCTATTAAAAAATTGTGAACATGGCGTCACCCGGTGACTGTACACGGTGCTCCTTCCCCGGGCACTGTCGTCAGCCGGAAAACAGATCCTGTATTTTTTCTTGCACAAGCGACATTTATAATTGAAAACATTGCTAAATTTTTGTATAATATTCTTAATTATTTGTCCATATTGTCTAAAGTTACAAAAGTCATGACTTTTCCGGCATATGGAATCGGATCTTCTGAACGCTTTCACGTTGTATATAAGTCTGATGCTTTTTACCGGCCGGACGCAGCCGGGATCTTATCAGACTGAGATAAATTCACCCAGGAGGTACCCCACATGAAACATTACACCAGCCCACGGATCCAGCGGGCACAGCTTTTTCTCATGAAAGTCTCCTCTTATCTTGAGATCGCCTGTGCCCTGATCCTGATCGTCGCGATCTGTATCGCGTTCATACCGGTCCCGCAAAACCTGTACAGTCTGTATCTTGACAACGGCTTTGATCTCTCAGACTTTATGAAGAAAAGTTTTGATCTCGTCATCGGTGTCGAGCTTCTGAAGATGTTCTGCCGCCATGATATCGACTCTATCGTCGAAGTTCTTCTCTTCTCTGTCGCAAGACAGATGGTCATCGATCACCTTGCCATAAAAGAGGCGCTCATCGGCTGTATTGCCGTCGCGATCCTCTTTGCTGTCCGCAGATTTCTCTTTGTGCCGATCCTCGACAATCCGGACGAAGCGGAACGAAAACTAGAAAAGGATCAGTACATTAAAGAACGGATCGCTGAGGCCATCTCCGCTTACAAAAAAGAAAATGCCTCAGTAAGTCTCAGGGAACGCGCGGAAGCATCCGTCAATACAGCCTCTGCAGATCCGCTCAGTGATAAGAGCGGAAACGAATAACAGGGTCTTTTGCGTCACAGGATTTCAACAAGTGAAAACAAAATGGAGCAGATCTTCTCTGCTCCATTTTTTCGTCTGATTCTTTTTACATCAGCGGTGCAATGAGCCGCATCGCCTTTCCGCAGAATTTATGGAGTGTCGGAAGTGCATCCACACTCTCCTTCGTCATCCGGACACATTTCTTTAATGTCTCATCAAAATCATACCGGATATCCTTCACGACCGGATTCTCATAGATATAAACACCGCATTCAAAATTCAGGTACTGGCTCCTGAAGTCCATGTTTACAGATCCGACGACTGCCTTCTCCCCATCACTGACGAATGTCTTGGAATGGACAAAGCCCGGAAGATACTCATATACCTTTACACCGGCCTCAATCAGCTCCGTATAGTAGGAATGTGCCAGCATGAACGCCGATTTCTTGTCCGGGATATGCGGCATGATGATCACTGTATCCACACCGCGCTTTGCCGCATAGGTGAGCGCCGTGATCATATCGTCATCCAGAACCAGATACGGAGTCATGATGTACACATATTTTCTCGCCTGGTAGATGATGTCCAAGTAGAGCTGGTGTCCGACCGGCTCCCCGTCGATCGGGCTGTCGGAAAACGGAATGGAAAAGCCGTCCATGTTGAGCTCCGGGGCGTGGAAATAATCGCCGGTGTCCAGATATCTGCTGTAATCGAAATCGGAGTCCAGCTTTTTCACACAGACGTCCCACATCTGGAGAAACATCACGGTAAAATTATTCACCGCATCGCCCTTTAAGCGGATCGCATTGTCCTTCCAGTGTCCGAAGCGGACTTTCCGGTTGATATACTCATCCGCAAGATTCACTCCTCCGGTATATGCCGTATGGCCGTCGATCACGAGGATCTTTCTGTGATCGCGGTTATTCTGGCTTGTCGAGATCGCCGGGCGGATCGGATTAAAGATCTGGCAGTGGATCCCCTTTGCCTCCAGCTCCTTCGGATAGTCATGAGGCAGATTTGAGAAGGAGTTCATTCCGTCGTAGAGGATCCGCACCTCGACACCTTCCTTCACCTTCTGCTCCAGGATCTTCACGATGGAGTCCCACATAACTCCTTTTGCGATAATAAAATACTCGATAAAAATATAGCGCTTCGCCTTCTGAAGCTCCCGGAGAACATCTTCATAGAAGTCATCTCCCAGCGGGAAATACTTGAAATTCGTCCGGTCCCAGGTAGGATAGCCGCCGCTCTCCTTCATATAATGGCTGAGATTAGAATTGCTCCGGCTCCTGAGTTCCAGTCTCTTACAGACATCCGGGTCCTGATCAAGGTAATGATCCGTCTTCTTTTTCACCTGTTCGATCCGTCTCGCAAAGATCTTCGTCTCTGTCTGGAGCTGGACAAACACATAAAACAGGGTTCCGAATACCGGGAACAGGAGGACCGGGACCAGCCAGGCCATCTTAAAGCTCGCGTTCTGCTTTTCATTCAGGATATGGATCGTGAGGATCGCGCTGATCACAGCAAAGGAACCATATCCCCATGCCTGGTATCGCTTGTCCAGCCACACATAGACCCAGTACAGCACTGCCAGCTGCAGCGCGATAAATAAGAGGAAGAACGCAGTTCGTCCGAATACGACTCTCAAAAGTCCGCGTTTTCCCTTTCCCTTCATTTCATCCATTTCCATCATATATTATGCCTCAACTTATCTCGTCCATATCAGTCTCCGATCAGTCGGCTGATCTGCAAAACTGTTTTTAATCTTCCAGTGCCTGTCTTAAATCTTCGATAATGTCATCCACATCCTCGATCCCGACGCTCAAGCGGATCAGGGACGGATCAACTCCGGCCTCCACAAGCTGCTCATCGGTCAGCTGGCGGTGGGTATGGCTCGCCGGATGAAGGATGCACGTTCTCGCGTCAGCGACATGGGTAACGATCGCAACGAATTTCAGTTTGTCCATAAATTCGCCTGCTGCCTGTCTTCCGCCCTTTAAGCCGAAGGAGATCACGCCGCAGCTTCCGTTCGGCATATATTTCTCCGCGAGCGCATGGTACTTGTTGTCTTTGAGTCCCGGATAGTTGACCCAGGCAACATCCTCTCTCGCGAGCAGCCACTCTGCTACCTTCTGTGCATTCTCACAGTGTCTCGGCATTCTGAGGTGTAAAGTCTCCAGTCCGACATTTAAGAGGAAGGAATTCATCGGGGACGGAATCGATCCGAGGTCACGCATCAGCTGGGCTGTCGCCTTTGTGATGTACGCTTTCTTTCCAAAACGCTCTGTATACACGATTCCATGGTAAGACTCATCCGGTGTCGTAAGTCCCGGAAATTTGTCCGCATGGGCATTCCAGTCGAAGTTTCCGCTGTCAACGATACAGCCGCCGACAGTCATCGCATGGCCATCCATATATTTTGTCGTGGAGTGTGTCACGATATCTGCTCCCCACTCGAACGGGCGGCAGTTAATCGGAGTTGCGAACGTGTTGTCCACGATCAGCGGTACGCCGTGTTTATGCGCAAGGCGGGCAAACTTCTCGATATCGAGAACAACTAACGCCGGGTTTGCGATCGTCTCGCCGAATACCATCTTTGTGTTCGGGCGGAACGCCTTCTCGATCTCCTCCTCCGGTGCATCCGGATCAACGAGCGTCACATCGATCCCCTGTTTTTTCATCGTAACGGTAAACAGGTTGGAGGTTCCTCCGTAGATCGTTGCCGCGCTGATGATATGGTCACCTGCGTTGCAGATATTGAAGGCTGCGTAGTAGTTTGCAGCCTGTCCAGAGGAAGTCAGCATCGCAGCGACACCGCCTTCCAGCTCGCAGATCTTTTCTGCGACTGCGTCGTTCGTCGGGTTTGCGAGTCTTGTATAGAAATATCCGTCCTCTTCCAGATCGAACAAACGCCCCATCTGCTCGCTCGTCTCATATTTAAAGGTTGTGCTCTGATAGATCGGGAGAACTCTCGGCTCCCCGTTCTTCGGCTTCCAGCCGCTCTGGATACAGATCGTTGCTGGTTTTCTCTTCTCTCCCATAATAGTTCCTCTCTTTCCCCCGGACTGTGGTCCGATGTGTAAACTGACTATTATCATAGCACACTTTCTCTTCCGCTTCAACCTACCAAAGTCGTTACGCTGCCAGCATAATGATTGACTTCTCCCACAAAAAAGACTAAAATAAAGATAATATCCAGCGTCTGTTCTCACACAGCCGCTCACGATCCATATTCAGAAAGGAGTCTATTGCATATGGCATTTTTTACAGATATGAAGCGCAGTCTCACGGAGGCCGGAAAACAGGTCGCTCAGAAAACGAAGGAAGTTTCCGACACCGTTCAGTTAAAAACACAGATCTCCAGAGAAAAAGAGGCGGTGAACCGCCAGTACGCCCAGATCGGCAAGAGAGTCTTCGAAGCCGCAAACGCAGTCGACGAGGAAGCTTACTCTGCTGAGTTTGCCCTGATCCGTGAAAGCTTAAAGACGATCGACGAACTCCAGGACAAGCTCTCCACCCTGGAAGGATTCATCCACTGTCCGGAATGCGGTGCAAGGATCGAGAAGACCGCCGCTTTCTGCAGCAAGTGCGGTGCTAAGATCGCGGAAGTGATGCCGGAGGATGCTCCTGTCGACGTTGTCGATACTGCTGAAACAGCTGAGACAGCCGAAAACGAAACATCCGATGATACCTGCGCCTGCGAAGCGGTTCCGGATGAGAAATTCGAAGACGGATCCGCCGAGACTACGGCAAATGTGACCGAAGATCACGAATAAACCATCTGACAGAAAGAAAACCGGCGATGTCTGCAGGAATCCCTTTCCACGAATCCCAGCAGCAGCGCCGGTTTTCTTTTATTATTTTTCTCCCACAAACACCGTCACAAACGCACCCGCGCCCATGAGAACGATCCCGAATAAGATCTCCCAGATGGACAGGGAACCAAGCTTCGATACGAGACCCGTGTTGATAAAAATCGCGATCGGGGATGAGATCACAAGTCCCAGGATCGCACAGAATGTCTGAACCCCGTATTTTTCAAAGAGGAACGTGATCAGCTTTGCGATCAGGAAAATCCCGAGGATCACGCCGATCCCGAACGGAGCCAGAAGCAGGATCCCATCCTTCATTCCCATGAGATCAAACGCACGGAGATTGTCGAGGAATGTCTTGATCGTATTGATGATCGCGTAATAATATCCGAAGATCATGAGCATCATGGATCCGGATACGCCCGGGATCACCATCGTCGCAGAAGCCACAACTCCGAGAATAAATAAGATCACCATATTCACCGGAGTCACTGCGATCACGGTCAGAGCGTCCTTGCTCTCCTTTAAGAGCGGCATTCCACCGGAGATCACGAAGGCGATCACAAACGCCAGGATCCCGAACACGCCGATCCCGCCGGAAGTCATCTTTGACTTCATGGAGGAAATGATCGCAGGAAGTCCGCCGAGGATCAGACCCACGAACGCCATACATGTCACAAATGTGTGCTTGTCGAGCAGATATTCGATCGCATAGGTAAATCCCACGATCCCGATCCCGCAGCCGATGATGATCGGGATCAGGAATGCGATGTTCTTCTTAAACTCCTTAAACAGACCTGAAACCGCACCGATCAGCCGATCGTAGATGCCAAGGGAAACCGCCATCGTTCCTCCGGAAACGCCGGGAATGATGTTTGCGATCCCGATCATGACTCCCTTTATGATATTGCCAAAAAATTCCATGATAAACCTCCATAAATCTTTTGTCCGGATGATCCCATTCTCCATTTCCACACAGCGCAGCGATCTGCCGGGAACGTTCGGGTGTCTCATGCGCCCGACAGACCAGGCAGCTGCCGGTGTATCCGGCGTCTCTGCCTGGTCTGTGGTAAATCCTGTTTCATTCAGACGATCTGATTATACACGATACGTTCCATTCCATCAATCACTTTCGCTGACTCCGATCCCCTGGTTTACAGATTTATTCACGATCTGATCGTAATTTAACGTCTGATCCAGGAATTCCGGGATTGTCGTTCCAACGAACCGGTACAGGCGTTCTTCCGGAGTTCCGGTCAGAACCTCATCTCCCGACGGTTTCAGTTCCACATAGATCTCGATCCCGCTCTCATATGTGCAGAGGCGGTTTCTCTGGAGAAGGTTATCCGAGGCACTCGCCGAAAGGACCTCTCCGATCTTCTTTCTGTTTTCCTCCGCTCCATCGTTTACGATCGTGATCGCCCGGTAATTGTCATCGTACGTTCTCGTCGCGATCGCCATTTCTTCATCCGAAGAAGCTTCCGCCTGCACCGTGCTCTCGTCAGCCACCATATCTGCCGCTAAGACAGACTCTCCTGTCTGAGGATCTGTCCCGGTCTGCTCCGTCTCATAGTCCACCGGATACAGGATCTTTACAGCAGCCACTTCATCCACGGAGATTCTCTGCTCCACATCGAGACCCGCCTGTTTTAAAAGGGCGATCGTCTTTGTAAAGGACGGATAGACCGGGAAGAAGTTTACATTATTCATATCATCAAGGCGGAATCCAGAGGAAGTATTTCCGCGCTGTTTGCTGATCACGGTGAGGTATTCCTGCTCAGCCGTGGTGAGGAAGCGCAGCGCAGCCACCGGTGCATTTACCGCTCTCTCATTTAACGTCAGACCTGCAAGCTCATCCTGGTAGGCGGATAAGATCTCCGCCTTCATGGAATCGTCCGTCCTGAGCTCCGAGATGTCTCCATCCGTCATCCAGTAGATCCCCGTGATATTCTCCGGTGTGTAGGACATTACCGGATAAGTGCCCTCTTTGTACTCTCTCGATGCGTAGAGTTCATCGAGACTGCTTCCGAGTACCGAGCGCGGGATCATGTAGGAGCGGTAAACGGTTTTTCCGTTTTTCATATGGAAACCAACCTGCGCATAGATCATTCTCTCGCTGTCATCATAAATGGAAGTCGAATTTCCTTTGATCTTCGCCTCCCTCTGCAGCTTCGCCTCTTCCACACCGTGCTCCGCGAAGGCGAGGACTTTTGCGTAATCGGTAAGTTTCATGTTCTCATCCGCATAATTTCCGTAATCCAGATACTTCCATCCGTAGGAGGTTCCGTTCCGGTACGGAAGCCCATAATCGAGATCGTCGAGATAGGCATTGATCGATGCATAGTTAAAGTTCTTCTCGTTCGGAAGATACGAATCATAACTGATCGCATCCGTCCAGAAGATCCCGATCAGCAGAATGGCAAGGACTCCCCCTGCTGCTGTCTGGGCAGGATTCGAAAAGAGCTTCGAGAAATCGAAATGATAGATGATCTCGATCATGCAGCTCATGAGGACAAGTCCCAGGATAAAGCCGATAGCTGCCCAGGACAGGCTGTAGTAAATACTCCACAGCAGGATCGTCGCTGCCGTTGTGACCGGCACAAGGAGCAGGACTTTGATCGGGGCCTGCGTCTTTTTGAAGGCCATCGCTTTTCCGGCAGACTCTGAGGGGCGGAGCTTATAGAGAATTAGCGCCAGGACGGTGAGGAGCACTGCAGCAAGGAGGCCGATCACACAGAGCTTATAGAGTCCCATGCCCGTTCCCGTGCTTCCGATACTCATCTGGATCCTGGAATATCCATAATCGATATCATCAAAAAACTGATCTGAATGGAAGATCCGGAGTCCCGCTTCCATCAGTTTTGCATAATATCCGATCGGGGATCCGTACTCCGCAATCCATCCCATATCGCTGTTTCTTCCGGTCGTCACAAAGAAAAATTCCTTCAGGACACTGAGCAAAAGGGAAATGGCCGGAGCATAGCCGTACAGAACACCTGCACCGAGGATCGAGATGAACAGGTTTCCCGTGAGCAGGACCGCGATCACCATCACAGCATAGATCAGTAAAAATCCTACCATATGAGTGGCGAACGCAGAGAGCATCATCTTCACGATGCTGCCTCCCTGGATCCCGTTTCCGCAGAAGATCGCAAATGCAGCGATCATGTTGATCAAATATGCCGCAAAGAGGATCAGGAAGCCGTCCAAAAACTTCACAGCAAACAGCTGCTCTCTTTTGACCGGGAGACAGTTGTAAAAGTCAACCTGCTTTTTGGAATGCAGATACAGAAATCCGGTCAGCCCGAGGATCATAGCCGCTGCCGCCACTAAAACGCACAGGAACGCATTCTCAAATCCAAGAACTTCTCCGACGAGGCGCAGGATCTTCGTGTGTTTCAGGGCATCTGCCCCGATCTCCGCATATCCGGTCCCGTTCACGAGCCAGTTTTCATACTCTTTTCCGATGCTCGCGATCCCCATGGCCGCCGCCATCGGCATTGCAAAGAAGAATGTGAGCAGGGAAAAAGCGACCGCCCAGAGTCTTCGTTTCATGTCCTCTTTCATAAGTTTAAAAAATAAGCTTTTTGATGTCATATCCTGCCACCTCCGTTTCACTGATAAAGATCTCTTCCAGTGAGAGCGGGATCAGTTCAAAGAACAGCGGTTCACACGCCGCCATCTGCTGCTCCACATTCTCTCTCGTCCCGCGCACCGTGATCGTCGCCAGGCTGCCCCGGTACTCTGTCTTTAAGATATCGAGACTGGTAAGGTCCTCCACCTTCACTCCCGGTTTTAAGACGCACTGGATCTTATGGATATTCAGTTTCATGTCATCGAGATCCTTTGAGAGCAGGATCCCGCCCTTGTGGAGAAGTCCGACATGGTCACAGATATCTTCCAGCTCCCTCAGGTTGTGGGAAGCGATGATCGGTGTCAGGTTCCGCTCCGCCATATCGTTCGCGAACAGGCTCTTTACCGCCTGGCGCATCACCGGATCAAGACCGTCGAAGGTCTCGTCACAGAAAATATAGTCCGTTCCCGCGCAGATCCCGTAGATGATCGAGAGCTGCTTTTTCATCCCTTTTGAGAACGTGGAGATCTTTCTCTTCTTTCCAAGGTCGAAGGACTCCAGAAGATGGAAAAATCTCGGCTCATCAAACGCCGGGTAGATCGTCTTGTAGAACTTCATGAGTTCCACCGGGGTTCCGTTCGCGAAAAAATACTGGTCGTCGGAGATATAGAAAAACTTCGACTTTACCTTCGGATTCTCATAGACGTTCTCCCCGTCGATCAGAACGGTTCCCTCGTCCGGTTTTAAGATCCCGCTGACCATCCTGAGAAATGTGCTCTTTCCGGCGCCATTCGTCCCGATCAGCCCGAACACGCTGCCCTCTTTGATCTTCGCATCGATATGGTCCACCGCTGTGATGTCATCAAATCGTTTGGTCAGTCCGCTTGTCTCGATCATTCGTCTCCACCTCCGTTCTTTCTTGCCGCCTCATACTGGATCTCCACCATGTTTTTGATCTCCTCTCCCGGGATCCCGACACGGATCGCCTCATCGATCATATCGCTCACCTTCAGGAGAACCTCTTTCTTCTTATTCTCTTTCATTGCCTGATTGTCTACCACAAAACTTCCCTTTCCCTTCACTGTATAGATGTATCCCTGCCGTTCCAGCTCCACATACGCGCGCTGGATCGTATTCGGATTGATCGAAAGTTCCATCGCAAGGCTGCGCACGGACGGCAGCGGTTCATTCTCTTTCATCACGCCGAGCAGCATCAGCTCCTCGAGTTTCGCGACCACCTGTTCATAGATCGGCCGCCGGTCTTTGTAGTCTAACAGGATCATAAGCCTCCTCCTTTCCCGATTCTCTGCGTGATACACTCCTGATTTCCGGGCCCTGGGGCAGAAAAATTTCTGTCTGTTTATTCTTTCTAAGTGTATCAACACTCTTAATACAGTTAGTATAGAGAAAAAGACCTGTGAAATCAAGGAATATCACAGGTCTTTTTTCTTACGATTTATTTACGATGAAGCGGAAGCCGCTGCAAATGCAGCGCACTGCAAAAAGATCCCGGGAAACAGCCAAAGCTGTTCCCGGGATCTCAATACGATCTGATTCAATTTTGCAGATTACTGCTCGTTGCCATCGTAAAGCTTTACTAACTTCTCAAGGTAAGCGTACTTATCTTTCGCGTTCTGCTCAGCCTTAGCAAACAGCTTCTCAGCTCTTGCCGGGTTCTTAAGTGCGAGAGATGTGTAACGAACCTCACCCTTGATGAACTCCTGGTAGTCAACAGTAGCCGGCTTGCAGTCAAGGCTGAACTTCTTGCCCTCAGCTGCCGGGTTGAATCTGAAGAGATTCCAGTAACCGGACTGAACAGCAAGCTTCTCCTCTGTCTGAGCCTTTGCCATACCTTTCTTGATACCGTGGTTGATACACGGAGCGTAAGCGATGATCAGGGACGGTCCCGGATATGCCTCAGCCTCAGCGATTGCCTTGATGGTCTGGTTCATATCAGCACCCATGGAGATCTGTGCAACGTATACATAGCCGTAGCTCATAGCGATTGCAGCAAGGTCCTTCTGCTTAACTTCTTTACCACCTGCAGCGAACTGAGCAACAGCACCTGTCGGAGTAGCCTTGGAGGACTGTCCGCCTGTGTTGGAGTAAACCTCAGTGTTGAATACCATGATGTTGATATCCTTGCCGCTTGCAAGTACGTGGTCAACGCCGTTGAATCCGATATCGTAAGCCCAACCGTCACCACCGAAGATCCACTGGGACTTCTTAGCCAGGAAATCTTTGTTCTTGACGATGTCCTTGCATGTCGGGCAGTCAACGTTCTCAAGAGCAGCTACGAGTTTGTCAGTTGCAGCACCGTTTGTAGCACCAACACTGAATGTGTCTAACCACTCCTGGCATGCAGCTTTTACTTCTGCTGTTGCGTTCTCGTTTGCAGCAACTTCCTCAACTTTAGCCTTTAAGCCATCGCGGATTGCCTGCTGAGCGAGTAACATACCATAACCGAACTCAGCGTTATCCTCGAACAGGGAGTTAGACCAAGCCGGTCCTTTGCCTGCCTTGTTTGCTGTGTAAGGTGTGGACGGTGAAGAGTTACCCCAGATAGAAGTACATCCTGTTGCGTTTGCGATGTACATTCTGTCACCGAATAACTGTGTGATCAGTTTTGCGTACGGCGGCTCACCACAACCAGCACATGCGCCGGAGAACTCAAGGAGCGGCTGTTTGAACTGGCTGCCCTTTACAGTTGTCTCTTTGAATTTATCGATTACATCCTGCTTGATGTCAAGTTTCTGACCGTAGTTGAATACTTCCTGCTCTGCTGCGTTGCCTTCAAGCGGAACCATGGTAAGAGCCTTCTCACCCTTCTTGCCCGGGCAGACATTAGCACAGGAACCACAACCGGTACAGTCAAGTGCGGAGATCGTCATAGCGAACTTGTACTCCGGCATACCTGTCATCGGGATTGTCTTTGTACCAGCCGGTGCATTAGCAGCCTCAGCCTCTGTCATAGCTACCGGACGGATTACTGCGTGCGGGCAGACATAAGAACAGAAGTTACACTGGATACAGTTGTCCGGATTCCAAACCGGTACGTTTACTGCGATACCACGTTTCTCGTATGCAGCAGAACCGGACGGAGTTGTACCGTCAACATACTCTTTGAATGCGGATACCGGGAGGTTGTTACCTTCCTGAGCGTTTACAGCAGCCTGGATGTTGTTTACGAAGTTGATAACATCCTCGCGGCCCTCTGTAGCGTGAACCATGTCAAGGCCTTCGTCTTCACAGTTCTTCCAGCTCTCCGGAACCTGAACCTCTACGAGTCCCTTAGCGCCGGCATCGATCGCTGCCCAGTTCTTCATAACAACGTCTTCACCCTTACGGCCGTAAGTAGCTTTTGCAGCTGCTTTCATAAGCTCGTTAGCCTTATCAGCCGGGATGATCTTTGTTAACTCGAAGAATGCGGACTGAAGGATCGTGTTGATACGGGTCGGGCCCATGCCTGTCTCGATACCAAGTTTAACACCGTCGATGGTGTAGAATTTGATGTTGTGGTCAGCGATGAACTTCTTAACCTGTCCCGGTAAGTGTTTCTCAAGACCCTCAGCATCCCACGGGCAGTTGAGGAGGAATGTACCGCCGTCAACAAGCTCCTGAACCATGTTGTACTTGCGGATGTATGCCGGATTGTGGCATGCAACGAAGTTTGCTTTGTGGATCAGGTATGTGGACTTGATCGGAGTATGTCCGAAACGTAAGTGGGACATTGTAACACCGCCGGACTTCTTGGAGTCATAATCGAAGTAAGCCTGAGCGTACATGTCTGTGTTGTCGCCAATAATCTTGATGGAGTTCTTGTTGGCACCTACAGTACCGTCAGCGCCAAGACCCCAGAACTTACAGTTTGTTGTTCCTTCCGGAGTTGTAACGAGCGGAGCACCTAACTTTAAGGAAAGGTGTGTCACATCATCGTTGATACCGATCGTGAATCTCTGCTTCTCTGTGTTCTCGTATACAGCAACGATCTGTGCCGGTGTTGTATCCTTGGAACCGAGACCGTAACGGCCTGTGAATACCGGAACCTTATCGAACTTGGAGCCCTTTAATGCTGCAACAACATCAAGGTATAACGGCTCGCCGATGGAACCCGGCTCTTTTGTTCTGTCGAGTACGGAGATCTGCTTAACTGTATCCGGGATTGTGTTGATAAGAGCCTCTGTGCAGAACGGTCTGTACAGACGAACCTTAACAACACCGACCTTCTTGCCCTGTTTTGCAAGGTAGTCGATCGTCTCTTCGATTGTATCGTTTACGGAACCCATAGCGATGATAACGTGCTCAGCATCAGCAGCTCCGTAGTAGTTGAACAGTTTGTAATCTGTACCGATCTTAGCGTTTACTTTGTCCATGTACTCCTGTACGATTGCCGGAAGAGCATCGTAGTACGGGTTACATGCCTCTCTTGCCTGGAAGAAGATATCCGGGTTCTGAGCGGAACCTCTCTGTACCGGATGGTTCGGGTTCAGAGCGTTCTTACGGAATGCATCAATGGCGTCCATATCAGCCATTTCTTTTAAATCTTCGTAATCCCATGTCTCGATCTTCTGGATCTCGTGGGAAGTACGGAAACCGTCGAAGAAGTTGATGAACGGAACTTTACCCTTTAATGCTGCAAGGTGTGCAACCGGTGTTAAATCCATAACTTCCTGTACGCTGGATTCGCAGAGCATTGCGCATCCGGTCTGACGACAGGCATAAACGTCGGAGTGGTCACCGAAAATATTTAATGCGTGAGTTGCTACACAACGAGCGGATACGTTGAATACGCCCGGAAGCTGCTCACCAGCGATCTTATAGAGATCCGGGATCATAAGAAGAAGACCCTGAGAAGCTGTATAAGTTGTTGTTAATGCACCTGCTGCAAGGGAGCCATGTACGGCACCGGCAGCACCTGCCTCGGACTGCATCTCGGTGATCTGTACCGGCTGTCCGAACATGTTTGTTCTTCCATCGGTTGCCCATTCATCGGTAGCTTCCGCCATCGGAGAAGAAGGGGTAATCGGGTAGATGGCTGCTACATCCGTAAATGCATAGGAAGCATGAGCGGCTGCATGGTTACCATCCATGGTTTTCATTTTTCTTGCCATAGTTGATTTCCTCCTGTAAAGTGTATAAATATGTAAATATTTATTAAACTTATGTGTTCCGCGTTTATCAGAACATCTATAAATTATTATAGCAATTTTTCCCTAAAATGCAAATCAAAAACGGCAGAATCATGTACCAAATCATAAACAATATTAAAATTTTTGCATTATCTTTTCATATTATGGAATGTTATCCGCATTGTGAGAATGTGCATTTGGTTAGTTTTGACAAACTCCCGTTCCGGAGCACTTCTCTCTTTTACAGATAATGATTTCTTTTAAATAAAAAGCGGTGAGGCAGGAAATCATTTTGATTCCTGTTCACCGCTTTTTTATATAAAGTATTCTTTTTATTGGTCCGACCATTCCCCGCTCTCAGGCGGGACCTCCGCTACTGTCCGTTCGGAGCGATCAGCCCCATATCGGACGGAGCCTGGTTCGTCTCCGCAGGCGCTGCCGTTGTCTCCGGCGTATACCCCGGTCCGTAGTTGGATCCGGCGGACGGTGCTGCCGTTGTCGGTGCTGCCGTTGTCGGTGCTGCTGTTGTCTCTGCAGCCGTCGTCTCCGCCGCCGTTGACTCCGCAGCAGATTCAGACGGTGCTGCCGCTGACTCTGTGGACTGCGTTTCCGTCGCCGCAACCGTTCCGGAAGTATTTCTCTTGATCGTAGCCGCCTTTCCTTTATAAGTGCTGTTGTGGAGAAGGACATCGCTCACGACCTGCCCGTTCTTTTTCGTGATCAGGTTCGTCTGCCATCTGCTTCCCGGTGTTGCCGCCTTTGCGACAACTTCGGTACCCGGCTGGAGAGTCGGGTCTTCGACATAAGTCGGTGCCGGCGCGTCGAGTTCCTTGATCTTTTCGGAATGCATCGACACGGTCACGCCGTCCTCTAAGATCGGGTTTCCGTAAATGGAAACCGTCAGGGTCTGACCGGAGATGGACGCTTTGATGCCGATCGCTGTCTTTCCGTTATTCACAAACCGCAGATCCGGACCCGCATATCCGTCATAGCTTACCATCGCATCCTCGCCCGGTGTGACATAGGAAGGTTCATATGTGTGTGCATGGCGTTCCGTCGTCTTGAGTCCGGCAAATACGACCGCATTGTAGAGAGTTGAGGATACCTGGCAGACACCGCCGCCCGGCTCCTGAACCACAACGCCGTTGGAGTACGCACCCGCTGGTTTGTATCCTTTTTCTGTGGTACGGTTGCCTGTCATCTTATTAAAGGAGAATTCTTCTCCCGGCTGAAGGATCGTGCCGTTGATCGCCGCGCAGGCGAGACGGATATTTTCGTTTCTGTCCTTATTTGTTGTTGTCGTCGTCGTATATGTTCCGATCTTTTTGAAATTGTCGCGGGCCTGAGCTTCCGTGATCTCCGGCTGTACCTCGTTCGCCGTCGCCGTGATCGTCTTGTCGTACTCTCCCGCTTTCATCGCCGCCGTGATATCGGAGGCAAGTTTTTCCTGATCGATCTTCTTTCCGGTCTGGGCTCCTGCAAATGTAAATTTGCCGGTCGATTTATCATAGGAAGCGATCGAACCATTCTTCGGCTCAACATCCCACTTTGCGGCCAGCGCTTTTACCTCGACCTGGACCGCGTCATCAAGGTCATCCGTCTGAACAGTATAGTCGCCGGATTCCTTCTTTGCGAGTGCCTCTTCGATCACCGCATCTACATTTGCTTCCATAAGGTTCGGAAGTTCTTCCGTGCTGTCACCGAAGGTCACCCTCATCTTCCATCCCATATCTGCAAGGACCTTCTCCATCGCCTCGGATTTTGTGAGACCGTGGATCTGGATCCCGTTTACCGTGATCTCCGCTTCGATCTCTGTCTCCGGCTCCGTCGTTGTCTCCTCCGTGGATGTTTCGGATCCCGCGTCCTGTTTCCCGGACCTTGCACAGCTCTGGAGTCCGACTGCCACGCAGATCAGAAAGATCACGACGCCGATCGCGATCAGGACGATCTTTGCCATATCCGGTCCCTGACCTCTTCCTCTTCCCCGGCCCCGTCTTCTTCCGGAGCCTCCTCTTCTTGCCCCGGTTCCCTTATTCCGGGCATTCTGTACCGCCATGATGCGGTCTGCCGCGCTGGACTGGCGGGATCTTCCGCCCGCTCTGCCGTTTCTGAATGTGTCACTCATTGCTCTCACCTTTTATTTTTGTTTTCAGGACGGATCTTCTCTCTATCCATCCGTTTTTCTGAATCCGAATCCGCGCGAAGCTTCCGGCTCTTACAGGCAGCCGATCCCGGTACAGAAAATGTATCGGGACATCGTTTCCGCAAAACGCGCAGATATACAGGTAGTAGTATAGCATAATTTAAGAAAAATGGTATAACAGAAATCTTAAATTTTATTCACAATTTTGTCTCAGATATGTTAAAATAAGGTAACAGTCTGCTGTTCGTCATTGATGTACAGCATCGCAATTACAGATCAAGAAAGGAACTTCTGATATATGAAACTCATCGACCTTCACGTTCACTCTACCGCCTCCGACGGCTCCTTGACTCCCACCGAGGTCGTAAACCGTGCAGCCGGTCTCGGGCTCACCGCCATGGCTCTCACGGACCACGATACGGTCTCCGGGATCGACGAGGCGTTAAAAGCCGCAAAGGACCTCGATATGGAGGTCATTCCCGGGATCGAGGTCTCCTGTATCTATAAAGAAAAAGAGATCCATATCCTGGGTCTCTACATTGATCATACGAACCCGGAGCTTCTCTCCTTTTTAAAAGAAGCTTCCCGGAAACGATATGACCGCAATATGGAAATGCTCGCCGCCTTCAATAAAGATGGATTTGAGATCACTGTGGAAGATCTCCACTGCGGGAATCCGAAAACCGTGATCACTCGTGCCCACTTTGCGAGAGCGCTTTTAAAGCGGGGATATGTGTCCTCCGTCGATCAGGCGTTCCGGAAATACTTAAACCCGGACCGACCGTACTACCGCTCCAGAGAGCTCATCACGCCGGAGGAAGTCCTTAACGCTCTCCAGGCCGCAGGCGGTTTCCCGGTCCTCGCCCATCCGCTCCAGTATAAGCTCGGCTGGGCAGGCACAGAAGAGCTTGTCTCCATGTTAAAAGAGCATGGTCTTTGCGGTCTCGAATGTTTTCACTCCTCCAACAATCAGGATGAAAGCGGAAAGCTCCGGAAGCTTGCAAAAAAATACGCTCTTGCACCCACAGGCGGCTCCGACTTCCACGGTGCCGCAAAGCCCGATATCGAGATCGGATCCGGACGCGGCGGGCTGCGGGTCTCGGCGCTTTACCTGGACGACATCAAGCTTTCTATGTTTATGGCCGGAATCGGAAGATCTTAGACATGTAACACGTTCCGCACAGCCTGCGAGATCTTCGCCGCCAGCTTATGATCTCTCCCACCGGATGTGATTCCGATGACCGTGTCGCCATCCTTCGCAATCCCCGGAAAATAAAAATCACATTGATCCCGGTCCGACGCATTGTTGACCGGGATATTTTTTTTGCGGCATTCCCGGACGACCTGTGCGTTTACCTCCGGGGTGGCGGCGGCAAGAACGAATGTGAATTTATCTGTCTCCATGGGATCTGCTGAAATTGCTTCCGGCTCTTTGATCTCATACTTTTTCCTTTTCCAGATGATCCGGCAACTCCCCGGGGTCACCTTTCCTGATTTTCCTTCCTCTTCCGCATACACGGTCCCGGCATCCAGCTCCAGCATTTCCAGAAGCTCCTCACCCACCTCCGGTGCCACAACAGTGATCTCACATCCGAACTCCAACAGCGTCCGGATCCGCCTTGCAGCGATCTTTCCGCCGCCGACTACGAGGACACGACGCCCTTCCAGGTTCACAAACAATGGAAAATATGCCATTTTTCCTGATCCTTTCCCTGTTTTTGGTGCATTTTCGACAGTCCGTCCAGCTTCCGCCCGATGTTCCCCATAAATTCCATAAAAATCCAGTTTAGATTGTTAAATTTTTATCTATTCCGTCGATTGTTTTTTCCCTACTCATCTGGTAGAATTCAAATCGTTAAAAGAAAAACGAAGTGACAAAGTAAAACATGAGTAACTGTGGCAGTTACAAGCAACCTTTAAGGAGGTAATCATTATGAAATTAAAAATGAGAAATATTTCCAATCTTGATACATTTTTCAAAGTCATCAATCAGTGTGACGGTGCTGTTGAGTTAAGTCTTCCGGAAGGCGGAAGCGTAAACTTAAAGTCCAAACTCAGCCAGTACTTCTCCATGGCTACCGTTTTTTCCAACGGAAACATCAAGGAGTTAAGCCTTACCACACACAACGATGAGGATTCCAAGCGTCTGATCCAGTACATGGTTCAGGGCTGCTGATCCATTTAAGCCATAACAAACCCTTTACCGGCCAGATTGGAGAGCAGTTCTTCCTTCTTTGCGAAGAAGGTTCCCTGTGCCATCTGGCTGCTTCCCCCGCCTCTCCCGGAGAGTTCCCCATTTAATTCCTTCGAGAGAGCGCGCATGTCCTCGCTCTGGCTCCCCAGAACATAAGAGAATCCCCCATTCACACTTTCTGACAGGGCGAGGACAATTTCCCCCTTCTTTCCTTCGAGCGCGAAGTTCACAAAGTGACGGAGTTCCGTCATATCGAGATCATTTCCGAGGTAACAGATCTTCTCATTTCCCTCTTTTAACTGATCCGCCTGGAATTTCATAAGTTTTCTTGAAGTCTCAGACAATTTTGCCTGAGTCTGCATCAGCTCATTTTTCAGTTTTTCCACGGCATCCGCAGTCTTTCCGGCTTTTGCGGACAGGAATACAGAAATTTTCTGAAGTTCTTCCCTTTTCTTCTCATAATCCATCACAGCCTCTTCCCCGCAGAGCAGAGAGATCCTGACACCGCCCTTATAGTGGATCATGGTTAAAAATTTCACGAGCCCGATCTCACCGGTTTTCGCCACATGTGTCCCGCAGCAGGCGCAGGTATCACCGTTCGGGATGCTGACGATCCGGATGTCCCCGGTCAGCTCCTTTTTGCTCCGGTAGTCCATCTTTGCAAGCTCTTCCTGGGACGGAAATCCCGCGTAGATCTCCAGGTTCTCCCAGATCATCCGGTTCGCTTTCTTTTCGATCTCCAGAAGCTCGTCCCATGTGAGCGTTCCGTTCAGATCGATCGTGATCTCCTCCGATCCCATATGGAATCCCACATTGTCATATCCGTATTTCGCGTGGATCAGGCCGGAGACCAGATGTTCACCGGAATGTCCCTGCATGTTGCGGAAACGTCTGTCCCAGTCGATCTGGCCAGTCACGGTCTCGCCGACGGTAAGCGGTGCGTCCGTATAGTGGACGATCTCCCCTTTCACATCATGGACCGCCGTCACATGCGCTCCGCCGAGGATTCCCGTATCATACGGCTGTCCGCCGCCCTCCGGGTAAAATGCCGTCTGGTCAAGGACCACCTCGTATCCCTTTTTTCCCTCCGCACAGGAAAGGACTTTCGCCTCGAATGTGCGGATATATGCTGAATCATAATATAATTTTTTCATTACTGTCTTTCTCCTCTTTGTCTCTCAATTTCCCCGGATCTTCCGGAAATCATCAAGCCTGACTGACAGTTTTTTCCGTCCTGTCATATCCTGTCTCCTCTCCGGAGCCGTACTCCCGGAACCATCTGCTGCGATCCCTGCTGCCGGACGTCCCAGTGTATCTTGATTTTACCATCTCGCTTCCCATATGACAAGATGGGGATTTCGCCGATGTTTCTCACTCGAAATCGCCAAAATCCCCATCTATTACTGTGTCATATAAACTTTCAGTTCAAAAAATCTCTGTCTGCGAAAAGGGATGTTATGACACCCATGCACCGTCCCCGTTCACATGATACCCGTCCGGAGTAACTGTGTTGACATAGAGCGTGCCGGTCTTGTCTGCGCAGTACCAGGTCCCGCCGACCTCAAACCAGCCGGTCTTTGCATAACCGTCGGCATCCAGATAACTCCAGCTGCCATCGGTCTGTTTCCATTCGTTCGTATGCCACTTGCCGTCATCCTCAAGGTACCACCAGCCATTCGCATCCTGATACCAGCCGCTTGCGACAGAAGTATCGCGCAGCCGCTTTGCTTTCTTCTTTGACTTTTTCTCAAGCTCCGCTGCTTTCGCCTCGATCACCTCCTGTTTCGCCTTCGCACTTTCTCCCGGTGTACTGAATGCCGGGAATTTCAGATAGATCCGCACCCCCCGGACTCCGTCTTCTTCGAGATCATCTTTTCTCAGCCATTCGTACTTTTCGTAGGTGCACTCCAGACCGCGCAGCTGGATCTTCTCGACGGTCTCTTTCGAGAGCTTGTAACCGCTGTCATAATAAAGATCGATCCTGAGCTCCGGTGTGTCCATCCGGTCCCATCTGACCCGGTCATTTACATAATCATAAGAATGGATCGTATATTTTTCCGCAGACGTAGTGATCTCCGGAAGCGTATCATCCAGAAACTGTCCCGGCTTTGCCGCCTCCCCATCAAGATAAAGGGAAATTTTCTGGATCCGCCCGGCTGCCGATGCAGGGAAAACGTTGATCCCTGCGCAGAGGAGTATCCCCGCAATAAAACCTACCTGTCTGAGCTTTCGCTGATTCTTTTTCATACTGACCTGTTCCTCCTTAATTTTATCTCGATCAGATAAATCCCACAGCCCTTTAAGGCGGCGAGAATTCATATATTGTGAGTTCGATCCGGACCATGGTCCTGAATTTTCGCCGCATTCGGAAATGTCCCTTGCACGGCAATAGAAAATTTCTGCTGATATTCGTTAAATCCTGACATGCCCTCCTGCATATACTGAAAGTGTAAAGATATTTCCGGAGGAAATAACATGAGTGATTTAGCTGCTACAAACTGTGGATGTGGATGTGACAGCCCGGCACCGGGCTGCGGCGGATGCGGATGCGGAAACAACTCTCTTTGGATCATCCTGCTTCTCTGCTGCTGCGGCGGTTGGGGACATAACGGCTGCGGAAATAGCTGTGGAAATGGATGCGGATGTGACAACAGCTGTCTCTGGATCATCCTGCTTCTCTGCTGCTGCGGCGGTTGGGGCAATGGAAACGGATGCGGCTTTGGCTGCTGATTCTTTTGCAGTCTCATCTCTTTCACGGGGCGGGAGATCTTCCCGCCCTCCTGTTAAGATTCGCCCAATATTTCCTAACCACGCCTCCGCGGCACCTTCACTCCATCTCTGTTCCATCCGCTTTTTCCCGTCGGATGGTTTTCCTCCGCACGTTTCTGCTCATCCATCATCTTCTTTCTCTCACATTCCTCATCGATCTCATACACACTGTTTCCATCTATGACAAGTCTTCCCATTTTCTTCCATCCGGATTCCGTCCGCAGCTGCGCCATTTCTTTCCATCTGCGTCTTTTTACTGTTATTTTATTCCGGAACTTCTTTCACTGTGAACCCGGAGAAGCAGTGCTTTCGCAGTTACTTTTCACGGGTAGGAATTTTCTGAACTGAAAATTCCGTATGATACCGTTGTGGTCGCGGATTTTCCCGTCATGAGCCGGAACTTCCTCTCATATATTTTCACATACAGGAGGTCCACAAGTATGAGTGAAAAAGAATTAAAACTGACCGATCTCGACTACGCTACCGGTGATCATCATCTCCAGATGGTGAAAGCCGCACTCCCCTACCTCGACATCGGCAGGCAGAGAAATCTTTCCATGTTCGTAAAAGTCGAAGAGCTTCTGCGGACCATGGAATTTTTCCGGGACAACGAAGACGGCATGATGAAGATCTGTGCGCTCGATGCGGAACACACTTCTCCGCGATCCATGCTCTCAGCCGTCCGCCCCTACGCAAACCATCAGGAGCAGGAGATGATCGATATGATGACCCGGTTCTTAGAGACCCGGAAAGGCGCCGCAAATGCCGGAGTCACACCGGATCAGCTTCTCGCGCTTCTGCCGCCGGATGTAAAAAATCAGTTTGAGACCCTGCAGATGGTGATCCAGAGCTTCGCGCCGGGAGGTTCTGCATGAACAACTCCACATGGAAATCCGACCCGAGACTTCACGCCATGGACGCCTCGAAGATCGCGCTTCTCGCATCCTTTGCGGATGAACTTGCAAACACCCCCGAAAATGAGAGAATGCGTGCGTTTCTCAACCTGAATCAGAAGCTGCAGAAAGAGTCCATCTCCTTTTCGGCAGACGAAAAAGAACTTCTCTTTGATGTCCTGTGTGAATCCCTCTCCCCGCCGGAGCGTCAGAAAGCCGAAATGATCCGCCGCCTCGCCGGGCGGCTGAGGTAACAAGTGAACAAAAGCGGCTGGGACGACATGTCATATGAGCATGTCTTCCCAGCCGCCATTTTCTCTGCTGCCGCACATCCGTGAAAAAATTTCATGCCGCTCTGAAACCGGTCATGAGTCTTCCCGGATCACATGCTCAGGAGATCCAGACTCCGGCTTCCCGGTCGGAACCATTTCCAAAACGATACGTCTTTCCGTCGATCGTTCTCTCTCCGGTTACCATCGCACCGGATTCATCGAGATAATACCAGGTTCCATCCGGAGACTGGTACCAGCCGGTCACCATGTAGCCGTCCGCATCAAACCGGTACCAGCTTCCGCCGATCTCCTTCCACTGGTTCTGACACCAAGAAGTCCCTCTGGCATTCATCACATAACGCCACTTTCCGGTTTTGTCTTCCTCGATCCACGCACCTGAAAATGCCTGATCTTTCGGAGTACCTCCATCTTGTGATGTGAATCTGGTTCCGGTATAGACGATCCCGGGTCCGGCAACCGCTTTACTCTTCTTTCCATCGCTGTTTTCTGCTGTCACAAAGAAGGTGTAGAGCTTTCCTTCCTTCATCTGACCGGAAAAATCGATCGTATTTCCACGTTTTACCGTCTCACTCGTTCTCTTTTTTCCATTCTCATAAAGGGTTACATGATAGGAAACCGCCTTATATGCCTGACTCCACTTTGCTGTCCCGGTACCACTCCAGTCCGGATCCAGAGGAACCCCGATCTTTTTATTCATCGGGATCATGTCCACATAGAGCCAGACCTCTTCATTCCCCTCGTATTCTCTCGATACAAAGCGATAGACATCGGACCCTTTGAGGTCGAAATAGGAGCTTCCCTTTTTCCGGAACTCATACCCGCTGTCTGCAACAAGCCCGATCTGGACACGTGCGCAGTAGGAAGAATTCCAGTTGTCAACATCCGCACCGTTGATGACCTCGCAGCCGGTAACTGTGTAGCCTTTTCCCATATTTGTGACCTTGACCTCCCCGGTCTTTGTCAGTTGGGATTCCAGCTTCAGTTTCACCCGCTCGATCTTCACGGGATCTCCCTCTGCCGCCCACGCGCCTGACGAAAACGTCAGGCACATGAGGAGCGACAGAAAGAATACTTTCCAGCCTTTTTTTTGTTTCATGGAATCTTATTTCCTCCCCTCTCTCTTTCTGAACAGAAGACCAAGGGATAAGAGGACTCCCATCGCAGAGAACGCACCGAAGATCATGATTCCGTATTTCTTGTCTTTCACGAAATCGTTGCTCTTTAACTGTGCCTGATCGGCGATCAGTCCCTGAGATGCCATCTCCTTCACCTTGTCGTCCACACTTGTAAGATCACTGCTCTTTTGAGACAGGTAATCTTTCGCTGTGTAGACCTTGTAAGATCCGTCTGCCGGATTATAGACAGTGATCAGTTTCCTTTCCGTCACAGAGCCGGATGTCGGATCGGTGGTCATTCCATCGGCTGCTTCCGCAGATGTTCCGTCGAAGGAGGCCTCAGAAGCCTGTTGTCCGGAAGCTTCAGAAGAATTTCCAGCGGACTCTCCGGCCTGTTCTCCGTCAGTCTGAGCTGCCGCGTCTGCTGCCTTTCCGGCTTCATCCGCGGAACCTTCTGCAGATGTTCCGGAGGTCGTATCCTCAGAGGCAGCATTCGAAGCTGCATCTTCAAAATCATTCTCCGATCCTGCAGAGTCGGAAGCTGCTGCACCGGAATTGTCCGTATTGCCGGTCTCTGCGTCATCTGCACGGTTCTCCGGCAGCGCGTTCTGTGCTTTGTCTGATCCGTCTGCAGTCTTCTCTGCGTCTTCCTTCTGCACTGCCAGGGATTCTGCATTCTGAGCTGCATTCTTCATCTGAGTATCGGCTGCACCGGATTGCTTCGCTGCATCCGTGCTCTCTGATGCATCTTTGCTCTTCGCATCGGCCGCATCGGCTTTCACATCGTCCTTCGCCTTTCCGAAGAGACTCCTGATCTTATCCACGATACTGCTGTTTCCGGATTTCTCCTTCTCAGCCGCGCTCTCAGATACAGCGGCTTTCTCTTTTCCGCCATCCTTTTTGTCAGTCGTCTTCTTCTCGGAATCCGGCTTTTCGGAAGCTTTTACATCCTTTTCAGAAGTATCCGCCTCACGATCCTTCACCGATGTTCCGGAAACAGTATTTTTCTCCGTATTGTCGGAGGTCCTTCCGTTTCCGTCTGTCGTTTCCGTCTTGTCAGCCGTTCTGTCGTTTTCTCCGTTCTTTTCGGTCTTGTCAGGATCACCGGATGAGGATCCGTCTCCTCCTGCCTTTCCGGAAGAAACAGCCGCATCCCCGTCTCCGGAGGCGGTTCCCTTGTAGGAAAGGATATCGTCAAGACTTCCAAGTTTTCCGTTGCTTAAGTTCGTCATGAGGTTCACGGATGCCTGATATCCGGAATTGTTGATTCCGAACCAGCTTCCTAAGTAACTCTCGATATACTGACCCGCGTAATCCGCAAGTGTCAGATCCTCGCCGTTCTCCCAGGAATCCGCCTCCTCAAGCGTAAGCTCCGTTCCGGTCAGGAAGTTGAAGGCAAATACCTTTCCGTCCTCAAACCGGCCGATCGCGACATGGCTGCTGTCGTTCATATTATCAGCCAGCTCCACGATCCCGCGGTTTGTGAAGCTCTCCGGAAGATGGATCGACTCATTTAAGTCATGAAGCATTCCATCGGTTCCGAGAACTGTCAGATACTGGCTGTCCTGATATGTATCTGCGAGCACTGCCCCGTAGACAAGCTCCGGATCCGTCTCCAATCCGAACAGGGTTCCGTTCTTCACATAAGCGAGCCGGTCGAGGTCCTCCCCGTCGTAGTGGATGAACTGGTGGTAGACGGAAAGCTTCTTTCCATCGTATGTAAAGGTATGGACTGCCTTCGGTTCCTCCCACTGAATGTCAGAGAAATCGCAGTGCGATACGACGCTTCCGCTCTCCACATCCCAGACATCGCCGTTTAAGTCGAGCGCTTTTCCGTCGCGCAGGTTCAGGAAGCTTCCCGCGATCTGCTTTCCGGACGCACTCCGGATCCCGGAACCGGTCAGGTAATACTGATCCCCGTTCCATGCCATGACGGAGGACACAAGGTCCGTCGCCAGAACATCATAGGTCTGTGTAAATCCGAGTTCCGGTGCCGAGAGCGTTACGGTAAGCGGCGTACTGTAATTGTACGGCATCGTATAGATCCGGTCGGTCGTGTTGACACTTAAGACTTCCCCGGATCCATCTGCAACCGTCATCGTCACTCCGACAACGTCGGGAGCGAGTTCAAACGTGATGGACGCCGGTCCCGAAGCGGATACCCAGAGGTACTGCTCGTCGGTAAGATCCCGAAGTGACAACATCGAAGTCATCGCGCCTGTCGGGATCGGAACTCCCCAGAAGCCGTAGGAGCCATCCTCATAGTTGATGAGGTTTGTCTGTGTCTGATCCGGATACGGGTAGAAGCTCTCCCCCGTCTTTACATACGGGAAATGTGCCGTATACGTATCATTATTTCCAGGCTTCAGGTTCTTATAATCCCAGTAGCTGGAATTCAGGCTCAAAACATTCGTGTAGAACGCATTGGTACCAAACACATTCGCATCCGTAACAAAATACTGGTACGGAGCAACGGCTGCCGGATCATCGAATTTCGTCGGATCCTTCGCATTTGCATTCAGCTTAAGTTCCGCATACGGTTTTCCGCTTCCGGTGTAATCCTGGATCTTCGAACCGTTCTCGCCCCAGAGCGGTGTGCCGTTTAATTTCAGTCCGCCCCAGACAGCTGCCTTCGGAGCTGCTCCGTTCACGGTCCGGATCCCCTCATCGTCAAGAGTCCTTGTCGGTCTTAAATAAGTTGAATCCGTATCTGTGTACTCAGTCGTGTCCAGATAGAAAGTACCCCAGACGGTCGGTGTACTCGATCTGCCCGTCACGGTTACATCCGAAGTCAGAACGAGATTATTATAATTTTCGCTGCTCAGATAGTCATTTCCGTGGGCAACGACAGCACCCGTTGCATCTCTCTCCGGATTGCTGTAGGTGAGACGTCCGACAAAAGCGCCTGCCTGCTCAACAGATTTGACCGTTCCTCCGAAGATACCTTCCTTCACCATCGCGCGGTTGTATGAAATGTATCCACGGTTATCGTATTTGTAGTCGTAGAGGATTCCCGCAAATGCACCGGCTGCAGAACCAGTCGCCTCGACATCCGCATTGCAGTTCATATACGTATATCTTCCGGCGATCGCAATTCCGGTGATACCGCCAACCCCCGTGACGCCTTTGACCTTTGTGTTATTGACAACGAAGAAGCTGGCGGCCGTTCCGGTTCCCTCGTTTCTTCCGGCAATTCCGCCGACACCCATCGAAGTTGCTCCGGTTCCCTGAACTGTACATCCGACAACCGCAACCTGAGAGATCCCCTCCTGGGCAGATGTATTACCCATGATGCCGCCGATATAGTTTCCGCTTCCCTCGACCGTTGAATCAACGACGCTCGAGTAGTAGATACCGCCACTCTGCCCGTTTGAAATACCGGCAACGTAGGAAGTTCCGGTGATCACGGACTCTTTTACGAGTGCGCGGTTCACTTTCGCTCCACTCTGGATGATTCCCATCGTGTAGCTTCCGGTTCCCTTAATATAGGAGCGGTATACCATGGCATCATCGATCCTCGTCCACCAGCTTCCGATTCCGAGGATACCTGCGGTGGTTCCTCCGCCGGAGACATAAGTGTACTGCACCTTCGTGTTCGTGATCGGTGCACTGTCTCTCGTCGACTCGGAGAACAGGGAGCCGATACCGCCGGTATAGTTTTTGCCGCTTACAAAGACCGGATATCCGCTCTCACCGACCGTAAGGTTTCCGGACGGCACGCCCTGAGCGAGACGTCCGGCGATACCGCCGTTATAACTATAACCACTGACATAGATTCCTTTGACCGAAGCATCTGTAATCGTCGCTTTTGTTCCGCCGACGATACCGCCGACGCCCTCACTGTACGGTGCAACGATCCGGTAGGTAAAGAGTGTGTCCGATGGAAGACCGTCGAGGGACGTATAGTCCACCGCGTCTCCTTCCGCCATGATGTTGCTGATCGCACCGGTCGAGTAACCGGCAAGACCACCGACATAACTCGATGTCGAGGAAACCGAGATCTCGATATTCTTTAAGGAAGCATTCGTGATCGTACCTGTGTTCGTTCCGATCATACCGACCTGGGATGCCTGATAACCGGTAAGTTTTACCTTCTCGAACTCGCAGTTCTCGATCTTACCCTGGTTTGTGGAGACAATACCAAAACCGGTTCCCGCCTTTGTTCCGTTGTTGATCGCGATATCGGCAAAGCGCAGGTTCTTCATCTCCCCGGCGATCACGTTGATCATGGATTCCGCAGCACTCGCTGTGCTGTACTCCTTTCCGCCAAAGGTGATCGTATACTTTCCGCCGTCGCTCTTTGTCTCACCGACGAGGGAATTGATCTTTAAGCCCATCGGGATCTTTCCGTTCGTTACATACTTGGAAAGATCGATGTCCCCGGCGATCCGGAAGTTCTCGAAGTTCTGTCCCGCCTCTGTCATCGCAGCATACCACTCTTCCGCATCGCGGATCGTCCGCGCGATGACGGTTCCCTCTCTCACGAGGATCTGGATCGCAAGGCGCTTCTCCACACCATCTTTCTTAAAGACTGCGAATGCCGGGTAGACGGACTGGAATTTCGTCGGCTGTACATCCGAATACTGGATTCCAAGCCCATCGACTGCCTTTTTAGGATCTGAGGAGGAAAAATCGAGTCCATCCGCCTCAATGCGATTCAAAAGGAAACCGTTTCCGCCGTTCTCTGCGTATACCTCGACGTTATAGACACCACTGCTCAGCTGATAGATCTCCGCTCTTCTCACTTTCAGGTTTTCATCCGGAAGTTCGCGCGGGGTCTGATCTGCGAGAATTTCCCCGGAAACATTCTTTAACTGCGGAAGATATCCGTCCTCGATCCGATAGCCGCTGCTGCCCTCGATATCAAAGCTGTTTCCGATTCGTCCGCGGTTTCTGAAGAAGTTCTGGGTCAGGAATTCCCCTGCCGCAGAGAGGTAAGTCGCTGTAAGAAGCTCCACGGAAGTTCCCGTTCCGACGATCTGGCCGCTGTAGGCAGTGCCGTTTGTGACTGCACACTGTGCAACACCACGTATATTTCCGTAGATACGGTTGATATTGGAACCGCTTCCGGAGAGGTTTCCGATCGAGATGACATCATCAACCGAGACGTTATCCGTCGCAATTCCCAGAATTCCGCCGAGGTCTCCGGTCGAGCTTGTGATATCCGTCAGGGATACCGCCTCACTGACGTCGGAGCTTCCGGCTCCCACGATCCCGCCGGTGCCGCCAAAAGCGGTATTGATCGTTCCGTGAGAGTAAGCATTTGATACAGATCCGAATGTCTCGACGTATCCGACGAGACCTCCGACTCCGTTCGCACGGACTCCGTTCTTCGCCTCGATGTCAAGCCCCGATGCGTAGGAGTTCTTCACCGTGAGACCTTTTCCGTAACCGACAAGACCGCCGACCGAAAGGGCGCTGTTTCCGTAGGCTGCTGTCCGGATCGATACATCTTCCATCCGGCAGTCCTCGACTGTGCTGTACTCAAGGTAGGAAACAAGACCGCCGATGTTCGACGGCATATCGGAGAGCGTCACCTTTGAGGCACGGATATTCTTTAAAGTCGTGTTGTTTAAAACCTTTCCAAATATCCCGGCCTGCATGGACTTCGCCTTGTTGTCCGCGGAGTCATTTGTGATTAGTTCAACATTTTCAAAATTGATGTCTTTGATCTCCGCTCCGGATACGACCGAAAAGATCGTGGAGCCGACACCGCTGATATTCTTTACCGTATGTCCGTCACCGCTTAGCTTTCCGGTAAACGGAACCTTTTCCGTGCCGACCTGCATCGCTGCGAGGTTCTTTCCGGTGAAGTCGAGATCATCCACAAGGATAAAGTTCTCCGCCGGGTACTGGTCCAGATAGAGCCAATCCTCGAAGCTTGCGATCTCGCGGTAGAAATCAGCCTCAATATAGTTTCCGTCCTGACCGCAGGCGACAGTCGTCGTCTCGTGGCTCACCGTGTTGATCTCGTAGGTAATGCTCGTATAGAGATACTTTCCGGTAAAGGATTTCGGATCGCTGACCTTCACGCGGACGACGTACATGCCGTTTTCTGTATACTGGTCAGGAACCTCCGTCGTCAGGCCATCGATGCCGATTCCGGTAATCTTCTGCTGGTTGTTGCTCCGGTAGTAGAGGAGGATTTCCGCCTCTTTATTTGTCTGGCTGACCACACGGCTGCTGACAAATTCCGGAACATCTGCACCCGGTGCCGGCGGCAGGGCGATATTCTCCTGCGCCGTCTCCATCGCATCCGACATATTGATCCGCGGATAGTATCCGCTCGCGAGCTGGCTCTCGATCGTAAAGGCATCCGGATTCTTGAAAGCCTTCTCATACCAGACACCGTCCCAGAGTCTCTGGACCGCCGTCGCCGTTCCGAGATCCTTCGGATATACCGCTACGGAACTCATCGAGATATGGTAGAGATCCGTCGAGCGCGCGCCGCTGTTGTTGGCGCCGACCGTAGACCCGCCTTTATCGTAGATCTTGTAAACGGACTGTTTTCCGTTTTCATACGTATAATAGTAGGTGTCTCCGACAAAGAAGCTGTTCCGGACGGTACCGCTGTTTTCTCCGACAATTCCGGCAGTCCGGCTCATTGTCCACTCACTGTTGTTGTACTCGTTGACCGTATTGTTGATCACAAAGGTATCCTCGATCAGACCGGTCGCCGAGTTCGTACATGCCATCGCACCATATCTGCCGGATGCAACCGTCACATCGCCTCCATAGACGACGCTCTCCATGACAACGTCCTTTCCGTAGACAACGCCGCGGCGGATCGTTCCCTGGTTTTCGCTGCACACAATACCAATGTAGCTTCTCGCGTGGAGCTCCTTCTCAAGTTTGATGGAGAAGTTTTCAATCACGCCGGATTTATAGTTCGTATATACAAGGAATCCGTTGCTGTAGTTCGGTCTCGTCCGCCCGAGCGACATCGTCATCACAATATTTTTGATGGTTCCATAGTTCATGGTGACAATTCCGCCTGTCTGCGAGATCTGTGAAGTAGGAGAAACGGTTCTCCGGTAATTGAATACAATGTTCTTTACCACGCCGGTACTCTTGAGGGTTCCGATCACCGCTCCGTAGTTGCTGCCCTCCGGGAAGGAAAGCGTATGCCCCTGGAAGTCAACGGTTCCGGCAAAGTTCGATACATAGCTGGAATCCGTCCTCTCGATATCCGCGATGACCGCGAACTTTCCGTTCGGATTTGCATTCAGCTTCGTCCGGAACTCCGTCCAGTTCGAGATCGTATCCATTCCGGTCTCCGTCGTGAAGTTCACTTTTGAGAGGACAATGTCCTCGTAACCGCGGACGCTGATCAGGAGATCGACCTCATATGTCCAGAATCCCTTACAGTCAAAGCTCTTTGCCTCCGAGATTCCCTGGTCTCCCGCTGTATCATACGGGAAATCATAGGAAATCCGGCTGATCTCCTTTAACTTGGAGGAGTCAACGTCCATACCGTCCGCTCCTTTTAAGAGCAGGGTGTATGTTCCGTTCTTCAGTTCCTTCTTCCGGTCGTTTAACGTAACCGTCACGGAAGATTTCCATCCGGATCCCGCAGACACAATGGACTCGAGATCAAGCGAACCGGTAATTCCCTCACCTGTTGTAACATAGAGTCTGTTCGGATCCGGGAACGTGTAGTTCGTCTCATTCTTTCCGCTGTCGTAGTAGACGTTGTAGTTCTGCGCCGTGAACTCAATACGGTAATCCGTATCCATCTTCAGGTTGTTGAAACGAAGGCTTTCGTACTCCGTATTTGTCTTGATCATTCTGGTCTCGACAAGGCTTGCCTCCGATACAGAGTAGAGCTTTACCGTGATCGTTCCTTTATCGACGGCATTGTCCAGGTCATCGAAATAGAAGTGGTAGATCTCGATGAAGTTCGAGAGTGTGAACACGCCGTCATGGCGGATTCCCGCCGTCTGCTTCAGGGTACGGAGCTGAAGGCTGTTTGTCGACGCGCCAACGTTGTATTCACTTCCGCCCTGAGCTGCAACAGCTCCGACCGATACCGTGTAAACAGTCATGGAGTCAAACGGATCATCCTGTCCTTCTCCCTCGCGGAACTGCAGTTCTGCTCTCCAGCCCTTCATGAGAAGCTCCCAGGCATTCGTATTTTCCGTCGGTGCTGTTCCCGTGAGAACGACCTTCGGGACAGACGCATCTGTCGAATCGTGATCCTGAATCACCATGCTCGCAGTACCGGCCTGCACCGGCACTTTTTCGAGTTCTTTCCTTGAGAGGATCTCCTCGTTCTTCCATGTCTTTGTATCGGAAGAGATCTCGACCGGAAGGCGCTCCATAAGAGTCAAAAGACCCTCAAGTGTCTTATCTGTATCGATACTGAGTCCGATCGTGAACGAAGAATCCGTGATATCCGCGGAGTCGACATCCACATATGCGTTTCCGAGAAGACTGATCGGAGCCGTGTAGACGGAAAGTCTTCCTAGCTGCATGTTTCTCTGCCAGTTTTCCGTATTTTTATCATTCAGATCATAATCCGCACGGGCAACCATATAGAACGAGCTTCCGGACGGAAGGTTTGTGATCATAAACTCATTCGCTTTTCCATCCGTGGAAACTGCCCTGCGGTAGCGCGTATTGATCCCGTCTCCCGTCTCGTCAAAGGCCGGCACATCTTCTCCCTGCTGGTTGACCACATAGAAATAGCAGTTCTCCATCGCCGCATGGTCCGTGTTCTGGATCTGGACGGAGATCGTCTGGGTCCCGACCGTGTTTCCTGTCTCGCGGAGTGAAGCTTTCGGCTCCACTTTGCTCGTATGAGTCGATCCCCTTGTGATGCTGTCCGATGTCAGTTCAAATTCATTCCGGAACCGGTCCATGACGCGGATCGTGTAATCATAGGTCTTATTGGAAGAAAAACCTTCTTTGGAAAGCCAGTCTCCCGCTGTTCCCTTTTTGATATTTCTCACGATCGTACCGCCGACGTTGTAATCCTCACCGCCGGCCGTCACCTCGATCCTGCTGATGTACGGGATCGCGGAGATCCGTTCATCGGAAGTCGCGACATCCTCTGCGAGGATCCTGTCGATCCCGATCTGATACGGGAGGAAGGTATCTCGCTCAGAGAATGTCAGCCGCATCGGGCGAAGTGTCGTCATCGGAAGTGTCGAGATCTCGATGGCATCCATGAATGGCTTTGTCACCTTGATACCTTCATCGTTGCGGAAAACGATATCTCCGCTTAACTGGTACGTCGTTCCCGGTTCCAGGTTTGTAACCTCGAGCGTACCTTCTTTTTTCATGTTTTTACGGCTCTTCTGGGTTCCGTTGACACTGAACCGGAAGACGACACGAACAAGACGGCTCTGATCATCCGTGATCTCAACCTTGCCTGTCATGCCATATACGCCGACATTGATATTGGAAAGTGTCACTGTCGGTTCCTTAAATTCATCCGGACGTACGTCAGAATCGCCTCCGTCGGAGGATCCATCGCCTGTGTCTGCACCGGAATCGCCGTCTCCGGACTGGTCAACGCTGCCGCTGCCTCCGGATGGGGAGGACGAACTTCCGCCGCCTCCGCCGGAACTTCCGCTTCCGGAGCTTCCGCTTCCGCTTCCGGAGTCGGATGCTCCGCCTCCGCCGGAGCCGCCGCTGCTGCTTCCGCTGCCTCCGCTCGCAGATCCGCCTCCCGCGGAACCGGAGCCGCTGCCGGAATCGGAGTCGCCGGAGCTGTCTCCGCTGCCTTCCTCTGCGAAGGTGCTGTCCGTATAGAGACCGCTGTCATCGCTTCCGTTATTTCCATCCGTGCTGCCGGACTCATCGATCTCCTCGTTCACCTGTCTGTTCCCATCGGCTCCCGGTGTTACCGGAAGTGCCGGTGTGACAGAGGTGTCCGCATTTGCGACAGTCTCTCCGTTTGCATGCTCGCCGGAAGATCCCGGTCTTCTCTGCTCACGGTCCGAACGGTCGGCCGGGTTTGTCTCCGCCTCCGTCTCTGGCTGTATTTTCTGCTCTGTGGAGCTGTACTCTGCGACGAGACCGAGCTGTTTTAAAAACTCATCGTAGGACATGCTGACCGAACCGATCTTGACCGTGTCCCCGTAAGTGATCTTTGTCTGCCCGTAGACAAGTCTTCCGTCATCGTAGCTGTAATAGTGGATGCCGGAATCTCCAAGGTACATGATACTGTTTAAACGGATCCTTGATTCGTTACCGGAAGAGGTCACGGTCATCGGCTGGGTGTTGATGTAGAGACCTTTTCCTGCTGTGGAGAGGATATACTCCTCGTCCTCTGCTGTCTGACCGTCAATATCATATGCAGTACCATTGCTCAGGAGCATACCTTCATACGGTTCATACGACTCAAAATCGTTTGTGATGAGTTTGAGATCACCGTTTAAATAATAGAGCGCCGTTCCCTCCTGTGCAAATAACGGGTAGGTGATATCGACGGATTCTTTCTTATCGCCGATAAAGTACCGGTTTGCTCTGCGGTACAGCGCTTCATCCTCTGTGCAGGCACGCATCGAAAGGACCTCTTTGTCTTCCTCCGGCGTTCCGTCTGCCTTTAAGGTATCTGTGATGTCCTTTTCTGTCACTGCAAATGCCGGAAGCTGAAGCCAGGCCAGAGTCTGAAGGCGGTATGTGTAGGCAAATACCACCACCGCAAGCAGCATGGCTGCCATCGCGATAATTTTTTTCATAATCCAGTTCCCCCTTTGCTTCCTATTTGTTCTCCATTCTGTTTAACGTTCCCGGTCTCGCAACAAGAAGATACCAAGTTCCGTTCGCTTTCTTCATCGTGTCTGTTCCCATGTCAAGGACATCCCCGTTCGCAAAGGAAGCTGTGAGTTCCGATTCCCCTGTCTGGACAACCGTGCTCGTTCCTGCCGCATAGTCGAAATACTGGAGTGTATTCCCGTATCTCGCCACAGCATACGAAAGCGCCGGGACTTCCACACTGCCGCCGTCCCAGCGAAGTTCTGTATTTTCAAGGAATATATAAGTGTCCACGCCGTCGAAGAGATATCCGCCGGCATTTTCCGCCTTCAGATTTCCGTCTCTGAGAACGACCGAGTTGTTCTCGATCGCCATCGTACTGAAATGGGACAGGCGGTATACGCTGTCATTTCCCGCATACCACGCGTAATCAAACGGCAGAAGTGCCATTCCGTCCGGCTGGTACAACGGTTTGGAATTCAGGGTCTGCGTTCCGTTTTCATCCCGGATCGTCACCTCTTTATCCGTGTACTGGACTCTGCATTTTCCTGTATATTCGACTTTTACATCTCCGAAATAGTTGTATGCTCCGTCCTTTAAGACGACGGAGTCCATATCTCTCTTAAAGATCAGGACCAGGGCAGCGATCACAAGGACTGCAGCCATGATCCCGAGGCTTAAGAGCCGGTCCCGGAATCCTCTGCCTTTTCTCTCTAATTTTGTTCTGCCTTTCATGACTGCTCCTCCATATCTTTCAGTAAAAAGTACGCGCTGTAAACGATCAGGAAAATTCCGAGGAATCCGAGGATCACCGCAACATAGAGGTCAAACCTCGTCTCCCTCAGGTACCCGCTCAGGACATTTCCGACCAGCAGAGCGACAAAGATCAGAATGCTGTTCAGAAGATCCCTTAAGAATACGCGTCCGCCGCCTCCGGCGACTGCTTTTGCCGCCGCAAGGAGGAAAAGGAAAACCAGATGCGGCAGCTCCATCTCGACCCGGAAGATCACGGACGAGAGGACGAACAGGAACCCGAGAAGCGATACTGCAAAACAGACCGCCTCCCGGTCGCTCCGGTTTATGAGAAATCCATAGACGCCGCGCGCTCTTCCGTTCCACGAAAACTTTCTTGTTCCGATCACAGCGAGCAGGGAACCGATGATTCCCGCCGCAAGCGTCAGCAGTATGAAGTTTTTAAACAGGACGATTCCCGCGATCAGTTCATCTATCATAGTCTCATTCTCCCGTGATCAGAAGTTCAAATTCGTTATGGCTGTGCATAAAATATCCGGTTACATTTTCGTAAGTCTCCGTCCTGTCCCCGCTCACGATCTCAACATTTCCTTTGATCTCGCCAAGGACCGGCATATAGTCTTTCAGGATCAGAAGGTTGTAGGTGCTGCTCACGATCCGGATCAGATCGACATGTTCGAGGACCTTAAGGCCTTCGTGAAAGCCGAGGATCCTGGCTGTCATAATTCCCTCCAACTTGATTCCTCCCTTTCTACTGTTTCTGTTTCATGCTGCCGATCATGAAGAACTCGTCCTCATCCCGGTCATCGTAGGAACCGTTTAAGATCGCCTCCACATCGTCAAGGACGTCTGCGATCTCAACATAGACTCCCGGGATCCCGGTAAAGTCCTGAGCTACGAACATCGGCTGTGTAAAGTAATTTCTTAACTTTCTTGAGCGGTAGAAGATCTCCTTATCCTGCTGGGAAAGCTCCTCAATACCGAGGACTGCGATGATCTCCTCAAGTTCCTGATAACGCTGGAGATAGGCGATGACCTTTTCATGAAGATCATAGTGACGTTTTCCGACACGCTCCACTTCCATTAAGGTACTCGAAGTCTGGAACACATCGACTGCCGGATAGAGACCTTTCTCTGCGACCTTACGGCTTAAAACGACCTGACCGTCGAGGTGTCCCATGATCGTCTGAACTGCTGCATCCGTGATATCGTCGGCCGGAATATAGATCGCCTGGAAGGAGGTGATGGATCCGTCTCCGGTGGAGTTGATCCTCTCCTCGATCTCGCTGACATCAGAGTCTAAGGTCGCCGGATAGCCGTTCTCGATCGGCATACGGTTCTCCATCGCGCTGATCTCGGAATATGCCTGAACTGCACGGTAGATATTATCGATGAAGAGGAGGACATCCTGATTTTTCTCATCTCTTAAGTACTCCGCGAGTGTCAGTCCGCCGTAGATCGCATGGGATCTCGATGCGGAGTTCTCTCCCATCTGTCCGAAGACCATCGCGATCTTGTCTAAAAGTCCGGATTCTTCCATCTCGTCGTACAGCTCGCGGCCCTCTCTGGAACGCTCACCGACTCCGGTAAATACGGAGTTGGAACCGAGACCCTGATAGACATTGTGGATCAGCTCCTTGATGACAACGGTCTTACCGACTCCGGCGCCGCCTAAAAGTCCCATCTTGAAACCTTTCTGCATCGGTGCAAAGAAATCAAGCGCCTTGATCCCGGTCCAGAGCATCGATCCGTTGACATCGATCGTTCCGAGCGGAAGCGGATCCGGATATACCGTGCGTTTTCCCTGGCTTTCGATCGGTTTCTTATCGATCGGATCACCATACGGGCTGAACACGCGTCCGAGGATCGCATCAGAATATTCCATCTGAAGTCCTTCTTCCGCTTTATAGACTTCTGTTCCTCTTGAAAGTCCGGCTACATTTGAAAAGGGAACAAGGCTGGCTATGTTTCCCTCAATATCTTCTACTTCAAAGCGGTAGGTCTTCTCTCCCTTGACCGCGTACATCATGTCTCTCTTCTTGACCTGTACGCCGGAGAGCAGAACTTCTACCAGCAGATCTGAAACTGAAATGATTTTTCCTGCTAACATGTTTCTTCCTCGCCCCTTTAGTACATCTTATTTTTAATGAAGGTATCAACAACCTTCTGGAATTCCACGTTTCTCTTTTCCCTGCGCTCTTCCATCACTTTCTCCTCCTCGATCTCATCGATCTTCTTTAAGGATTCGGTCGTTGCATTCTGGCGCAGGATGTTCTCTGCCGCACGGCTGTTCACGACTGCCAGCATCAGTTCGTAATACACATACGTCTCCATGAGGCGGATCATGATCCGGTTGATGTCTCCCTCGATCGCAAAATCCTCGGTATGCGTTTTCTTTCCTGACTCATCCCGGCTGATCGGGAAGATCTGGAGTTTCCGGAAGTAGATGTTCGTCGTATTCTCATAGTGGTTGTAGATCAGGTTGATCCCGGAACACTTCTTTGTGCGGATCTGCTTTTCCAGAAATTTCTGGATCCGGCCTGATTCCTCCTCCAGACGGGAATATGGGATCTGGTCCCAGACATTTTCAAGACCCGCAGAGCGGAGTTTCTTTCCGATCAGGATCTTCACATCCCCCGCCGGATCCTTGTGCAGCTGGTCATTCACCTGGGAATTGTAGTTGCTGCAGAAGCCGAAGTCGCTTCCGATGTAGATATTGATCTTCGGGGCATCTTCATTCACCCGGAAGATCTTTTTATCGAGGATCAGGTTCCGGTTGTTGACGATCGCTTCCATCATCGCGTAAAGCTGGTCTTCCATCATCAGATACTTGTCTGCCTGACGTTTTGCCTTATCGACACGGATCAGGGAATGGAAGTTCATGACTTTGACTACATTACGAATGCTCATTTCCCTCTGCCGCTCCTTCCTGTAAAATCGCGGAAAACTTGGAAATACATGTCTCTGGTGACTGCGGGCTGTATTTGTACTGGATCAGACCCTCAAGGATCTTTGCGCCTCTCTTTAATTTTGCTCTCATGAGCGGGCTCATCTCATCCATATTGGCGAGCTCATAAACTTCCCTCGTCTCGAGGTAGCTTAAGAGTTCTCTTCGTACTTTTGTACCGAGTTTCTTTACCTTCTCCTCCTGTACCGCTCCGCCAAGACGGGATACGGAGAGTCCGTAGTTGATCGCCGGTTTCTGTCCTTTATCAAAGTTTTTCTTTGAGAGAACGATCTGTCCGTCCGTGATGGAGATGATGTTTGTGGAGATATATCCTGTGATATCCCCGCCCTTTGTCTCCACGATCGGAAGGATCGTGATCGAGCCACCGTTTAAGTGCTGACATCCTCTCTCCAGAAGTCTGGAATGTGTATAGAAGATATCCGGCGGATATGCCTCACGTCCCGGTACATGACCTAAGAGCAGGCTGATCTCTCTGTGGACATCCGCATGGCGTTTCAGGTCATCAAGAACGAGAAGGACATCGTTTCCCTCCATCATAAACTTCTCTGCGATCGAAGCCGCTACATACGGGGTCAGGTAGAGCACCGGCGGCGTGTCATCATTGAATGCCGCGAGAATGATCGTGTAGCTCATGCAGCCCTTTGCAAGGAGCTCCTGATAGACGCGCTTTACCTGTTTTTTCGTCTTGCCGATCGCCACATAGATACATACCATATTCTTTCCCTTCTGGTTTGCGATGGCATCTAAAGTGATCTGGGTCTTTCCTGTCTTTTTATCTCCGATGATGAGCTGACGCTGGCCTTTACCGATCGGGTAGATCAGATCGATCCCGGCGATCCCGGTCTCGAGCGGACGGCAGACTTTTCCGCGGTCCATGATGGAGATCGGCTCATTCTCGATCGCGATCGGCTCTGCGTCCTCGAGGACCTGATCAGTCATTCGGTCGCGTCCGAACATATCAACGACTCTTGAGAAGGAGCTTAAAGCGAATGCCGCTTTGTAGGTCTCCCCTGTTCCGCGGACCTGATCTCCGATAAATACCGGTCCATTGCTCTTTACGACGGTGACACAGATTTCCGATCTGCGGATCGCGTTGACGTATCCCTCCGCGCCGTTTCCGATCAGGACTCTCTCCATGAAAACGGCATTTTCCAGTCCACGGACCGTCAGAATGTATTCTTTTACAGCTGTCACCAGACCGATTTCATAACTGTTGCGTCCGGCTTTGATCTCTTCAATTTTTTTATCAACCAGACTCTTGCTGTAACTTTCCATCTTTGCTTCTCCTTATATACTGTAATCGAACATCCGGTTTCCGCGGACAACGCGGACTCCCTCGCAGATCCCTTCATCGTAGACCGTCTCGACCCGCCCGTCTTTTCCGGCACTCTCCGGATTTCCGGTATAGACAGTCGTCTTGTCACTGTAAAGATCCGAGAATACGGAGGCATACTCGCGGAATCCGCAGGCATCCATCGTACCATTCTCATCAAGATACTGCTCCAGAATCTTTAACTCTTCCTCATCCAGACACTGTCTTAAGATCTGCTCCTGCTCTTCCGGATCGAGAGTTGAAAGACTGTATGCAGTTTCGAGCGGAAGATCCGTAAGGATCCTGCCGGCCGCTTTTCCGGTCTCTGCCATCGGACCCGGATCCAGAGAAAGGATCCCCCGGATCTCTGCGCTTCTGTCCACCGCAAATTCGTTCCGGACATTTCTGTATGCTTCGCCGAAATCTGTCTGTCCTGTCGATGCCGGCGGCAGCTCCAGACCGGCTGCGGGTGTTTCTGCGACAGTCTGGACCTTCGCCGGATTCTTTGCAGGCGCGTCCTTTTTCATCAGGTTGACTCCATAGAGCCGCTCTTTTTCTTCCAGTTCTTCAAGCTTTTTCTTTTTTTCCTCATACAGCCGGTCAAAGACGGAGAGCTCGCGCATATACCGCCCGTTGACCTGCCCGGTTACCCGGTCCGATACCTGCCTGATTACCAAAAACATAAATGCGATCATAAGCAGGAGAACCACCAGAACCGCCAGGAATATCATGACATACCGCATGGTCTTGCACCTGCCTTTCGATTAGTAGATCAGTGGATTGAAATAGAGAAGCAGGAATACAAACGCGAACAGTAACAGGAGCAGGACGGTCAGCACGACCGCCACCGTCATAATCCCCTGAATAACGTCAGATTTTGTCTCCGGGTTTCTTCCAATCGCCTCTGCCGCCTTGGAACCGAGAATTCCAAGACCGATCCCGGCGCCAAGGAACGCAAGTCCTAACATCCAGCCGATCGCTGATATTGTTGTGGATAAGATTGTCTCCATTTTTCTTTCCTCCATCTTGCGGGGAAATGTTTTCTCCCCGCTGCTTTTTCTTTATCAACAGGATCCCGATCCTGTTTTTCTCATAATAACCTGTTTCCGATTACTCCCCGACCTTCGTCTCATCTTCAGTCCTGATGATCAGAGGCTTGTCCGCCGGGATTGTCTCAAACAGCGGTTCAGCGCTCTTTAAGACGATCTCCGAATTATTTTCGGAAGAAGATCTGTCCGCGTCATCATTCACCGTTGTCCCGTCCGAAACATTCTGGGAAGATGCATCCTGGGAAGAAGCATCCTGGGAGGATGTACCGCCGGATGTGCTTCCGCCAGATGTGCTTCCACCGGACGTGCTTCCACCGGACGTGCTTCCGCCGGACGTGCTTCCACCGGATGTGCTTCCGCCGGATGTACTGGAGCTTCCGGAACCGCTTCCGCTGTTGTAATACGGGTTCTTTGCCGTGATCGTCTTTAAGACAGTCGCCTGACTGCTGTTCGCTGCAAAGATCTGAAGCTCCAGACGGTAGGTTCTCACATCTTCTCCAACCGCTGCATCAAACCATTCTGTGACTTCACCGTTTGCCGCTTCGCTGACATCGACCTCATTTTCGCTGAGTTCGTTTCCGCTCTCACCATAGAGAACGGCTCTTGCGCTGTACGCCGGATAATCGTCGTTGATGCTAAGAGCATACTCGATACCGGAGCTCGTGATGGAACGGACGGTGAAATCGCAGTTGACCGTCTTCGTCCAGACCCTCATGGTATCCATGACCTTGAAGGAACCTTCGTCCTCATCGCTCTCATCATATTCCGGATAGTAACCAAGTACCACTCGGTATTTCGTCTTGGGAAGAAGTTTCTCTGTAAAACGGTAATCACTGTCATCCGGGCTCACAAACGCGTGCGCGATATAATTGTCATCATTCGCAGAGTGATTTGCCTCATAAACACGCAGCTCGATCACACCATAGTATCCGAACGGGTCGGAAATTGCAAATGAAGTATCAATATAGGAAGAATCACTTGTCACCTGTTTTAACTGCATGGACTGGCGTCCTAAGATCGCCTGGTCGGATCCGCTGTTGTCGATGCTTCCGCCATCGCCTCCTCGTCCGCCGGATCCACCGTTTCCTCCTGCTCCGCCATCACCGCCGTTTCCACCGTTTCCACCGGAACCGCCGTTTCCGCCGGACCCACCGATACCTCCGGATCCACCGATACCTCCGGTGCCTCCGGTACCTCCGGTGCCTCCGTTTCCACCGAGACCGCCGTTTCCGCCTTTACCGCCGAGGCCGCCGCTTCCGCCGACACCGCCGCTTCCGCCGACACCGCCGTTTCCGCCGTCTCCGCCGCGGATCGTGTAAGAGTAGAGCTTCTGGCCGAGATTATACGGATCTTCCACGACTTTTAAAGAGCCGAGGACCTGACCGAGATCGACCGTGCGCTCGAGTCCGAGATCCAGTGCTTCATCCTTCACGGTAAATGTGATATCCCCGGTCTTAAAGGATTGTGCATCAAGGATCTTGAGATCAAGAAGGTCGTTCATCACATGGACATTTCCGGAGCGGTCGCCCACCATAAATGCCCAGCCTTCTGCCTGAAGGCTTCCGGTGTTGTCGGTGATCCCGCTTCCGGTCATCAGATATTTCCGGTCTGTCAGTTTGTAAAAGGCCGGTTCACTGAGATCCGTAATCTCATAGCGGGAGTCAAGTCTTTCTACGGTTCCATCCGGATAAAACCGGTAGCCGCCTCCGTAGACCGTCAGGGATTTTGCCCCCGGATCATACGCAACTGTCTGGCGTCCGAGAGAATATTCTTTCTTATTATCATCGACCAGATTGTATCCTTTATTCCAGCTGCGGTATATTTTTCCTTCTGAGCCAATCTCGATCTTTGCGTAGCTGTTGTCATATACGGTCCCGCCTGCGGGCACCGCATATTTCTCCGACTGAGTATTGGCTGCGCTCACGACCCCCACGCTGAACCCTGCAACGGCTGTTGTCACAGCCGCTGCAAAGATCACGAAGGACCGCTTTGCTTTTCCTGTTAATGCTCGTTTCATCTCTGTCGCCCCTTCTGTTACGGAGTAAATATGATCGTATCTTTATAGATCTGACCACCATCTTCTTTCAGGAACTGGATCGTTACCGCATACTGGACATCGTCCTCCGAAAGTTCGATCGGAATTGTCGTCGTATAGGTTGACGTTGTTCCTTTCTGTGTAAACAGTCCTGTCGTTCCTGCTGATACCGTCTTACTCTCGGTATGAGCTGTACCCTGGCTGTCAACCCAGTTTACAGTCGTCTGGATCATCTTGATGTTATCAAGATTATAACCGTTGTATACAAGGATCTGGATCTGGTTTCCTGCATTTCTCTTGATCTGGATGCTGTCGAAACGACCTCCCCAGGTATCCATCGTCTTCTCTGCAGACTCGTAAGCCGCAAAGCTCTGCTTCTGGGCATCGGACATCTTTTCGATCTCGCCCCAGGTAAGTCCCGTCTCGGTTCCCTTGTTCTCCAGATCTTTTCTCGCATAGATGTGGAGCTTGTATTCTTTGTTTGAATCAAGGCTGCTGATCTTATCTGTCGTGGAAACGGTCACAATACCGTCCGAGACATTCTTTTCCCAGACACACATCTGATCATTGTTTTCAACGATCTTGTTGTCGCTGTCGTAGAGTGCGATCACATATTTACCTTCCGCAAATGCCTTGTTCGGATCCTGCGGGGTAACCGAGATGCTGAGTCCCTGTCCGTTGTTTACCGGTCTCGTTTCTACATAGAAGCCAGGATCGATCAGCTTATCCCAGTTGATCGTTGCAAAATAATTTCTGTTTCCGATCACGGACTCACCATTTGCGTCTTTCGCACGGATATAAAGACGGTACTGATGTCCAGGCTGCATCAGTGTGTTCTTTGAGAGATCGATCTTTTCGGTCATCTCAGACATGTAGCTTCTCGCGCGGCCGTCCTTGTCGATCCATGTTCCATCGCTGTTCTTTGTATAGCCCATTGCCGCAAGGATCGCGTCATTGCCTGCCACAACATGCTGCAGTTCAACACCATTTACGACTTCTTTCAGCTCATAAGTGATATCGAAGCCCTCTGTCAGGGAAAGACCGTAGGAAACATTCACACTCTTGTCTGTGTAGCTTACATAGTTGATATCCGATGCTTTAATTCCGGTGATATCCATTCCGTCCATCGTCTGGACAAAGTAGATCGCTTCGCTGTTCCTGTCGTTGTCAAGAAGCTCCTTTAAGGTATCACTTCCCATTGCCTTTCCAAGAACGTGGATCTCATACTCGGTATTCTGGCTGAGACCGGTGATCTGGCTTGTATAGTACGCAGCCTGATCTCCCTCGATCGGGATCTTTTCCTCAAAGACCGGATCTCCTGTCGTCTCACCTCGTCTGTAGACGCGGACCACGATATATCTCTTTCCGTCCTCTTCTTCCGCCAGAAGATCACGGCTGTTGGTACGGAACTGGAGGCGGCAGGTTGTAAGCGCTGTCGTTCTCATAACATCATTGATCGTCGGACTTAAGGTTCCAACGTTCACAGACATCTGGTTTGCATCCGCATCCTTGTCGAACATGAGTTTTTTCTCCACCTTGAGAAGCGGCTGGAGTGTTCCGCCGACTTCCTTGTAACCGGAAGTTCCGAGACGGAGCTGGAGGACCTGTTTATTGAATTCCTCCTCCTTCTGTTCATCCGTATAGGAGGACGGGAAGATATTCGATCTATTCTTGAACTTCAGAAGAATATCTCCATCCTTTTTGTTCTTCTTCGCATCCTCCGGCCAGAGACTGTCAATCTTCGTCACATCGTTGACTGTATACACTGCCATCCACGGAGTAGACCGAAGGTACGGATCCTTGCGGACAAGATTGCCGTTTGCGTTGATCGTATAGTACCACTCCATATACTGGCTGCTCTCACCGTTGTCAAGGGACTCCACGATATAATTTCCGGTCGTGCCTTCCGCGCTGTTTTCATTGGCCGGTGCATTCGTCAGATAGTACTGACCTCCGAAGCCGGAATCATACTGAAGGTTTACTGTAAAGGTTACCTTCTTTCCGCTCGTAATTCCTTTTAAGAGGGAGAGATCATAACCCACATACTGGTTTCCTCCGTCTGTCGTTCCGGTAAAACCAGCATAGTAAGAGGTATACGAAGTTCCGCCTTCCGGTGTTCCTGTCACGGTTACGCGGCTGACACGGTTCAGATCGATCGCATTATTCTTTACGATAAACTCAAAGCGCACCGTATTGGAATTGTTTGCATATGACACACGGATAGCAAGGTTGTTCTTTATATCGGAAGGTTCCATCGGCGGCGTATACATATGGGACGCCAGCGACAGGGTTGCGGAGGTCGGTTGGCTGCCGTTCTCCATGACATCTTTCTCATTATAGAGGACCTGATTCATCTTGATGGTGTAGGCCTGTGTGGCATCTCCCATCGCCATCTTCATGATCCCGTAATCGCCATCTGTTCCGATATAAGAAAGTCCATTTGTTGTCGGTGAAATTCTCTTCGCACCGAGAAATACTTCGCCGAGTGTGGTATCGTCCGTAATAGCCGTCTGTGCGAGCATGGATGATTCATCCACATCGTCGTAGTGGTATTTCCACTGCACTCCGCCCTTCTCGATCTTTTCGATATACATCTTTACGTCCGGAGACTGCTTCGGTGTGTCGACAACTCCCGATGAGAGCAGGGTGCCCTTACTGAAGCTTCCTGTCACATTGTTCGGGAAGATATAGTTGGAGTTGTTTCGGAAGGTCAGTCTCGCCTTGTATGCAAATACATAGTGCCATCCTCTCGTGACGTTTGAGTTTGGTCCCGCAAAGATCGAGACGGTACCGTTCGACGGACTATTGAAGTATGAAGCAGCTCCGCCGTTCGTGTTGCCGACCTTCTCCTCCTCGCTCATCCGGAGTCCCCAGGTGTTCCACACGGAATCCATCGTGCTCGTCACGCCGTTTACCGGATCCATAAAGAAGATATTGATCGACGGGAGCGAACGGTCATTCGCATTGACCGGAAGCGTAAATTTCAGTTTCGGGGAGTTATCCTTGCCCCAGTCTGTCCACTCGGTCGGATCATTTCCCTTATCTGTATCGGAATCGTTCTCATATCCGAGAATATCCTTCTCCGTCATTACATAGTAAGTGACAGAGTTCGCAAGTCCGCCTTCGTTGTTGTAGTTCGCGCGGAGGTTATATCCGACGATCGTGTCGTCCGCAAGGTTATCTTTTGTCGTTCCCTGCAGATAGGAGTTTGCCTTCGCGTTCGTGATGGGAGTCACAGTCACACCGGAAGTCAGCGGGCTCGGGAAATCCGGAACCTTCTCATCGTAGCTTACGGAGTAGTAAGTGGTACTTCCCGTCTCGAACGGAAGCTGGTTCTCATAATTTGACAGGTTCTGGGCAGAATCTGCCAGGTAGGAGTAGTTATATGTATAGTCGTAAACACCGAGGATCGCGATCGTATACTTGGATGCTGTCAGCTCTGCGGAGGAAAGGCCGAAGGTCTGGGCGCTGATCTTTAATGCGTCCTGACGTCCGTTTTCGCCCCAGTACTTGCTGACGAAATCACCCGTATACGGTTTGCTGTTGTTCGTGTTGTCGATATAGACGTCAACCGGACCGGCTCCCAGCGGAGTTCCGGAGGTGTTGGCACCTGTATAGATCGCAGCACGGACCATCTTGACCGATTTCGTTGAAAGATTTGCAGTGTCTTCTGTATCGGTATCTTTACCGAAGTAGACCGATACACCGACGTTCACAGAGGAGTCCGGAACAACGTTCACGGAGATCGGGCTGTGCTCGCCTGTACTTACAACGCAGTCACCGAGATATGTCCTCGTGAAATTCTTTGTCACCGGATCCTCAACGTAGCCCCATGCGGAGATACGGTAGCTGGACTTTGTCTTTAATCCGTACTGGAGGATCGGAATGTTGTATTTTCCTTCACCATCTGAGTAGTTGGAGTCCTTGGAGTTTAAATTGATCTTCATCGTTGAAGTGTAGTTTCCGCTGCTCTCGATCATGATCTCCAGCGGATGGGTCTCTGATGAAAAGATCGTTCCGTACTCCTTCGGGTCGATGGTAAGAACACCGTTGAGAGTTGTGTTCTTATCGAGGTCTGCGATATTCTCATTCCAGGTATAGTAAAGGGAAACCTCACCCTTGGAAGTCATCATGAATCCGTCGGACGGATCACTCGTAACTTCAACATTCTTTTCGTTATCGTAATAATTCATTGTGACGCGCACAATGTACTGGTGACCTTTTTCGATCTTGTTATTTCCATCTTTTGTCGGTCCGATATAGAGGGAGGTATTCGGCTTCGTGGAAGTCAGGGTTTCGATCAGTGCCCCCCTGTTCTCCGGATCCAGGATCTCCCAGGTATAACCGGTAACTGCCTCATCCTCATCCTGTACTTTTACAGAGAGATCAAAGTAGGTCTGGCTGTTTGCGTAGCCGGCCGGTTTTCCGTCAAATTTCGGAGTCTTCTTTAAGGTCTTCCATGTCTGGGTAGTACCGCTCGTCTTCCAGACTCCGCCCACATAGGACTCAAGTTTTACACTGTAAGTCTTATCACTCGTAAGAGTATTATTTCCGCCGTTTAAGGCTGTAAAGTCAGAAGCCGTGTCGAGTGTTACGAGATTGCTGTGATCTGCAAGCTCGGTCGCACTGACCTCTTTTCTCATGATCTCTTTTCCCTTGGAATCAAGGATCGTGATCCTTGCCTGGGTCGCTTCGGAGTAATCCATTCTCTCAAGGGTTACAACGAATCCGTCTTCCTTCGCATACGCCTTATCGAGGTTTAATCCCGAACTGTCTGTATAGAATGTACGGTTGATGTAATCCCTGCTTCCCGTAATATTCTTTAACAGATACCCGGATTTTACGACCAGACGGTATTCCTGATCCGGACTTAAGTTGGAACATGTCACGGTGTAGGTCTCATCTGCCGCGAAGTTGATCCTCGTGTTGTCCGCTTCCCCACTTACCTCAAGCTCGACCGGCTGGCCGTTCTTATCGTAAATGTAAACGCTGCCTTCCTGACCGTTTAAGACATCGTCCTCATCGGTTACAGTGAAGGTTGCATCAAGAGTACCAGCTGTCAGCGTGAATTCCGTGATCTGGAAGGAGGCCTGTGCCTGGGTCTCCGGATTGTTTAAGCTTCCGTTCGTACCCTTTTTTCCACCGGATCCGTTGGAACCGCTCTGACCGTTGGAACCGCTTCCGCCATCGGAGCCATCATCTCCGCTGCTTCCTTCATCGCCGTCCTGGCCTTCGTTTCCATCTTCACCGTCTTCTCCGTCTTCGCCGTTGTTTCCGATCTTTCCTTCTTTTCCTTCGTCACCCTGCTCACCAGCCGCACCGGTCTCCCCGGCCGCGCCTGTCTCTCCTGCCGCGCCTTCTTCTCCGGACTGACCGTCGATAACGTCAAACTTAAATTCCGGTGCTACCCAGTCTTCTGCGGACTGCACCTGAATATTGTCATCTGCGTTTAAGAGCATCTCCTGAAATGTCATACGGCTGTTTCCCTGGGCATCAGAAATAATCTGGTCACCGAAGTCATAGCGGACTCCATTGCCCAGAGTAATATAGGTTCCATCCGCAACGACCTGATACTGATGGTTCTCATCCGCAAGACAGATAATTCCCTGTTCCGGGTATTCTGCCTCTATCCATCCATCAACTGCTATCTCCTCGCCGGAGGGCAGGTGTAAGGACGCGCCGTTTGAGTAGAGCATAAAGCGGTCATCGCCGATCTTCCAGATAAAGTTGTTGAAGGAGATCTCATTCCCGTTGTTCTCAACGGAGAATCCACCGCTTGAAGCCGCAATAACGGTATTTTTTTCTACTCCATAGTGGTTTACAAGTCCTGTGTTGATATCATCCAGATTTACAAGGACGCCATCGGACAGCGCACTGGCAGAACCATCTGCATAGTGCAGGAAACTTTCTTTCCCAACGCTGCGCTTTGTTCCTTCAACATCGTGAAAGACAAGTTCATTCGGGAATTTTCCTCTTACCTTTGTTCCTCCGGAGAAATAGTACGATTCCGGGGCTGTTTCTTCGCTCCCACTTTTCTCGCTTTGCGTACTTTGCCAATCTGACGACAGAACATAGCCATCCGCCGCCATCGAGGATTCTCTCGCTGATGACATAAAGATCCCGGCTGATAATGTTCCTGCGGCGGCAAGCAGCGTCGTTGCGCCGATCGCAATCAGTTTTCCGTATTTCGACATTTTTTCTCACCTCTTGATTATGCTGGGGACATATCTGTAAGCTTTTTCACATACTTCTGTTCATAAGTATCCCATAATACATAATGCTACCATGTTTGGAAAAAAATGTCTATATTTCTATGGTTTTTTGCCTATTCGCGTCGATTTCTGTACTAAATACATAAAGTTTGATGGATTTTATCCATTCCGTTCAGTGAAATTTCAGAGCTGTTATCCGTGTAGCGACAGATTTTGTCCTGCTTCTCTTCCTATTATAATGTGTCTTTTTATAATATGTCTCTGTGCCATAGGGAACTTTTTGAATTTTCCAATCATAAAAATAGACTACACCTTGGCACATTCTCTTGTCTCGCGCGGTCGCTTGCGACAATCTACATCTTCGCGCGGGTGCGCACCATTGGCGCGTTAGTGCCTTTTGTGTAATAGGAAATTCCTCGGAATTTCCTATTACACAAAAAATGCCTCCGGATATCGTTACTGTATCCATGAGGCATCTTTCTCTTCTTATTTAGTTCACCATATCTTCCAGATCTTCTACTTCCCCGGCGATCATGATTCTGGTCCCGGAATCCATAGACTGGATCAGCATTCTCACATAGGACTGGGCGAGCTGGATCCCGCAGAGAGATCTGTTCTTCGCACCGGACTGCTGACAGTTTACAACCAGAGCCGGATAGCCTTCCGCACCCTCCTCCGGTTTTAATATCATTCCAAAGTTGGAAAAAGCACGCATTGCTTCCAGATTGACAAACTGAGTTGTCAGAAGTCCTTCCGGCTTCTTTCCGGCGATCACGCCGAAACCGTCTGCTTCCGGATCCGTGATCCAGTAATCATTTTCCGTAAGTTTCCGGTACGGTGCAAGACTGCCCGGATCATTCTCACTTCCGAAGGTGCTCTCCAGACGGTAAACACCATACACCTCAGAATCATCATCCTGTCCACCGGAAACATAGCAGTTGACCGAAAAATTTTCCTGCCAACCGGTATCCGTTCTCGAGAGGTAGAGAAGTCTCGAGTTCCCCGGAAGCTGTTTTCTCTTCGCGCGGACAACCTTCTCGCTGGAGGTACGATCTTTTGTTGTTTTTACTGTATCTGTTTCGGTGTCCAGATTATTGATGATCAGGAGCAGGCTGTTTACATCGTCACCAATCCCCATCTTATCGATCCAGCGTCCTTTATCCTGCTGGGTCTTCCAGCCGAGGTCTACCTCTACCTCATCATCGGGCATCTCTGCGTCCATCGTGATCGTATCGACTTGCGCAGATCTTACTGCGCCAGACGCAGTGCCGCCGAAAATCCCGATCGCCGCTGTCAGCGCAAGAACTATCGCAAATAAGCGTTTCCGCATGCAAAAATCTCCTTCTCTGATCCGGTCCCGCCGCAAAGCTTACTGCTTTCGCATTCCCACAGGGATCACGTTTTTCGAAAACCGGATATAAAATCGAATTCCTTCCGGGATCTGTAAAGACAGACCCACGCTTATATGTATCGTACCATACTTTACACCGCTTGTCACTGAAAAATCTACACTGACGAAATTTTGCCACAAAAATTCCATAATAAAGGCTGCCCTTTCGGACAGCCTCTTTCCTTTAATATAAATTGCTGATTTTTCTGTTGTCTGCCATCTTACTTCAAATACTTCTCAAACCACTCCATCATCTCCGTCATTCTGCGGATTCTGTGTTTCGGTTTACCGCTTCTTGAGAGTTCGTGGTTCTCGCCATGGAAGAGGCACATGCGGGCTTCTACACCAAAGTATTTTAACGCGGAGAACATCTGGATCGCGTCGCCCATCCAGCAGCGGTAGTCTTCGTCCGACTGGATAAAGAGGGTCGGGGTTTTCGCCATGTTAGCGTATTTTAACGGGGAGTGCTGCCACATCTTTTCCGGGCTGTTCCACGGATCTGCCTTGATCTGATCCATATTGAAGTAATAGCCAATATCGGTGGTCATGCACTTGGATACCCAGTTGGAGATACTTCTCTGGGAGCAGGCCGCTGCGAATCGTGTGGTGTTTCCGATCACCCAGTTTGTCATAAATCCGCCGTAGCTTCCGCCCATAACGCCCAGGTGCTTCTCGTCAACCTGCGGATAGCGCTTCAATACCTCATCTGTGAGTGCCATGCAGCATTCAAAGTCGATTCCGCCGTGCTTTCCGGTGATGTCTGCGAACTCATTTCCGCGTCCGTCACTTCCAAGCGGGTTCGTAAAGAATACGAAATATCCGGCATTCGCGAATACCTCACTCTCGTGGAAAAAGGTCGGTCCAAAGGTTGCCCGCGGGCCGCCGTGGATCGTTAAGATACCAGGATATGTCTTATTCGGGTCGAAGTTCACCGGTTTGATCACATAGCCGTCCAGCTCCAGATCTTTATATGTAAAGGTAAACTCCTCAACCGGGCAAACACTTCTCTCCGCCATCACCGCGTCGTTAAAGGAAGTGAGCTTCGTCTCCTCTTTTCCGTCAAAGGCGTAACACTCAGTGAGTCCCATATCACGCATGCCTGTAAAGTAAATGGTATCGCCGGACTTCGCCAGTGTGTGGACGCTTCCCTGGCGGTCCACGATCGTCTCCATGTGACCCTCAGCGTCAAAGGTACGAATCACGCTCTGTTTTCGCAGCGTCGCGATAAAGTAGATCTTGTCGTCGTCATGGATCGCGGAAGCTCCGTCCGCAAACTTGCAGTCGCAGCAGATCGAGTTGTGGACGCTGTCATCATAGTCGGAAAGAAGCTCTACCCTGCCGTTCTCCACCGTATACAGCTTGTCATTCTCATTAAAGCCGTATTCTTTCATATAGGAACCGAAGAAGGTTACTTTTCCCTTGAGGATGCACGCGTAATCGATGCTCATATCCTTTTGCTCTACAAGAGTCTTTAACTCACCCGTGGAGATCGTATACTGCTTTAATCCCTGGTAGACATCCTTTTTATCCGTGTAAAGGCTGGAAACATAGAGGATCGTATCATCGCCCTCGACCCAGGAACTCTCGACATTCTCGTAATCCGGAGTCACAATCTCACAGGAACCGCTCTCCATGTCATAGACTGCAAGTCTCGTTCTCTTCTTATTTACAATGCCCTGACCATTCGCCCAGAACGGAAGCTCATCGAAGACTTCATAGTCTTTCTCGTCCTTCCACGCCTTTAAAGCAGCTCTCTTCTCCTCGCCCTCTTCCATGTGGGAGAGATCCGGCTTGTTGTAATCATATTTCACTGTGAGGACAAGTTTCTTTCCGGCTTTTTTCATCTTCACTGCCTTATACGGAACAGCGAACGCGAACTGTGCCTCACCGCCATGGATGTTCAGGGTGTAGAAGCAGGTCCAGTCTTCCTCGTTCTTCGCTTTTTCCTGATAAGTCTTCTCACGGTCCGCAATAAAGAGGACAGTCTCGGAATCCATCCAGATAAACGTGCGCTCTTTCTTTACGCTTGTCAGTCTGGACGTTTTCTTTGTCTCCATATCATAGAGCCATAAGCAGGACTCATAGCAGTTGTCCTTCTCGTTGGCATCCACCACCGCCATCACCGCGTGCTTTCCATCCGGTGCCGGGGTAAAGATCGTGGGATAATGATAATTTGTAAAGTCTCTGATATCGATCTGTTTCATGGTTCCAGGTCCTCTCTTTCCTTTTTATATATGTAGTTTTATCGCAGGATCATTTCCCTGTCAAATTTATTATACTTACAAAAGAGGCTGCCCTCACAGCCCTGCACAGCATCCACTGCATCCATTTCTGTCGGCATTTCCTATTACACAAAATACCCCCGCCAGAATACCGGCGGGGGCATACGAATGTCTCCTTATTTGCCTTCCGTCAGATGGCATGCCACGAAATGATTCGGTTCGATCTCGCGGAGCACCGGTTCCTCGCTTCTGCAGCGGTCTGTCGCATACGGACAGCGGGCAGCAAAACGGCAACCTGGCTTCGGGTTGATCGGGGAAGTGATCTCACCCTTTAAGATGATACGCTCTCTCTTCTTTTTCAGGCTTGGTACCGGAATTGCAGAGAGCAGAGCCTGTGTATACGGATGAGTCGGCTTATCGAAAAGCTGCTCAGACGGAGCTTTCTCGATGAGCTGTCCAAGATACATAACCGCGATATCATCCGCAAAGTGGTTGACAACGGAAAGATCGTGTGTGATGAAGATATAGGTCAATCCCATCTGTTCCTGAAGATCCTGCATCAGGTTTAAGATCTGTGCCTGAATGGATACGTCAAGGGCAGAAACCGGCTCGTCGCAGACGATAAGCTTCGGCTTCATCGCAAGCGCTCTCGCGATACCGATACGCTGGCGGCGTCCACCGTCAAGCTCATGCGGATATGTATTGATCAGGCGGTCTGCAAGGCCTACGACCTGCATCAGCTCACGCACACGGTCCATACGGGCTTTCGGGTCTGTAATGAGCTTCTGGAGCTTTAACGGCTCAGCAATGATCTCACTGACTGTCTTTCTCGGGTCAAGGGACGCGTACGGGTCCTGGAAGATCAACTGCATGTCACGTCTTAAGAGACGGAGTTCATTTTTGTTCTTTTTACATACATCCTCACCGTCGAAAATGACCTCACCGGAGGTCGGCTCGATGAGACGTAAGATCGAACGTCCTGTGGTGGACTTACCGCATCCAGACTCACCTACGATACCGAGGGTCTTTCCACGTTCCAGAGTGAAGTTCACGTCATCGACCGCATGGAGCAGTCCCTTTGGAGTGTTGAAATATTTTTTCAGGTGTTTTACTTCAAGGATCGTATCTGCCATTACTGCTCACTCCTTTCAATGGAAAATCCAGGCTCTTCGTAGCGGACGCAGCGCACATAATGCGTATCGCTCGCCCACTTCTTTTCCGGTCTGTCTTTTTTGCACGCTTCTGTGCAGTACTTACATCTCGGGGAGAACGGGCAGCCTTTCGGAAGGTTTGTCGGATCCGGCATCAGGCCCGGAATCGGCTGAAGTCTCGCCTTGCGGTCCTCAATGTTCGGAAGCGAACCGAAAAGACCTTCTGTGTATGGGTGCATGGTATGGTTGAAGATATCTTCCAGAGTTCCATGCTCAACGATCTGTCCAGCATATACAACGGAGACCTCATCACAGACCTCTGCGATAATTCCCAGATCATGGGTGATCATGATCATCGCGGATCCAAATTTCTTTCTTAAATCCTTCATCGTCTCGAGAACCTGTGCCTGGATTGTCACATCGAGAGCGGTTGTCGGCTCATCGGCAAGAAGGAGCTTCGGGTTGCAGGCAAGAGCCATAGCGATAACGACACGCTGCTTCATACCACCGGAGAACTGGTGCGGATACTCGCCGAAACGTTCTCTCGGGATACCTACCACTTCCAGCATATCGCCGGCTCTCTGTTCAGCCTCTTTCTCACTGATCTTATCATGGAGCTTGATAACCTCGGCGATCTGGTCGCCGACGGTGAGCACCGGGTTTAAGGATGTCATCGGATCCTGGAAGATCATGGAAACGGTATTTCCACGGATCGCCTCCAGCTCCTTCTGCGGCATATTTAAGATATCTTTTCCGTCAAGAAGGATGGAACCGTTTTTAATAACTCCCGGCGGGTCCGGAACGAGACGCAGGATTGAAAGAGCGGTTGTTGTCTTTCCGGATCCGGTCTCTCCTACAAGTCCTAATGTTTTTCCGTGCTCTAACTGGATATCGATGCCGTTTACCGCCTCTACAACGCCGTCATCGGTCTCATAATGGATCACAAGATCCTTAATATCAAGAATTAAGTTTTTGTTATCTTCCAATATTTTGTCCTCCCTACTTCTTCAGTTTCGGGTCTAACGCATCACGAAGACCATCGCCTAACAGGTTCAGGGAAAGGATCGTAATGATGATCGCAATACCCGGGAATACGGTCAGGTGCGGAGCGTTTCTTAAGTAAGCACGTCCGCCGGAAAGCATTGCGCCCCACTCCGGTGTCGGAGCCTTTACGCCGAGGCCCAGGAAGCTTAAACCGGATGTGGAAAGGATCGCGGATGCAACCTTTAAAGATACCTGAACGATGATCGGTGCCATACAGTTCGGGAGAATATGGGAGGAAATGATCTCGAAGTTGTTTGCTCCGATACATTTCGCCGCCTCTACAAATTCCTGATCCTTTACGGTAAGGACGGAAGCCCGGACGATTCTCGCATAGCCAGGGACAGAAGAGATCGCGATGGCAAGCATTAAGTTGAAGATGCTCGGTCCAAGTGCGGATACGATCGTGATGGAAAGAAGAAGGCTCGGTACCGCAAGGAAGATATCCATGATACGCATGATCACGTTATCGATCTTTCCGCCGTAGAAGCCTGCGATCGCTCCTAAGGATCCGCCGATCAGAAGTGCGATGGATACGGCTATAACGCCAACGCTTAAGGATACTCTTGATCCGTGAACAAGACGTGCCAGAATATCGCGTCCGAACTCATCTGTTCCGAGCCAGTGAGCTGCGCTCGGAGTCTGGAGACGGATAGCTGTGTTCTGTTTGATAACAACGGTATTGTAATCGAACAGGAAATCCGCAAAAATGGAGATCAACACGAGGAAAACGACGATCCCAAGTCCGATCATTGCCATTCTATTCTTTTTCAAACGGCGCCAGATCTCTTTAAACTGGCCGCGCTTCTTTACAGTCGCGCCGGATGCCGCTTCCTGATTCTTTGATGTTCCCATACGCTTTCCTCCTTATTTTTTCTTATACTGCGCTTTGATACGCGGGTCAATGAAAGCGTAGAGAATGTCCACGCAAAGGTTTACGATACTGAAGGTAATGGTCATCATGATAACGCCGCCGAGGACTAACGGGGCATCTTTACTCTTGATGGAGTCTACCAGGAGACGGCCAACGCCCGGCCATGCAAATACGGTCTCGGTAAGAGTCGCGCCGCCAAGAAGGGAACCGAACTGAAGTCCGATAACGGTAACGACCGGGATCAGCGCATTCTTTAATGCATGTTTCCGGATCACCATCTTCTCCGGCACACCTTTCGCTCTCGCGGTACGGATGTAATCCTGACGGATGACCTCAAGCATGGAGGAACGTGTCATACGACAGATCAGCGCCGCATCGCCAGTACCGAGTGTGATCGCCGGCATGATGTAGTTCTTCCAGGATCCCATACCACCGGACGGAAGCCATCCAAGGTTTAAGGAGAATACGATGATGAGCATTAAGCCCAGCCAGAAGTTCGGGGTCGCGACGCCTAGCAGGGCGGCGACCATTCCGACATTATCGATCGCGCTGTACTGCCTCGTCGCACTGATGATACCGATTGGGAGTGCGATCGCTACTGCTACCAGGATCGACCAGAACGCAAGCTTTGCTGTATTCGGGAATGCAGCCATGATCGTCGGGAAAACATCACGTTTTGTCTTGTAGGATTTACCCATATCGCCGTGAAGAAGGTTCAGCATATATTTTCCGTACTGAACGATAACCGGCTGGTCAAGTCCGAGGTCTTTTCTTGTCGCTTCGATCGTCTCTGCGTCTGCCGACTCACCTGCGATCATCGCTGCTGTATCACCTGGTGAAAGGCTTAAGATGAAATAAACCATAAAGGTTACGCCGATCAGTACCGGGATCAGCATCGCAAGTCTCTTTAACACATATTTGCTCATGCACACCATCCAATCTACCGCATCCCGCGGCTGTTTTTTTGTGTTTCCGAAACCCGTCTGTCGGGGCCGAAGTTCCGGATCCTTGTCTCAGGGTTTCTGGAATGTTTTCCGGGCTTTCACCGGATTCTGGAAAGAGGTACGGATCCCTTTTCGTGACCCGTACCCTGTTTTTGCATGGACTCTGTCCTTTTGGGGATCAGATATTATTTTTCGTAATGGCAGTTGCCAAGGTAATGCTGTGCGCCTTTGTGAAGCTTGAAGCCTTTTAAGTCTGCGCGGACACCAACATTATCGTATTTGTAGTATAACGGGCACCACGGGGAAATCTCGTGGAGACGATCCTGAAGCTCCTTGTAGAGACCCATACGCTTGGTATCGTCGCTTTCCTTCTGAGCAGCGATGATGAGCTCATCGACCTTCTCATCTGTTAAGAATGCACGGTTACCGGTCGCACCATGGTTCTCAGAGTAGAATAACTGGTAGGTGCTTCCGTCTGCGTCAAAGCTTGTGTTGGACCATCCGAGGATGAACATCTCATGATCGCCTGCATTTAAGGAATCAAGGAATGCGCCCCACTCATATGTAGAAATATCAACGGTGATTCCAACTTCAGCGAGCTGTGCCTGAACGATCTGCGCGGAACGTGTACGAACGTCACCGTTTACATAGAGGTTGCACTCAAATCCATTCGGATAACCTGCTTCTGCAAGGAGCTCTTTTGCCTTTTCCGGATCATACGGATAAGCTTCCTCCTCTTCAGACCAGCCCGGGATCGTGGAGTTGATATAGCTGTTTGCTACAGTTCCACGTCCCTCAACGATCGTATCAACGAAGGTCTGCTTATCCAGTGCGTAGTTGATTGCCTGACGGACTCTCTCATCGGAGAACTTCTCTTTCGTTGTATTCATTCCGAGATACTCGATGGAAGAAGACGGCTGGGAAAGAAGCGCTACGTCGGAGTTTGCTTCCACATTCGCACAGTCTGTCGGGTCAACGTTCCATACAAGATCGACTTCTCCTGCCTCAAGAGCGATCGTTCTTGCACTTCCCTCCGGGATTACGCGGACGGTAATGGAGGTTGCGATCGGTTCCTCACCCCAGTATTTTTCGTTTTTTGTAAGGGTGTAGTGATCGTTCGGAACCCACTCCGTAACCGTGAACTCACCGGATCCGAGTACATTCTCCACATCGCCGTAAGCATCGCCTGCTGCTGTGACAGCTGCCTCAGAAACGATACTTAAGTTTGTCTGGGTAACGATTGTCTTGAACGCTGCGTATGGCTGTGTAAGCTTGAAGGTTACGTGGTAATCATCGTCAGCGATAACCTCTGCGATCTTTGAAGTATTGGACTTTGTCTTCGGCATATCCTTCGCACGGTCATACGTAAACTTTACATCCTTCGCAGTTACCGGCGTTCCGTCAGAGAAGCACGCATCCTCACGGAGCTTGAAGGTATACTCTGTATCACTCTTCATCTCATAGCTCTCAGCCAGATCAGGAACAAGGTTACCGTCATCGTCGATATCCATCAGTGTGCTGTATACGTGATGGATCAGTACTCCGGATGTGGTATCCTGCTGTCCTGCCGGATCCAGTGTTACAACATCTGCACCCTGAGCCACAACGATATCCGTCTTTGTGATCTCGCCGCTTCCGCCGTTATCGGTAGTTGTCTGCGCGCTGCTGCCTGCCGGTGCGTTTATAGACTGATCAGCGTTCCCTCCTCCGCAGGCTGTAAGGATCATAGCTGCTGCCATTGCCATTGCTGTTGTTCTTGCAATACCCCTTCTTTTCATTCACAAATTCCTCCTGTTATTTTCTTCCGCTCCCCACAGCGGTCGTACTTCATAACGGTAGCATATGTCAGTATTCACTATACCCGTCATGCAGTACTTAGTTCGTTCTTATAGACCAAGAATAACAGTTTTGAACATATTTGTCAATAAAATTCAATTTACAAGGGGTTGTTTTAGCAATTTTCACAAATTGCTGTGACCTTTTTTGTATTGTATTTACTATACTCCTATTAAGCTAATAGGTTGAACTGTCCGAAGATCCACTGCCTATAAACCGTCTTTAACGAAGTCGATGCTGCCGATCGCACTTCTCACTTCCGAGAGGCGCCCACGGCGTTTATTCGTCTCCTCCGGGTTATCCATGGCAGAGAAATATATCAGGGCGTTCGCCACAGACATATATCCCATCACGGAATTATAAAAGAACAGGTCGTGGTTATTGCAGGTAAAAACGGTCGTTCCGTAGGACGCGATCGGTGAAGTCCTCTGATCCGTGATGGCGATCTGCGGGATCTTCTTCTTGTCGAGATATCTTGCGGTATTCACGATATGTTTCGCGTATCCGGGTGCGGAAAAGATGATCGCGCAGTCCTCCGGCGTGGCGTGGGCCAGATAGTTATTGTAGAGAGCCCGGCTCAGATTCGAGAGATCGAGCGCCTCCAGTCCCAATGTCAGGAGTCTTCTCGTCGTATAGGCACAGAGCCCTGTCACCAGCTCGCTTCCCACCACATAGATCTTCCGGGACTGCCTGATGATGGCCACCGCGGAGAGGATATCCTTTAAGGAGACCTGTTCAAAGGTCTTCGCGATCACATTTTTCTCGTTCGTGACAAACTCCCGGAACATTTCTTCCTTATCGTGGTCACCGTACCGGATCCCGCCCACATGATCCGCGATTCTGTTTAAACCGTCCCCATGGACCAGTCTCGTCTGTAAATGTTCCCGCAGACGGTTCTTCATTTCCACGAAGCTCTGGGCCCCGATCTTCTTCGTGAACCTTAATATGGTCACCTCCGTCACACCCAGTGTCTCCGAAAGCTCTTTCAGGGAGTAAAAGCAGACCTGATCCGGATATTTGAAGATAAAATCCGCGATCCTTTTCTGAACCGGGCTGAGTTTTTCATAGCTTGCGTTTACTTCTTCGAGAATTCCCATGCTCATCTCCTCCTGTTTTACTATTCAGCCCTATCCCCATTTTATCAGCGAATTCCCTGAATAGTTATAATTCACTATACATCGTACTATACATGATAGTGACATTATAACCGAACAATCCATGCATTTCCAGTATTTTTTGTGTAATTTTCAAAGAATGTGCCCTTACACCTCCGGGCATCCCGTGTGACCGCTTGCGGCGATCTGCATCTTCGCACGGTTGCGTGTCGTTGAAAAGGGGCAGACACCTTCATGTCTGCCCCCGTCTTTCACATTTTAAATATTATCAATCTTCATAGTGGCAGTTGCCAAGGTAGTGCTGTGCGCCCTTGTGAAGCTTGAATCCCTTTAAGTCTGCGCGGACACCGACATTGTCGTTTTTGTAGTATAACGGACACCACGGGGAGATCTCGTGGAGGTATACCTGAAGCTCTTTATAGAACTCCATACGCTTGGAATCATCACTCTCTTTCTGTGCGTTGATGATCAGCTCATCGACTTTGTCATCGGTTAAGAATGCACGGTTACCGGTTGCTCCATGGTTTCCAGAATAGAATAACTGGTAAGTACTTCCATCCGCGTCGAAGCTTGAATTCGACCATCCGAGGAGGAACATCTCATGCTCACCTGCATTTAAGGAATCGAGAAGAGCGCCCCACTCATAGGTAGAGATATCAACCGTGATTCCAACCTCTGCAAGCTGGGCCTGAATGATCTGGGCGGAACGGGTACGAACGTCGCCGTTTACATAGATCTTGCATTCGAATCCATTCGGATAACCGGCTTCCGCAAGAAGTTCTTTCGCCTTCGCCGGATCATACGGATAAGCTTCCACCTCGTCGGTCCAGCCCGGGATCATCGAGTTGATGTAGCTGTTTGCTACAGTTCCACGACCCTCAATGATCGTATCAACAAATGTCTGTTTATCCAGCGCGTAATTGATCGCCTGTCTGACTCTCACATCCTTGAATTTCTCTTTTGTCGTATTCATACCGAGATATTCGATGGAAGAAGACGTCTGGCTCAACAGCGTCACATCCGGATTTGCCTCGATGTTCGCACAGTCTGTCGCGTCAACGTTCCATACAAGATCGACCTCTCCTGCCTCAAGGGCAATGGCGCGGGCGCTTCCCTCCGGGATCACGCGGCAGGTGATCGTTGTAGCGATCGGCATCTCACCCCAGTATTTTTCGTTTCTTGCAAGGGTGTAGTGATCGTTCGGAACCCACTCGGTAACTGTGAACTCACCGGATCCGAGAACATTGTCAACATCACCGTAAGACTCTCCCGCTGCTGTGACCGCTGCCTCGGAAACAATACTAAGGTTCGACGAAGTAACAATGGTCTTAAATGCCGCATATGGCTGTGTCAGCTTGAAGGTAACATGGTGATCGTCATCTGCGATAACCTCTTCGATCTTGGAGGTATTGGATTTCGTCTTCGGCATATCCTTCGCACGGTCAAATGTAAACTTTACATCCTTCGCTGTAACCGGCGTGCCATCAGAGAAGCATGCGTCCTGTCTCAGGGTGAAGGTATATTCCGTGTCACTCTTCATCTCGTAGCTCTCTGCCAGATCCGGAACAAGGTTGCCATCATCATCGACATCCATCAAGGTACTGTACACATGTTTCATAAGTACACCGGAAGTGGTATCCTGCTGTCCTGCCGGATCCAGGGTCACGACGTCAGAGGCCTGGGCAAAGACGATATCTGTCTTTGTGATATTTCCGCCGCCGGAGCTTTCCGCTGTTGCCTGAGTCTCACTGCCGCCTGCTGCCGCGGTCGTTGCCGCTGCATTGTTTCCGCCTCCGCACGCTGTCAGCACCATTGCTGCTCCGACAACGGCTGCCACCGATCTCGCTGCTGTTCTTTTTTTCATTCACATGCCCTCCTTCAAGTTATTTCTGTTTCGTCAGAGTGTTGTTGGTAATCGTTGAATGTAAATATTTACTATACCTATATATACACTCTTTTCTGAATTTCATGATTAAAGAATATCATTTTCTAACATCTTTGTCAATAAAGTTTTCCTTTCTGCGTATTTTTTGTTTAATTTGTTTGTTTTATTTGGTTTCAGCCTTTCTATAGTCATAATCTGTTTACAATTTGTTCAAAATTAACAAAAGGAGGTTTCCGGCATGTATAGTAAATACTGACATTTCGGCAGTGAAAAAGGGCGGGACCGCAAGGATCCCGCCCGGAATTTTTTCAAATACTTATATTGGCACGAATTTTTCAGATGATCCGACAGTTTCTGTCACTCCATCTTATTTTACAACAAGGTTTACGATCTTCTTCGGAACATAGATCTCCTTCACGATGTTTCCGGTGATCTTTCCTTCTACCGCAGCTTTACCTGCAGCGATCGCATCCTCTTTTGCGATGTCAGCCGGAACCATGATGACCGCTTTTACCTTACCATTTACCTGTACGGCAACCTCGATCTCATCGTCCTTCATTGCTTCCTCATCGCACTCCGGCCATGTTGCATGGAATACGCTGTCCGTGCCGCCGAGTTCTCTCCAGAGTTCCTCGCCAAGATGCGGTGTGAACGGAGCCAGTAAGATCACGAATGTCTTTAATGTCTCCTTGTCGATTCCGCCCTCTCTCTTCGCAACGTCTGTGAGCTTGTTGCAGTACTCCATGAATCCGGATACTACGGTATTCAGGCTGAACTGGTTGAAACGTGTCTCGATATCGTAGACAAGCTTGTGGCGGAGCTTCACCATCTCCTTTGTCTCCTTGATATCCTTGTCCTTGCTGTCCATCACAAGGTTGTAGAAACGATTTAAGAATCTGGCAACGCCCTCGATTCCTCTGTCGTCCCACTCGGCATCCAGCTCCGGCGGTCCAACGAAGAGCTCGTACATTCTTAACGCATCACAACCGTAATCTCTTACAAGATCATCCGGGGAAACAACGTTTCCTTTGGACTTACTCATCTTGATACCGTTCTTGCCGGTGATCATACCCTGGTTGAACAGCTTCTTGAACGGCTCATCGAAGTCGATCACTCCGATATCGTATAAGAACTTCGTGTAGAATCTGGAATACAGAAGGTGAAGAACGGCATGCTCAACACCGCCGATATACATATCTACCGGAAGGTACTTGTCTGCTTTCTCTTTAGATACAAGTTCCTTGTCGTTCTTGTTATCTACATAACGTAAGAAGTACCAGGAGGAACCAGCCCACTGAGGCATTGTGTTTGTCTCACGTTTTGCCGGAGCGCCGCAGCACGGGCATGTGGTGTTTACCCAGGAGTCGATCGCCGCAAGCGGGGACTCACCGGTACCGGTCGGCTGATAGCTCTCAACCTCCGGAAGTTTTAACGGAAGCTGGTCTTCCGGAACCGGAACATTGCCGCACTTCGGACAGTGAACGATCGGGATCGGCTCGCCCCAGTAACGCTGACGGGAGAATACCCAGTCACGGAGCTTGTAGTTCACAGTCTTCTTACCAATACCCATCTTCTCGATGATGTGCGGAGCTTCTTTCTTTAATACGGAGGACTCCATGCCGTTCCACTCACCGGAATTGATCATGGTTCCCTTCGCGTCTGTGTAAGCTTCTGTCATATTCTCGATCTCTTTGCCATCCTGGGCGATAACCTGAATGATCGGGAGACCAAATTTCTTTGCAAACTCAAAGTCACGGTCGTCGTGTGCCGGTACGCACATGATCGCTCCGGTACCGTAGTCAGCGAGAACATAATCAGACAGCCAGATCGGAACTTCCTTGCCGTTTAACGGGTTGATCGCATAGGATCCTGTGAAGACGCCTGTCTTTTCCTTGCCCTGGAGACGGTCTACGTTGGACTTCATGGAAGCGTCGAAGATGTACTTCTCAACAGCCTCTCTCGTCTCATCCGTTGCAAGCTCTTTTGCAAGCTTATGCTCCGGGGAGAGTACCATAAAGGTTGCGCCGTGAAGCGTATCCGGTCTTGTTGTGTAGACAGTGATCTTCTCGTCGCGTCCCTTTACCGGGAACTCAACCTCTGCACCGTAGGATTTGCCGATCCAGTCGGTCTGCATCTTTTTAACCTTCTCCGGCCAGTCGAGCTTGTCGAGGTCGTTTAAGAGACGGTCTGCATATGCAGTGATCTTTAACATCCACTGACGGAGGTTCTTCTTTGTAACCGGTGTACCGCAGCGCTCGCAGCAGCCGTTTACAACTTCCTCGTTCGCAAGGCCTGTCTTACAGGACGGGCACCAGTTGATCGGGAATTCCTTCTCGTATGCAAGACCTTTTTTGAACATCTGTACGAAGATCCACTGGGTCCATTTGTAGAAGGACGGATCTGTCGTGTTTACTTCCATATCCCAGTCATAGAGCGCCGCGATCTGGTTGATCTGACGTTTGATATTTTTGATATTGGACGCTGTGGAGATTGCCGGATGAACGCCCATCTTGATCGCGTAGTTCTCAGCCGGAAGACCGAATGCGTCCCATCCCATCGGATGGATCACATATTTGCCCTTTAATAACTGATAACGGCTCCATACATCGGAGATTACATAACCTCTCCAGTGACCTACATGAAGTCCGCTGCCAGACGGATATGGGAACATATCCAGGCAGTAATATTTTTCTTTCTTTCCATCATTGACATTGATCGGATTCTTTTCCCAGTTCTCACGCCATTTGCTCTCAATGGCGGTGTGGTTGTACTGTGCCATGACGATTTTCTCCTCCATTTCATATCGTTGAAGGCGGTACAGAAATACGCTCCGCGGATTTCGCCCGCCGCCGCTGCATTTACCAGAATCCAGGAAGATCCTGATTCTGTTTCATTGCCCCTGAGCGCCCTTTAAAGACGTCCGGCAATAAAAAAAGTCCCTCTATCTCTATCATTTTTATAGAGACGTGGGGGACTTACATTCTCACGCGGTACCACTCTATTTCATACTGGGTCTTCACCCGTATGCACTCTTTTTCCGATAACGGCGGAAACCGGCAATGCCTACCAAGAATACCGACGGGCAGTGCCTCGTTTTTCACTGCTTACGCCCACTTTTTCAGCATGCTGCTCCGAGGCGAGTTCGGAAAGCTTCTGGATGCTGCCTCGCACCGGCCGGCAGTTCTCTGTGCTCCGTATTCTCTCTTACTGGTCCTCTTCGACGCATTTTAACTCAATAAATTTACCATAGAATCCAGGTTATGTCAAGGTGTCCTGCACGGTTCGATTCTGCAGAAAACCGATTGACTTTTTGAAAATTCTTATATAGTATGGAAGGACAGGTCTCTGCCTGAATTTTATCAGAAAAAGCGGTATTGCGGCATTTTTTCTGCCCGCCGCCAAAATACAAGGGGGATATCCATGGAATACATCCATAATCTGATCTGGCTCTGCCCGCTCCTCTTCATTGCGGGATTTATAGACTCTATCGCCGGAGGAGGCGGCCTGATCGCGCTTCCGGCTTATATGATGTGCGGAATGCCGATCTACTATGTTTACGGCTGCAACAAGTTCCAGTGCGCCTTCGGAAGCACCGTTGCGGCATGGAAATACTTTAAAAACGGCTGTCTCGACCTTAAGATCACGCTGATCAGCGCAGTGACCTCGTTCCTCTGCTCCATGCTCGGAACCAGAATCATCTTTTACCTCAAAGAGGAACAGATCCGCTCGATGTTAATGGTACTGCTTCCACTCACCGCGGTCCTCGTGATCTTTATGAAGAACGCCTGGAACTATACCGATACGAAAAAGCCGCTGATCCTACCGAATGTGCTCCGCGCCCTTTTCATCGGAATGACCATCGGTCTTTACGACAGTCTCTACGGGCCGGGCGGCGGTACGATCGCCATGCTGCTCTTCACGTTTCTTTTAAAATACGATGTCCGCACTGCCTCCGGAAACGCGAAGCTCACGTTGATCGTTTCCAACTACACAGCGCTTCTCTCCTATATCCTTTCCGGAAATGTGTTCTACATGATCGCGATCCCATGTGCCGTAAGCAACGTTCTCGGAAACTATATCGGTGCCGGCTTCGCCATCAAAAACGGCGCGAAGATCATCCGGCCGGTGATGATCTGCGTGGTCACAGTGCTGATCGTGAAAATTGTTCTTGGAAAGTAAGATGATACGAGCGTGCTTATTTTACATAGGCACGCTCGTTTACTATCATCCATTCAACCGTATCCGTTTTCCCGCTATTTCCCTCTTACCAAGCCGGAAACTGCCTGCGCTTTCCATCCCAGCTTCCGTCCGGGATCGGGTTGAAATAGTACCATTTTTCATTGATCTCGATCTCTCGGCACTTAGTTAAATCCAAAGAACTTCTGCGCGATCTTATATCCCGCGATGGAGAGGGATCTTCCGCCTTTTCCAGGAAGGTTCATGCCCTGTCCCAAGAAGCCCCAGCGGAGGCGCAGGTAGAGCGCCGGATTGGATTTCTTTAACTCTTCCCACAACGCTTTCTTCTTTGCCATATTCTCCTCGCTGCCGGATTTGATCGCGAGGATCGAGCAGATGACCATCATGATCTCTAAGTAACGGACCATATAGTGGCGGAGCTTCTTATTCTGGATCTTCGTCACATCATAGTAGCCAAGCATCAGCTTCGTCACGCGGATCTGCTGGTCGATTCTTCCGATCATGACCTGTTCATTGACAGACTGGTCGGAGCGGCCGATAAAGTAGCGGTAGAAGTTCACATCCAGGTAGTACATCGTATGTACATGCGGGAGCGGCTCGTAGACGAAGATATTGTCCACGTAGAATGTGTGCTCCGGGAGCTCCAGTTTACAGTCTCTCAAAAGTTCCGTTCTGTAAACGACAGAATGCATCAGGATATACTGGCCTGCAACGAACACCTTCACATCGCTCCAGGTAAAGATCTCGTTCTTCGGAAGCGCCAGATTATAGTTCATGACTTTCTTGTGCTTCGCGCCCTGTTTCTCATAGACAAAGTTTGTGATCAGCATATCCAGGGTATCTTTTCCGTAAACAAAGCGGCGCAGGGTGTCGAGCACCTGCCTGTAGGCCTGCTCATTTACCCAGTCATCGCTGTCCACAACCTTAAAATAGATTCCGGTCGCGGCCTTTAATCCCGCGTTAACCGCAGCGCCGTGTCCACCGTTCTCCTGGTGGATCGCCTTACAGATACCCGGATATTCTTTCTCATAACGGTCAGCGATCTCCGCCGTATTGTCTTTTGTGGAACCATCATCCACGATCAGGATCTCCACCTCATTTCCGCCCGGAAGCAGAGACTTGATACAGTTTTCCATATACGCCGCTGAATTGTAGCATGGAATTGCTATCGATAACAGCTTCAAAATTGTTTCCTCCTTACGTTCCCCGTGTTGGGGATCATTCACTGCCGCCACACAGAGCGCACGCCACAGTGATCTCTCGACTCAGTTGTTCCTATTTTAGCATAAGTTATCTGAAAATGCAAAAAATTATTTCTTTCAATTCTCTTTCATTCCGGCATAAAATTCATCCCGTAAGCTTCTGCCGCCGCAGCGCCATATATAATTTTCAGTTCAGGAAATTTCTCCTGTACTCAATCATAAAACTTTGAGTTTTTTCTTCCATAATCTATCAAAATATGGTAAAATATCTGAAAATACACAGGCGCAGACCGTTTTGTGCCGGTCCGCGGAGAAAACTTATCCGCGGCTCCCGCGCAATTTTATCTGCCCAGACGATATCGGTACATAATAGAAATGAGGTATTAGATATGGCAAAGAAAAGACTTGTTTTAGCACTTGGACATGACGCTCTCGGAACGAACCTTCCGGAGCAGAAGACAGCCGTTACAAAAACAGCGAAAGCCATCGCTGATTTTATTCAGGACGGCTGGCAGGTTGTGATCACCCACGGAAATACTCCGCAGCTCGGTATGATCCACACCGCGTTAAATGAATTTGCGAAAAATCATGAAGGTTACACTCCGGCTCCGATGTCTGTCTGCTCCGCAATGAGCCAGGGATATATCGGCTACGATCTCCAGAACGCTCTCCGCTCCGAGCTTATCAAACGCGGCATTTACAAAGCTGTATCTACGATTTTAACACAGGTTACAGTTGACCCGTACGATGAGTCCTCCTACACTCCGATGAAGGTGGTTGGACGTGTGATGAACGCCGAGGAGGCAAAAGAGGAAGAGGCAAAGGGTAACTTTGTAGTAAAGGAAGGCGACGGCTACCGCCGTATCGTTGCGGCTCCGAAGCCGGTCGCAATCGTTGAGATCGACGCGATCCGTGCTCTTGCGGATGCTGACCAGCCGGTGATCGCCGCAGGCGGCGGCGGAATTCCGGTTATGGAACAGGGCTCCCACCTAAAGGGTGCCAGCGCTGTCATCGAGAAAGACCGTGCGGCAGGACTTCTCGCGAAAGAACTTGACGCTGATGTCCTGATGTTCATCACAGGTGTTCCGAATGTCGTATTAAACTACGGCAGTGACCATCCGATCAACATCGATAAGATGACAACGGCTGAGGCAGCCCGCTATGCCGGGGAAGGCCACTTTAAGACAGGGTCGATGCTGCCGAAGGTTGAAAGCTCCATCGACTTCATCAACGCAGGAAAAGGTCGACGCGCGATCATCACTTCCCTTGATGGTGCAAAGAGTGCTTTAGCAGGTAAAGGCGGCACGACGATCCAGTAGGCAATACATTCTGATTTGGCTTAGGTCAATCTTATTTAAATCTGGAACAAACAAGAATATGATCCCAGGGAGTTCTATACAGGCACTTCTCTGGGATCTTTTTTCAAATAATCTTCTCCCAACTGTTCTAATCATCCAAATCTCTTTAGTGAAAATAATAAAGAATGCACCTTGGCGTATTCTCGCGCGGTCGATTGCGACAATCTACATCTTCGCGCGAGTATGTATCATTGTCACGTTAGTGCCTTTTGTGTAATAGGAAATTCCTTGTACTCTCCTATTACACAAAAAAGACCCGCCAAAAAGCATTTCTGCCTTCCGCGGGTCTTTCATTTTTCTACAAGTTGTTATCCAATCAGATAATAACATGTGCCGGGCACTTAGCCGCGCACTTGCCGCAGCCGGTACACTTTGTATAATCGATCACAGCAACGTTGTTATCCATATGGATCGCATCGAATTCACACTGCTTTGTGCAGAGCGTACATCCGATACAGCCTGCCTCGCAGACCTTCTTGACAGCCGGTCCTTTGTCGTGGGAGCTGCACTGTACGAGGTGGTTTGCCTTGTACGGAACAAGCTCGATCAGGTGACGCGGACAAGCCTCCGCACACTTACCACAGGCAACACACTTCTCCTTGTCGACAACGGCAACACCGTTTACAACATGGATCGCGTCAAACTGACATGCCTTCACACAGCTTCCGGAACCGAGACATCCGTAGTTACAGCCCTTGGAGCCGCCGCCCGGAACTGCATCTGCGATCTTGTGACAGTCGTCAATACCATAGTAGTTGTATTTCACAGTTGCCTTATCGCAGGTACCTTTACATTTTACAAATGCAACCTTCTTCTCAGCGGAACCAGCCTCAACGCCCATGATCGCAGCGATCTTTTCTCCTACCGGAGCGCCGCCGACCGGACACTGGTCAACCTTTGCCTTGCCCTCTGCAATTGCTTTTGCAAGAGCGTCACAGCCTGCGTAACCGCAGCCGCCGCAGTTGTTGCCCGGAAGCTCTGCACGAACCAGAATTTCCTTCTCGTCTACTTCTACTTTAAACTTCTCGCTGGCGATTCCAAGGAGTACGCCGATGACGATACCGACGATACCGACAACCGCAGCAGCGATGATAATGCCTGTCATGTTCATCTCTCGTTCCTCCTTAAATCATTCCGGAAAATCCGAAGAGAGCGATCGACATTAAGCTTGCTGTGATCAGGACGATCGGGGATCCCTGGAAAGCGTGCGGCACATCATTGTGCTCGATCTTCTCACGGATACCTGCAAGCAGGACGATGGCGATCAGGAATCCAACGGAAATACCGATACCGTTTACGACACTCTGAATGAAGTTGTAGCCCTTCTGTACGTTTGTCAGCGCAACACCGAGAACCGCACAGTTTGTTGTAATTAACGGAAGGTATACGCCGAGCGCCTCATAAAGGCTTACCATGTTCTTCTTTAAGAACATCTCAACGAACTGAACCAGAGCCGCGATTACAAGGATAAATACGATCGTCTGTAAATACTCGATATGGAGCTTTACAAGAACGAAATCATAAACAAGGCTTGTGCAGGCAGATGCGATCGTAATAACGAATACGACTGCAGCGCCCATACCAGCTGCTGTCTCTGTTTTCTTGGATACACCAAGGAACGGGCAAAGACCGAGGAACTGGCTTAAAACAACGTTATTCACCAGGGCAGAACCGATGGCGATCAATAAAAGTTCTTTCATTTTTCCATTTCCTCCTTAATTTTCTTTGCCGGCGTCTGCTGCTTCCGTCTTAGCTGCCTCTGCCGCTTTTGCAGCCTCAGCTGCCTTCTTAGCTGCGAGAGCCTTCTCTGCCGCTGCCTTCTTTGCTGCCGCTGCGGCTGCTGCTTCCTCTGCCTTCTTCTCAGCAAGAGCAGCATGGTTTGTCATGCTGACACAGCCTGCACAGCTTGCGCAGTTACCGCCGCATACAAGGTCAGACTTCGGTGCGTCACCGTTGGTCGCGCATGGAAGACGGAGCTTGTTCTGGATCGCGGAAAGCATAGCCAGAGTGAACAGAGCACCCGGTGCAAGGATGATGATGGAAATGTGGTAAGCTTCCGGAATGATGGTGTGTCCGAAGATCGCACCTGCACCGAAGAACTCACGGCACATACCGATGACGGTAAGGGAAAGGGAGAATCCAAGTCCCATACCAAGACCATCGAAGAAAGATTCAACCGGACCGTTCTTGCAGGCATATGCCTCTGCACGGCCAAGGATGATACAGTTAACAACGATAAGCGGGATATAAATACCCAGGGATGCATACAGGGACGGAACGTAGCCCTGCATTAAGAGCTGTACGACTGTAACCAGGCTGGCTACGACTACGATGAATGCCGGAATACGGACTCTGTCCGGAATGATCTTACGCAGTGCGGAGATCAGCAGGTTGGAAAACATCAGTACGGCTGTTGTGGAAAGTCCCATGCCGAGACCGTTGATGGCGGATGTTGTCGTCGCAAGAGTCGGACACATACCTAACATCAGGATGAAGGTTGGGTTTTCCTTGATAATACCGTTATATAAACGTTCTACGCATTTATTCATGAATGCCCACCTCCTAGTTTAAGCAGTTATGCAGATAGTATAAAGCTGCATTGACTGCGTTTGTTGTAGCGTTTGATGTGATGGTGGCACCGCTGATGGCATTGATCTCAGTGTCAGACGCAGAACCGGATTTTGTTACGCTTAAGCTCTCGCAGTTCTTGCCAACGTACTGATTTCTGTAGTCATCATCTTTTGCCTTTAAGCCAAGACCAGGAGTATCACTTGTCTCACGGATACCAACACCTGTGATAGTGCCGTCTGCATCAAAGCCGATGGAGAGCTTGACAGCTCCGCCGTAGGAGTCGTTGGACAGGGAGTTGATCACATGTCCTACTACTTCGCCGCTTGCGTCCTTTGCCTCGAGAACGGACTCGATCGCAACGCCGCCGAAGCCGAGGTTTGCGATCTCATCAGCTGTCTCAGCGATCTTTTCTGTGGAACCTTCCACATCATCGAAGCTCTCTGCCTCCGGAAGGACCTGTTTGTAGGTTGCGTTGTTGGCTGCGATGGTAGCCGCCTCGATCGGAGCTTTTGTCACATCATAGACAACACCGAGACATAAACCGGAAACCAGGGTGATCGCAAAAAGGATCAGGGCATCTTTCATAAATCCAGACTTACTTGCTGCCATTTTTCTTACCCCCTTTTCCGAATGCTGTCGGGAGAGTTACCTTCTCAATCAACGGAACAAGCATGTTGCAGAAGATAATTGCGTAGGAAACGCCCTCTGCACCGCTTCCGAAGATACGGAACAGTCCTGTTAAAATACCAAGGCAGATACCGAATACGATCTGTCCTTTTGCAGTGATTGGGCTTGTTACATAGTCGGTAGCCATGAAGAATGCACCGAAGATCAGTCCGCCGCCGCAAACCTCTGCGAGCACGTAGTTAATATTGTGCTGGCCGAAGATAAATGCGAATACTGCGAAGGAAAGGATGTATGCTGCCGGGATGCGGATCGTAATTACTTTCTTAACGAGCAGGTAAGCTGCACCGATTAAAAGGGCAATTACGGAAACCTCACCGATGGTTCCCGGAATCTTACCAATGAACATAGCTGCAAGATCATATGTATCACCGGCTTTGATCGCCGCAAGAGGAGTTGCACTCGCAACTGCGTCTGTTACCGGGTCTGTGAACTTTGTCATAGCCTGTGCAAAGGAGATCAGCATAAAGCATCTCGCTGCCAGAGCCGGGTTCATCCAGTTCTGACCAAGTCCGCCGTAAAGCTGTTTTACGACGATGATTGCGAATACACCGCCAAGGATCGGCATCCATAACGGAATTGCCGGCGGCATATTTAAGCCTAAGATCATACCTGTGACAAGGGCACTGCCGTCACTGATGGTAACCGGCTTGTGCATCAGTGTCTCAAAAAGGTACTCACTGAGTACACAGGAAAGAACCGTTGCAACAACAACGATAAGGGAATAGATACCGAACTGCATCACGCCCCAGATCGTAGCCGGAAGCATTGCGATCGCCACATCGTACATTAAGTTCTTTGTGGAAACACCGCAGCGTACATGAGGGGATGATGATACGTTTAATAATTTACTCATTTGTCACACCTCCTACGCTTTCTTTCTTCTGGCTGCCATGACAGCTTTACGCATCTCTTTGAATGCCTGTGTCAGCGGTCTGTGTGCAGGGCAGATGAAAGTACAGGAGCCGCATTCGCAGCACTCCATACCATTTAATTTTTCGAACAGGGCAAGATCATTTCTTTCTGCTGCCGCCATCATCATCTGCGGAACAACATGACCTGGACATACCTCGATACAGCGTCCACAGCGGATACACGGAGATTCCGGATTTGCTGCAACCTGATCTTTTGTGAAGCAGGTCAGGGCAGAGGAGTTCTTCATAACCGGAATGTCCAGAGAGAATAATGCCTGTCCCATCATAGGACCACCAGAGATCATCTTCTCCGGCTCTTCCTTAAAGCCGCCTGCAGCTTCAAGGATCTCGCGGTAGCACATACCAAGCGGAACCTGGAAGTTCTGCGGGTTTTTAACCGCATCACCGGTAACAGTAATGATCTTACGAATTAACGGTGTGCTCTCGCAGACAGCGTTATAAATAGAAATAACAGTGTCTACGTTATCTACGATACATCCTGCATCCGCCGGAAGCATCGTGGAGTTGATCTCGCGTCCGCCTGTAACCGCATAGATCAGGAAACGCTCGCCGCCCTGCGGATACTTTGTCTTTAACGGACATACCGTGATCTTTGGCTCGTCTTTTACGAGACCTTCCAGAAGCTTGATCGCCTCCGGCTTGTTCTCCTCGATTCCGATCACGCCTTTCGCGTTCGGGAACATGCTTAACATGACTTTGATGCCGCCGATCAGTCTCTCCGGCTGCTCCATCATCAGGCGATAGTCACTTGTCAGATACGGCTCACACTCAGCCGCGTTTACGATAATGTGATCGATCGCGTTGTCATCCTTCGGTGCAAGTTTTACGTTGGTCGGGAAACCTGCGCCGCCAAGACCTACGATACCGGCTTCTTTTACGATATTCCGGATCTCTTCCTTGGAAAGTTTTGTGTAATCGCGTTTTTCGCCAAAACCTTCGATTGCTGTGTACTCGTTATCGTTCTCAACGATAATGGACTGTACGATTGCTCCGTTCGCAACCAGACGCGGTTCGATTCCCTTTACTGTACCGGATACGGAACAGATAACATTTGCGGAAATGAAGCCGCCTGCTTCAGCGATCTTCTGGCCAACCAGAACCTTGTCACCCTTGGCAACAAGTGGTTTCGCCGGAGCACCGATATGCTGGGAGAGAGGATAAACCAGCTCACCCTTCGGCTGGATCACCTGAATCGGCTTATCTGCGGACAGTTCTTTTCCCTCATAAGGATGAACGCCGCCTATAAATGTGCTCAGACCCATTTAACAAACCTTCTTTCTATAAAATTTCATAGTACCCATCAACTCGTAGTATAGCATATTTGGAATTTTTCTACAATTGGAAATCGGTTAACTTTTTAACAGAAATGGCCTTTTTCGGCGTTTGTATCAAAAAAAAAACAAAAATATGGTGGGAAACCGCTTAAGAAAATGAAGTTTTCAACAAAAAAAGCGGACAGGAACCGCGATTCCGTCCACTTTTTTCCATTTTCTGTTAGTTTTTACTAATTTAATTCAGCCATACCTGTATACAATCGGTAATAACGTCCTTTTTCTTTCAGGAGATCCTCATGATCACCGCGCTCGATGATCTCTCCATTCTCCAGAACCATGATGGCGTTGGCGTTCCGCACGGTGGAGAGACGGTGGGCGATCACGAAGGTGGTCCGTTCTGCCATCAGACGATCCATGCCCTGCTCGATGTGCTTTTCTGTTCTCGTATCGACAGAACTCGTCGCTTCATCGAGGATCAGGATCGGCGCCTTGGATACCGCCGCTCTCGCGATATTAAGAAGCTGCCTCTGGCCCTGGCTCAAGTTCGCGCCGTCGCTCTCAAGAACGGTGTCATAGCCCTTTGGAAGCCGCATGATAAAGGAATGGGCAGATGCCATCTTCGCCGCCTGAATGACCTCCTCGTCTGTGGCATCAAGCCTTCCGTAGCGGATATTCTCCATGACCGTTCCCGTAAACAGGTGGGTGTCCTGAAGAACCATGGCGATGTGGCGGCGCAGCTCGTCCCGCTTAATATGGCAGATATCAACGCCGTCGATAGTGATGGTCCCGCTCTGGATATCGTAGAAGCGGTTGATGAGGTTCGTGATCGTCGTCTTTCCGGCTCCTGTGGAACCCACGAAGGCGATCTTCTGTCCCGGCCTCGCGTAGAGGCTGATATCCTTTAAGATGACCTTGTCCGGGTTATAGCCGAAGGTCACATGATCTAATACCACTTCCCCGCTCATACCGTCCATGGATACTGCGTCCTTATCATCCGCCGCCTCCGGCTCCTCATCCATCACGGAGAAAACGCGCTCCGCTCCGGCGAGGGCTGAGAACACGTTGGAGACCTGCATGGAGATCTCGTTGATCGGCCTTGAGAACTGTCTCGAAAAGTTCAAAAATACCGTGAGCCCGCCGACATCGAAGTTTTTCACCACACAGAGGATCCCGCCGATGCACGCCGTCAGGGAATAGTTTATCTGGCTTAAGTTGTTCATCACAGGTCCCATCATGCCCCCAAGGAATTGGGCGCGGATCTGTTTTTCGCGGAGATCCCTGTTTAATATATCAAATTCTTCCTCCGCGATCTCCTCGTGGCAGAAGACCTTTACTACCTTCTGTCCGGTGATGGTCTCCTCGATGTATCCATTTAAAGCACCGAGAGCCGACTGCTGGGCGCTGAAGTATTTCTGACTCCGCTTCGCGACTTCTCCACCGGCCCGCAACATGAGCGGGATCATGATCAGGGTCACAGCTGTCAGCCAGATGTTCGTGTAAAGCATGAGGAACAAGGTTCCGATAATGCTTAAGGTTCCGGAAAAGAGCTGCACAAGAGTACTGCTCAGCATATTTCCGATGGTGTCCACGTCGTTTGTGAAGCGGCTCATCAGATCCCCGTTGGAATTTGTATCGTAAAATCTCACCGGAAGCTTCTGCATCTTTGTAAAGAGGTCTGTCCGGATCCGCACAAGGGCGCTCTGGGCAACCTCTAACATCAGTCTTGACTGGAGATAATTTGCGATAACTCCCAGAAGATAGACGCACGCCATCATGATCAACCCTTTAAAAAGTCCCGCCACATTTCCGGGACTTCCGTCCGGCGGTGCAATAAAGCGGTTGATGATCGGGCGCAGCATATAGGAACCGGTCAGTGTCGCCACCGTGTTTACAATGACACAGAAAAATGCGATCCCCATCCGGAGCCTGTCCGCTTCCAGATAGGTCATCAGGCGCTTTAAGGCCGCTCCTGTGCTCTTTGGGCGTCCTCCGCCTCTGGGAGCACCCGGTCCTCTTCCCATTCCTCTCCTTTTCGGTGCGGCTGCCACGCGTCCGGCATATCGTTTTTTCAGACTCGCTTCGCGGTCTGCTCTCGTGACGCTCATACTGCCGCCTCCTCTCCTGCCCCAATGGACTGATTTCCGATCTGGGTCGTATAGATCTCGCTGTATGTCTCACAGGTCTTTAAAAGTTCCTCGTGGGTTCCGTGACCGATGATCTTTCCGTCCTCCAGTACCAGAATCTGGTCTGCCTCCTGAACGGAGGAGATCCTCTGGGCGATGATGATCTTTGTGGTATCCTTGAGATCATGATAGAGACTCTCCCGGATCTTTGCCTCCGTCGCCGTGTCAACAGCGCTGGTGGAGTCGTCGAGGATCAGGATCTTCGGGCGCTTTAAAAGTGCTCTCGCAATACAGAGACGCTGCTTCTGACCTCCTGAGACGTTGACACCGCCCTGCCCCATCTCGGTATCATATCCGTTTTTGAAGGTCTTAACGAAGGGATCTGCCTGGGCGCTCTCCGAGAACCGGATCACATCCTCCATCGGCGCGTCCTCATTTCCCCATCGAAGATTTTCCTCGATCGTTCCCGAGAAGAGGATATTTTTCTGGAGGACCATGCCGACGCCCTCACGCAGGTGTTTTAAAGAGTACTCTTTGACGTTCACGCCGTCGACAAGGACTTCGCCTCCGGTCACATCATAGAGTCTCGGGATCAGCTGCACAAGGGAGGTCTTTCCGCTTCCCGTGGAGCCGATGATCCCGATCGTCTGTCCCGGTTCTGCCGTAAAGGAGATCCCTTCCAGAACGAGATCCCTTCTCCCGTGCTCTCCGCTGTAGCCAAAGCTTACATTTTTAAACTCCACACGACCTTCCGTGACTTTTTTATCCTTATTTTTCGCGTTATCATCATTTAAGCCGATCTCTGTGTCGAAGATCTCATTGATCCGCTTCATGGATGCGCTGGCGCGGGAGCTCTGTAAGAATACCATGGAAAGCATCATGAGGGACATCAGGATCTGCACGATATACGTCGTAAACGCAGTGAGATCCCCCACCGGCATCTTTCCGGCAATGATGATATTTCCTCCATACCAGACGACAGCCAGTGTCGTCACGTTCATGGCGAACATCATCACCGGCATCGTGGTGATCACGATCCGGAGGGCCCGGAGACTGCTCTCCTTTAAGTCGCGGTTCAGTCTGCTGAATTTTTCGATCTCATGATCCTCCCGGACAAAGGATTTGACCACGCGGACATTCGTCAGGGATTCCTGAATCCCGGAATTCAAACGGTCCAGTCTCCTCTGCATCTCCCCAAAGCGCGGGAATGCTGTCTTTAAGATCAGAATGATCGCCGCGAGAAGAAGTGGGATCACGATGAGGATGATGACCGCAAGCTGACGGTTCATCATAAACGCCATGATCAGGGCGCCGAGAAACATTCCGGGCGCCCTGAGCGCCATGCGTAGCCCCATCATCAGGACGTTCTGAACCTGCTGGACATCGTTCGTGAGCCTCGTGACGAGAGAACCGGTGCTGTAGCCGTCGATGTTCTCAAAGGAGAACTGCTGAACCTTTCTGAAGAGATCGTTTCTCATGTCACTGGTAAAGGAGATAGACGCCTTTGCGGAAAAGTAGGCGCCGAGGATCCCGCCCACCGCCATAAAAAGGACAGTAAGAACCATCAGTGTACCCATCTTTCCGATATAGGCAACATTTCGACTTGCGACACCGTTGTTGATGATCATGGACATAAATTTCGGGAGCATGACCTCTCCCGCCACCTCGGTGAGCATCATCAGCGGACCGATCACGAAGGCACTGAGATACGGGGTGATGTATTTTTTGTATCGTTTCAATTCTGTTGTTTCCTTTCTGGTCAGATCTGCATTCGTTGGATTCTTTTGATGCTGTTTATCACGCATCTTCCCTCGGGAGTTTTCTCCTAACGATATAGAAGCAGATCATATGGGCCGTCGCCGTGACGATCCAGGTAAACGGATAGGATAAGTATAACACCGTCAGGTTATGGTATACTTGGAACACCGTAAAGATCCAGACGATCCGGAGTCCGCACGCTCCCAGAAGGGAGACGCACATCGGCATGACGGAGTATCCGAGACCGCGGATGCTGCCCACCATCGTATCCATGATCCCACAGAGGAAATATGTCGTTCCAAAGACCACAAGTCTTCTCATTCCGTATACCATGACCTCCGGATCCGAGGAGTAGATCCGAATCAGGGCATGTCCGCAAAGATAAGCCGGAATTCCCATTCCGAGTCCCACGGCTGTCACAACGCCGAGGCAGGTAACCATGATCCGGTTGATCCTCGAATACTTTTTGCCGCCGAAGTTCTGGCTTGTGAAGCTTAAGTTTGCCTGATAAACCGCATTCATGGCATTATAGATGAATCCCTCAATATTCTGGGATGTCGTATTTCCCGCCATCGCGACAGAGCCGAAGGAATTCACAGAGGACTGGATCAGAACGTTGGAAATCGAGAATACTGCGCCCTGCATCCCCGCCGGAAGGCCAACCTGAATGATCTGACGAAATTTCGAGCGGTGGATCTTCAGATCTTTTAAATGAAGCTTCAGACTGCCCTCGCTCTCCATCAGACAAAGGATCACCAGGAACGCCGAGATCGCCTGAGAGATCGCGGTCGCCAGAGCAACTCCCGCCACATCCATCCGGAACATGATCACGAAAAAGAGGTTTAAGACCACATTGATCACGCCCGCCGCCGTAAGGAAATACAGCGGGCGTTTCGTGTCTCCCACCGCGCGGAGGATCGCGCTTCCGAAGTTGTAGATCATATTCGCAGGCATGCCGATAAAGATGATCCGCATATAGATCGTAGATTTATCGATCACATCGTCCGGGGTTCCCATGAGTTCCAGCATTGGCCTCGAGAGAAGCTGGCCCACAATGATCAGGAAAAGACCGCTGACGATGCTGAGTGCCATGGCCGTATGGATCGTATCCTGCACATCTTTTTCCCGCTTCGCTCCGTAATATCTTGCCACGATGACATTGACACCCACGGACAGTCCGATAAAGATATTGATCATCAGGTTGATCAGCGCCGTTGTGGAACCCACCGCCGCCAGAGACTGGCTACCCGCGAAACGTCCCACAACGATCACATCCGCAGCGTTGAACAGAAGCTGCAGGATTCCGGAAAAGATCAGCGGAATCGTAAAGGTGAGCAGTTTTCCGAGGATCGGACCGCTGCACATGTCCATTTCGTAATTTTTCTTCATAATACTCCTTTTTCCCGTATCTGTATTTTCTTTCCGGCAGCATCCGGAAAGAAAAGCAGACTGGCATTTCCCGCCCCTGTCCGTCTGCTCATTCTATCCACGGCTGCTCCCGGTGCCGGAATGCGTAAGGCACATTCCTTTTATCTATTACGCAGATTATAGACGATTTTTACAAATAATGCAATCCTGCCACAACATGCTTCAGTCCTCAAGGACATACACCCGGAAGAGGCCGGACCACGGATTTCCGATAATATAGCAGGTGTAGGCTCTTCCAGCACGAACATTGACGTTGAAGGTGAGAAGCGGATTCGACACGGTGCAGGTCGGACAGGAAACGCCGACGATAGAAGAAAGGACAAGGACCGGAAGCTCGCCTAAGGCCGAAACTGCATACTGGGAACCTGTCACAAAGAAGGTATAGGTTCCGCTGGATGTCTGTTTATAGCTCGTCACTTCCTTGTATCCGACCCCCGCAAATGCTGTCTGGTTGTTGAAGGTCCGCACATCGTAGCTGGATCCCGCGTAGGACATGTTCGCGACACGGAGGCAGCCGTAACCTGACGGAACGTTCGTACAGCCCATGTCGGAGACACGGGTCAGGGACACTCCGGAAACCGTGTCTAAGATCACCATCGTGAGCCTCTCACCGGACACAAAGGCAATCGTCTGCTGATAATAGATCTGACCGTTGGTCCTGCGCACAGTGACGGTATGGAATCCGTCCGTCACGCGGATATAAGAAGAGATCGTGGCAAATTCGGAACCGGAAAAGATATTCCGGCCATCGATATAGACGTCCAGAGTTCGGCCCGAAGTGCTGGCATTTAAAAACCGGACTCTGCTGTAGTAATTTCCTCCTGAGACCGTCGGATATGTGACCGGAAAAGAAATCGCCGGAAAGCCCGGGCGTCCGATGGTATTGTCGGGATAGACAGGGCGACCGCCAGACGGCGCGACCGGTGTCGTCGGGATTCCAGCGAGATCGTCATCCCCAGGATAAACAGGTCTTCCGCCCGGTGAAGCGATGGGCGGCACAGGGATTCCCGCAAGATCATCGTCTCCCGGATAAACAAAAACTCCTCCTAATGGCTCGGCCGGTGTCTCCGGTACATTTGCGTCATTCTTCCCTGCTACAACCTCCGCCGTATTCTCTCCCGACGGTTCCGGCATTGATGTTGGATTCTCTGGCATATTAACACCTCAATATCTTTTTTACTACAAAATATGAAAGCAGAACGGAAAATGTTCCCTGCACATGTTTGAACCTCCATGAGCTTTCCGAGGAATTGATCTTTTTGTATGAAAAATTTATTCAAATTTTTTTATTTTTATCGTTGACAAACCTGTTGATCCATGATACTATATTGGAGGTTCGAAAAACACAGTAAATGTGTTCGCTGCCTTGGCTCAGCTGGTAGAGCGTCGCCTTGGTAAGGCGGAGGTCGGCAGTTCAAATCTGCTAGGCAGCTTAAACCATGAGGCTTTCCGGAATATCCGGGAAGCCTTTTTTCGCGTGACAGGGAATTTCCTGTTGTACGAAAAGGTACGAACGCGCCAGTGATGTACACACACGCAGGACGCCCGGACATGTCAGAGCAATTGTTTATTACAATTGATAAGACTCCCGCCTCTTTCAGGCGGTGAGTACTTGCAGGAAATCCTTCGCGCACAAAAAAGACCCGGGAAACTCCTCTCCACGGGTCTTTTTTCATAATCAAAATTTTAAATTCTATGCCTTCGCCAGTCTCTGTCTCACGATCTCATACGCGAGAACACCTGTCGCAACGGACGCGTTCAGGGAATCGATATCACCCTTCATTGGGATCGACGCGATCATATCGCATTTTTCCTTCACAAGACGGCTCACGCCCTCCCCCTCATTTCCAATCACAAGGCCGATCGGTCCGGTGAGGTTTAAACGGTACATGCTCTCTCCACCCATATCGGCGCAGACGAACCAGATGCCGCGTTTCTTTAAATCCTCGATCGTCGCCGCCATATTGGTGACCTTTGCGACCGGCGTATAGTTTAACGCACCTGCGGAGGTTCTCGCAACCGTCGCGGTAAGTCCCACCGCGCGGCGTTTCGGAATGATCACTCCGTGAGCGCCCGCAAGGTTCGCGGTACGGATGATCGCTCCAAGGTTGTGCGGATCCTCAATTCCGTCAAGCAGGAATAAAAACGGCGGTTCGCCCTTTTCTTCCGCAATTTTCAAAATATCTTCCACCTCAGCGTACTCATAAGCAGCGGCATACGCCATCACGCCCTGATGGTGTCCCGTCTCGGACATGGAATCCAGACGTTCCTTCGGAACAAAGTTTACGATCGTGTCATGCTTTTTCGCCTCTCTCACGATCGTGCGCACCGGTCCGTCCTGACATCCGTCAAGGACAAACAGCCGGTCGATGGTCTTTCCAGAGCGGAACGCCTCCAAAACAGCATTGCGCCCTTCAATCGTCAGTTCTTCATATCTCATCGGAGTTCTCCTCTTTTTGTTTTTCCGTATCGCCGGAGTCAGCTTTTCCGGTCTTTGTCATTGCCAGCGCCACAAGATCCACCATGCGTTCCGTTCTTCCGGACAGGTAAAGATATCCCATCAGAGCCTCAAAGCCTGTCGCCATCCGGTAATCCTTCATCGTGGCATTCTTGGCCATAGAGAAAGACTTCGCGTTTCTTCCCCGTTTGTAGACCGCATGCTCCTCCTCGGTCAGGTCATCCTCGATGGCCATCAGGAATTCTGCCTGGGCTGCAGCCTTCACAAGAGTCGAAGACTTCTTGTGAAGCTTATTCACCTGCATATTTCCCTCACTGACCACAATGGTACGGATCAGGATCTCGTAAGCCGCATCACCGAGATAGGCGAGCACAAGCGGAGAGTACTGGCCTGCATCCGTATCCTTTAAGTGGAATTTTTTCTTTAAAAGCATTAAGCTCTCTTCCATTTTACGCCCTCTCTTGTGTCCTCGAGAACGATTCCCATGTCGAGAAGCTTTCCTCTGATCTCATCTGCAAGTGCAAAGTTCTTTGCCTTTCTCGCCGCCTGTCTCTGGGCGATCAGGTCCTCCACCTCAGAGTCAAGAACCTCTTTCTTCTTCTCCGTGATGATTCCCATCACATCGCAGAGTCTCTGGATCTCATTCTTCATCCAGGAAACATATGCCTTTGTACTCGTCTCGGATACTGTAGAGTTGGAGAGCTTGATAAGTTCGAAGATCGCGGAGATCGCGTCTGCGGTGTTGAAATCATCATCCATCGCCGCCTCATACTTTGCAACGAGCTCCATTGCCTTTTTCTGATTCTCCTGCTCTTCCGCTGTCATCGCGTCTCCGGATACCTTTGCCTCCATCTCGCGGAGTTTCTCCATTCCGGTCAAGATCCTCTCAAGACCGTTCTTGGAAGATTCCATCAGATCTGCGCTGAAGTTTAACGGGCTTCTGTAGTGGGCGCTCAGCATAAAGAAACGGAGCACCTGAAGATCATATTTTTCGCTGATCTCACGGACGGTAAAGAAGTTTCCGAGCGATTTGGACATCTTCTTATTATCAATATTTAAGAACGCGTTGTGCATCCAGTATTTCGCGAAGGGCTTTCCGTTTGCTGCCTCACTCTGGGCGATCTCGTTCTCATGATGCGGGAAAATTAAGTCCTCGCCGCCCGCATGGATATCGATCTCATCACCGAGGTATCTCTTTGCCATAACGGAGCACTCGATATGCCAGCCCGGACGGCCTTCGCACCACGGGGACTCCCAGTACGGCTCACCTTCTTTTTTCGGCTTCCAGAGAACAAAGTCGTTCGGGTCCTGTTTTCCTTCCTCACCGGTTACCTTGATCTCACGGAAACCGGACTGAAGATCATCCAGGTTCTTGTGGGACAGCTTTCCGTAATCTTTAAACTTGCGGACACTGTAATAAACCGTTCCGTCCGCAGCAACATAGGCGTAGCCTTTCTCGATCAGGGTGCTGATCATGTTTAACATGCCGCAGATCTCTTCCGTCGCGAGCGGATTCTTTGTCGCCGGTTCGATATTCATGCCTTCCATGTCTTTTTTGCACTCTGCGATGTAGCGTTTGGAGATCGTCTCGGCGTCAACGCCTTCCTCGATCGCTTTCTTGATGATCTTGTCATCGACATCGGTAAAGTTGGATACATAATTGACATCGTATCCTTTATATTCAAAGTAACGTCTCACCGTATCAAATACGATCATCGGTCTTGCGTTTCCGATATGGATAAAGTTGTACACGGTCGGCCCGCATACATACATTTTTACTTTTCCCGGCTCGACCGGAACAAATTCTTCTTTTCTCTTTGTAAGTGTATTGTAGATCTTCATACCTTAGCTCCTTCATCTATCTTTCTGTCTGTGAGTCTCTTTTCATCCCTGCTGTTTACAGCCCGGGCAGCCTCCACAGCCCCCGGAGATCACTCCGACGCGGTCCTCCGGCGCGTAATCCGCAACCGAACTCAAAAGCGCGATCGCCTGGGCGGAGATTCCTTCCCCGGCCCCGGTAAATCCAAGACCTTCCTCCGTCGTCGCCTTCACGCTCACCTGATCAGGCTCGATCCCCAGCGCATCCGCGATATTTTTCGCCATCTGCGGACGGTACGGCAGAAGTTTTGGTCTCTGCGCGATCACCGTGGAATCGATATTCTCGATCAGATATCCGTTTTCCTGCAGGATCTTTCCGACTTCTTTTAAAAGTTCAACGCTCGAGATCCCTTTATATCTTTCATCTGAATCCGGGAAGTGCTGACCGATATCTCCGAGAGCCGCAGCCCCTAAAAGCGCGTCCATCACCGCGTGAAGAAGGACATCCGCATCCGAATGTCCTAAAAGTCCCTTTTCATACGGGATCTCCACACCGCCGAGGATCAGTTTTCTCCCTTCTACCAGACGATGTACATCATATCCCTGTCCGATTCTCATGAGAATCTCCTTTCCATAGCTGTTCATCTTCTTCCGTTTATGGGCAGTCCAAGACCGGCCCCGATACCACCTCAAGAACCGATCATCCGCATCCGCTTCGGGATACAGCGCACCACGAGATTCTGCTGGCACATACAGCTCTCACCGTCCATATGGACCGCGAGCGGTCTTGCCAGATGGACTTCCGCCTCGTTGCACTCAAAGACCCGGATCCCACGTTCTTTTTTCCGGACCCCCATCACAAGGTCCCGGAGGATCGGGATCATTTTTGTCTTTCTCGCGCTGTTTCCGATATAAACCGTCATCTTGCCATCATCATTCATCAGTTCGCTGTTCTTCCGTTTCTTCTTGTCTTCCCTGCGGACCATAAACGTAATGAAATATATATGATTAAACTCCACTTTCTGCGTCCCGTCAAGCAAAATATATCCTTTTGTCGGTTTTGCGAGAAAAAGCTGCTTGAGGCCAAGGCCGAATCTGAGTATTTTCGTCAGATGAAGTCTCGTCATCTGGTTTCTCACCGGGCAGCACAGAAGATTATGGCAGATCGCCGCGTCCAGTCCGATCCCGCACCGGCCCGCAAACCGCCTGCTCACGATCTCCTCATCTCCGAATGTTGCGACCCCATAGTCCAGCATCCGGTAATATTTCGGATGAAGGATCCGTTTTGCCTGACAGTTGACCTTCCAGAAGGATTCAAATCCCTTCGACAGCGCATTCCGAAAACCCGCCGGTACATATCCGAATGTCAGGAGTCCCCGGAAGGATACGCCATTCAGCACTTCATTATAAGTTCCTTCCCCGCCGACGATCACGATCACTTTCGCGTCATCCCGCTCGGCAGTCAGTACTTTTGCGATCTCAGCCGCGTCCCCCTGGTGTTCCGTAAAAAAGACCCGGTACTCCCGGCTGTCCATCTCCAGCTGATGTTCCAGTCGTTTCCAGATCCGGTATCCTCTTCCGGCACCGGCACTGGGATTTACGATAAACTGATACATAACGTCCTCCGAATCTTATATGTTCAGAATTTTCCGTGCAGCCATACACATCCTGACCGGGTCAGTACCATATGACATACGATATAGATTATAGTATATCACATAACCGCTAAAAAAAGGCTAAATTTTTTCTAAACTTCATGCAAGTGCACCGCGGGCACGTTACTGTTCGTTCCTTGCACAGACAGTAACTGATTTTGCCGAGGCTTCGCATTCCAAATCAGCGAAATGCACACACCACTCTATTGTCCGGAATTTTCAGTTCAGAAAATTCCTGCCCGCATACAGTAGCACGGACACATCCGCGTTGAAACGTAAGGAAATAGTAAATATCTCTTTCTTGTCAGCCAATATCTGTATCGATTATAATAAAAACAGATATAAGAAGCAAAGATATATAATTTTATGAACCCAAGCTCTGAAAGGAGGTCCCTGCTATGAAAAAAAGAATGCATGTCAGGCTTTTCATGTTGCTGTTCTATCTGATCTTTACAGTCACAGCACTTCCGATCACCGCAAAAGCTGATACGGGTCCAAAGCCCTCGGTGCGCATCCAGTTCAAAAATATGGGCGATGATCTGTGCTATGGCACACTGCTTTCAAAGGAGAAACGTACAGGACCTGCACGTGTCTGGGACGGCACCGCCAGAAATGAGCAGCTCTATGATCTTGACCGGAACATCTGGAAAGCTTTTGTAGATTACAAGGATCCTGACGGATATTATTTCCTTCAGAGGGGCTGGACGGTAAGCGAAACAGGCGAGATTGCGTGGACCTATTATCCACCCGAGGATTTTAAGATCCTCCTGTATTATCCGGAAACCGGGACCTTTGTATCAAGCGGAAGCTATGGGCGTTATGCATTTGATACTTATTACACCGTTGACATGGAGGGCGTCCGGATCGGATCCGTGGAATACAATGAGGGCCTGAGCACAAACGAGCGGATCAACGCGTATCGTTCCTATAATTATCGAAAGGAGCTTTTATCGCTCGCGGTCCGTATCCTTCTTACGATCGCAATTGAAATGGTCGTCGGGCTGTTATTCGGCTTCCGGCAGAAAAAACAGCTGCAGATCCTTGCGCTTGTAAATATCACGACGCAGCTTCTCTTAAATCTGCTTCTCAATATCATTCATTACAATGCCGGTCCGTTGGCCTTTATCACAAGCTATGTCTTTTTTGAGTTCATAGTCTTTGCGCTGGAGGCAGCTCTGTATTGCAGGCTTCTGAAGAAAGTGTCCCCAAAAAAGGAAAACGGGTACTACGTTCTCTATTCATTCATCGCAAATTCAGCATCGTTCTGGGTCGGATATTATCTTGCAACAGTATTACCGGGAATCTTTTAAGTGAGAATCCAGGCACCGACAGAGCCTCCCTTATGTCTGCAAGATCATTGCGGATGTTCTTTCCCGTTTTGGTGCAGCAGAATATTTCAGAAAAATTATTATGATCGAAAAAAATCCCGGGATTCTTCTCAGATTCTCGGGATTTCCAATCGTAGCGGAAGGGAGATTTGAACTCTCGACACCACGTTTGAAATACCCAATAAACAAGGAGGTTTGAGCACGTCATCCACCCAGTGTAAACAAAAGTGTAAACAAATTTTAGCTATTTTTTCGAACATAGGTTCGGAAATCGAATTAGTGTCTTTTTTAAAAATATAACCATTATATTATATCATAAAAATCCAATTTAAGGGAGTAGTCATTTTATTTTGACTGCTCCCTATTTTTTACGCCTCAGTGTTTGAGACTAATAGCAATAATAGTGATACTTTGTTTTTAGGTATACATTACCTTGACGACCGCCACTCTGGTATAATACGCCGTCCGGGAGAATACTTCCATTCTCTAACAACCACCGTGCATTTGCCCAGTTACGATCTGTGATCTGACGGTGAGCGTTACCGTCCCACCAGCTTGAATACTGCCCTCTCTGCGTGGCTACACCCGCAAATGTGTTAGGAAATTTGTTACTCTTGATTCTGTTTAAGAATACTGAGCCTACAAGTCTTTGCTCCTCGTCAGGAAGACTCTGGGCTTCTCCGCATAGAATCATTGCAAGGATTTTTAAATCCTCATCAGAATATGTACTGACCGGAACATCAGAGAACCAGTCTGCTTTCATAAAGGCGTATCCATCTTGTGTGGTAATCATTGCCCATCCATTGATCTCTGTAACAATCTCAAAAGATCCACCTCTCATGCTCTGTCCAAGGATTTCAGAGCTTGCGTTCGGTTCCTTACGGATGTTTACAGTAGTTGTAGTATACTTTGTTACCGTATCTGTCACGCTATTTAGAGCTTCTGCAAACTGTGCTGCCGTGACTGCAGTTGATGATTCAATTGTATTTGCCCGTGTCGCCACAGGCGTACAACAAGTGATGCACAGGGCGAACCCTGTTGCTAATAGAAATTTTTTCATTAAAAATACCTCCTGTTAGTTGTTAGTTGTGGATTACCGGTTTATCCATGTGTATGTAAACTCAAATGTCAACTACTCATAAGCCAAAGCTTAATGGGCTTGTAGCTCGATTAGACTTCGCAATTACATTTAAGGGCGTAATTGCTTATTCCAAAGCATAAACTACCTATCAGGACCAGAGCCAGCCCCTAAAATTCTTTTTCCCTCTGCTAATATATTTTTTGCAGCGTTAATATCTCTGTCGTGTATTTTGCCACATTCAGGACAGGTCCATTTTCTTATATATAATGGCTTTTTTCCACTAACACAGCCACAATAAGAACATATTTGAGAACTTGGAAACCATCTATCAATTTTTACAACAGTTCTTCCTTTGTTCGTTGCTTTATATTCCAACATGTTAATAAACATAGACCAACCAACATCTGCAATAGATAATGCCAAGTGATGATTTTTCATCATACCTTTTACATTTAAATCTTCCAAAGATATAACTTGATTCTCGTTAGTAATTTTGCAAGAAATTTTATGTAAATAGTCTTTTCGTTGATTCGCAATGTGTTGATGTAATTTAGCAACTTTTAATTTTTGTCTATTATAGTTATTGCTTCCCTTTGTCATTTTACTCAATTTTCTTTGTTCTCTTTTAAGCTTAAATAAGTTATTTCGTAAAGACTTTAATATAGGAAATTTAGTTCCATCAGAACATATTGCTAAATCTGTTAACCCTAAATCAATTCCTATTTCTTTTTCTACTTTTGGTAAGTTTTCGTTCATTTCATCTTCTTTCCAAAGTATAGAAATGTAAAACTCATTAGCAGGTGTCATAGAAATAGTACAAGACTTTGCAATTCCGGTTTTATGTCGATGGTTTACTATTTTTACTTTACCCAATTTTGGCAATTTGATAATTTCATTATCAATAGGAAATCCATTAGTGATCATAGTTTTATAACTATTTTTAGGATGTTTTTTACTTTTATATTTAGGAAAGCCTTTATTTGATTGTTTGAAGAATCCAGAAAAAGCAGATTGTAAATCCATCTGGGTAAAACAAAGTGCTTGTCCATCTACTTCTTTTAACCATTCATATTCTTTTTTATAAAAAGCTGGTGTATTTATCCTACTTTTCTTATTTTCCTCATAGTATTTAATATTGTCGGAAAGTGCTTGATTCCAATACCATCTGCAGCATCCAAAAGTTTTAAATATCAACTGCTTCTGTTCTTCGGTTGGAAAGCATCTAATTTTATATGCTTTTATGGTGCTCACCTCCAGATATAATATTCTCTCTTTGTTTTATTATTTGTCATACTCTCTTTCATTAACTAAAAATTCATTGGCTAAAAATTATTTTGAATTTCTTGTCACATTTTACGATCTCTATCGTTTATATTAGTGAAGGGCGGTAAAGCTAAAAGATATTTATGTGTAAAAGAGGTTGTGGTATCTTATGCCGTGCGTGAACCGCCCTTCGTTTTATCTCTTTATGCTGTGACAATTTCGTCGTAAAGTTTTGAAAAATTGTTAATATATGTTTCTTTGTATTTTTTAACAAATGTTTCCTCAATTAGCTTTATCATTTGCGATTTATTTTTCTCAAATAAAGCTTTAAATATAGGATACAGCTCCATCCAATCCACCATTAAAGCATAGTATTCGCCATTTTTTTCAAAAGTAGAATTATATTCTACTTTGTGAAATAATGCCAGTATAGAATTTGCAGAAAGACTGTATTTAAAATTGTCTTTAATCCAATTTATATTTTGTTGACTTTCGGCTAATTGTTTTCTTTTTTCTTTTAATTGGGTTATCAGATTAACATTGCCTTTTTCCACAAACTCTAAACAAGATTCTTTCCACCAGGCAGAACTTCCACCTGTTTCCATGTCAATGATTGAGTATCCGCCGTAACATGTTCCATTGCCGTATTTTTCTCCGTAAGAATATTCTATTACATACAATTTCCCTATATCGTCTCTTGGATCATTTGGATCACACCAATATGTATCAATTTTCTTAACGATATTTCCTGGTTTAAACCCCATATACCCACCTCTTTCTTTTTTTCTTTGATCCCATTTATTTTGAAATCACCATTTTGTGGTGATATTTTTTTACTCTTGCTGTAACATGTACTTCATAAGACGCTCAGAATCGCCTGTGGTGGACGTTACGAGTGTTAGTTGTAAAATGTACCCATTGGTAAATAAATCTGCGATAGCAAGGTACTGTGAGAGCTTGCTTTTAAGATTAATCATGTCCCCTTCGTCAGAAGCCAGAAATACATCTCCCTGGCATTCATCGATGACCTTAAAAAAGGTGTTGATATCTTTGATATTCATGAGTTTCATCTTCATATATAATTATTCTCCTTGTACAAGTATGATCTTGCCATTAACTCGTAATTAATCAAATTTGTAAATCCTGTTTCGAGAGCAGATTTGAGTAATTCCTCTATTTTATGTTCTGGCACATTGAACTTTAATGCGTATCCGTTAAATTCAACAATTAAAAGACATTTACTTAAAGAGTAGTCGTATTCTCTATATATCCTTTTTACCTCTATAACTTCTCGGTGACTATACTCTTTATACATGATTCTCATATGGTTATTCTCCTAATTTCCAACCAAAATAAATAATTTTCTTTTGCCAAGCTTGATCTCCTTGTAACTTAACCCATCAAGATTAACAACGAGATCCTTCCTATTTCTGCGAATCTCGCTGATAGATTTTGTTGCGCCAATGTCCACAAGGATTTTGGGCAAGAATCGCTCTTCCGTATAATGAGTCTTATCTTTTTCATTGGTGTCCCAATCGGTTAAATTCTTGCCAAAGATACTACATGGAGGAACGATTGGAGTTCCGATTACAATATTTTCTATGTACATGTATTCTCCTTAAGAAGCGATTAATTGATTGGCATTTATAAAGTTGAAAAATTTGTTCCTTAATTCTATTTCTGAATATGTCCCTTTTTCAACCTTTTGGATCTTTCCACCGGTCAATTTTTTTATTTCTTCATTTAAAAGAATATGGAACCTTGTATGCAATCCTCTTTTTATAATGTATAAATTTTCAGGATTATTGTTCAACTTATCGAAATCAATGTGATGCACACAATATTCTTGTGACAAATATTTTTTCCCGTTAATAATCGTGGAATTTTCTTCTGTTAATAAATATTTCTCGGCAATTAGACGATGTTCAAAGACCATATCATCAGAATTCTTAAATGGATGATTTAAACAACGGATAAGCTTATATCCGTAATAAGAAATTCGTTCATCAGATTTCCATGATGAATTTTTATCACCCTTTAAACCATATTGATGATTTCCTTCTCCACGCATTAAAATCGACTCAGCTTTTGACTTACATTCAGTCGAGCAATAATTATAGGTGTTTCTATCAATATGCGATTGTTTTCTGTGAAAAATTTTTCCGCAATATTCACATACACAGTTTTCTTCGCTTTGTTTTCTCCTGTATTCTCCCTCGCATTTCTTTCCACAAAAGATGTGCTGATGTTTTTCTATTCTAAATCGTTGACATAGAAATTCTTTTCCACAGTTATCACATTTTATTCTGATTTTGTCACATGGATGATCTTTATCAAATAAGAAATAATAGCCCTCAATCGGTTTATTATTTTTTCTACTTTTTCGCATTCTATGATCACTTATTCCTGTTGCAACCACTGCATCTTCTTGAGAGCTATATTTTGCAATAACGTTCATATTCTCGTCGTATTGTGTAATCGGTCTGTTTGGCATTAATTCTTACCTGTACTACCAAAGCCGCCACGACTTGTGTTGTCGAGATTTTCTACTTCCTCGATCTCAACCTGCGGCATTTTTTCCACGATTCTGAACTGACAAATACGGTCGTTTTTTCTAATAATTGTTTCTCTGGTAGCGTATGCCGGAAAGAACCACTGATCAGAAGAACCACAATACGTCTCGTCGATTAGGCCCATAGAGTTTGCTTGAATGATGCCATAGTTCTTAAAGGTGGAGCTACGTGGAATCACATGAGCCTCATAGCCTTCTGGAAGCTTCATACCAACACCCAGAGCGATAAGTCGAAAATCTCCTGGCTTGAGATTTGCGGATTCAGCCGCTCTCAAATCGATCCAGTCGCCCTTTTCAATTTTTTTAATTTTATCAATTTCTTTGTCAAAGTATTTAATCTGAATTTTTAAGCTCATTATCTTTCTTCCTTCCTGTATAATACTTCTCTTTTTATAAGGTCATTGATCAAGATTTCGAAGTTCTTAATCACATTTTCACGAACCAAATCACGACAGCAATTCGGGTTAAAGTAGAACGTGTTGTAAGTTGATTGTGTGTTCTTGTCGATCACTTCCCACTCAATTAAATCATGCAGATCCGCATTCAAATCAACTGTGATTGAGACATAAATAAGATTGCGACATAGGTTCTTTCGCAGCTCATATTTTGTTCCAAACTGTTTGAAGAAGCCAGCCTGAACTAACTTCTCAGGCGTGGCTCGTTTATGTAAATATAGTTCCAATTAGTTATTCTCCTTTATGGCAGAAAAATTGAATTCAGAGGACGAAATCTTCTTGTTGGAAATCTTTTGATAGATGTCTACATACATCTCATCTTTGTCACGGTTATAAGTAACTTCTGCATATTTGATTCCCATTGGTGGTCCCCAAATAGTACACTTTTTATAGCCCAATTCATGCGCAAACCAGACAAAATCTAACTTTGAAATGTCAGTTTCAACACCATATTTTTTTAGCTCATTAACGACCGCATTTTTAGCAACTATTTCGAATTCGTAACTTGTCATATAATCATTCTCCTTCAATCGCAATATAGGACGATTCTGCCCTGTTTAAGAGTCTCTTGCACGTCAATAACTCGCTGATTGGATGAACCTCGATAATTCAAATGTTGATCTTTTAATTTTTCAATATATGGGCCCTCAACAAGAACATCACACAAAGAAACAATCTTATTTCTCAGTTCGATGCGCCCATGTTTTTGAAGATCAAAATCGTTTGTAATAACTGGATGCATAATTTGCTCCCATGTTCGGCCAGAGTAAATCCAAATATTTTTTTCTGAAAACTTGTTTTTTATTCTTAGAACAAGGTTATAAATATCTTTCACGTTATCGTCAGCTAATGGCTCTCCACCTAAAATACTAATTCTCTTAATATAAGGGCGGTTGATGAGATCGAGGAAATGATCCTCGACCTCTTTCGTCCATTCTTTCCCATTATTAAAATCCCATGTGTCAGGATTGAAGCATCCTTTACAGTGAGGTATAATGTCACATCCCTGAGCAAATAAAGATACACCAATCTGACTTCCGTTGGAAATATCTAACTCTCTAATCTGTGCGTAACGCATACATTATTCCTCCTCAACTTCATGATCATCAAGATGTACATACCTCTCATGAATTTCTTCGGTTCGCCCTTTATTCCAGAAATTTGATCCAATATATCCGCAAGTACGTCTCGCGACATTCATTTTGTTGTGATCACGGTTCCCGCAATTAGGGCATTCCCAAATGAGTTCTCCATCTTCATCGATGAGCTTAATTTCGCCGTCGTAGCCGCATACCTGACAGTAATCGCTCTTCGTATTTAACTCCGCGTACATGATATTGTCATAAATAAATCTCATTACCTGTAGAACGGCTTCATTATTATTAGTAAGGTCGGCACATTCAATATATGAAATAGCTCCACCCGGACTAAGTTTTTGAAATTTACTTTCGATTTCCAGCTTCTTGAATGGATCGATTTTTTCGAATACAGGAATGTGATATGAATTGGTAATATAGTCTCGATCAGTAATCCCTTCTACGACCCCAAAACGCTTTCTTAAACACTTTGCGAATTTATAAGTAGTTGATTCGATGGGGGATCCATATGGGCTGTAATCGATATTTTCTGCCTGTTTCCAACTTTCACATTTGTCATTGATTTTTTGCATAATCTCAAGACCGAATTTCTCACCAATATCTCCATCCGTATGAGAATGACCTGTCATATATTTTACACATTCATATAGACCTGCATATCCTAACGAAATAGTTGAATAGCCATTATGTAACAATTTGTCAATTTTTTCACCCTTTTCTAATCTGGCTAAAGCTCCATATCTCCAAAGAATCGGAGCTACATCTGAAGAGGTTCCTTCTAACCTTTTATGTCGAATTTGAAGTGCCTTATGACAGAGTTCCATTCTTTCGTTAAAGATCTCCCAAAATGTATCCAAATCTTTTCCAGAAGAAAGTGCAATATCAGGAAGATTGATAGTCACAACACCTTGATTAAAGCGACCGTAATACTGTGGTTCTCCTTTTTCGTTTACATACGGTGTGAGGAAACTCCTGCAGTTATAACTATAAATGCCACTTACTTCAAAATGATCACTTGCAGTAGTAACATCGTAGCTGTAGTCACTAAGGACAATCGGCTCGACACTGTTTACTTTTGCTTTTAAATAAGTGTAATTTGTAGTATTTTCTACCATGTTGTCTTTTTTCTTCTGAGATACAATGAAAGACAACAGATCGTCCGTAGGCGCAAATTCAATTCTATATCTAATGGCATTTGGATTCTTTTTAGAGTAGTGGTTTAAATAACATACTGACGGCATACCTAATGCTCTCGCAAGTGCAGCTTGCTGTAATGCTAATTCCTTATTTGTAGATCCGATCTGTACGACTGATCCACCATGGCTTGTTGGATTAATGTATCCGTCTGCATCAATCATTCCAGCCATAAAGCCGAGTTTTGCAGTATAGTTCCATTCAAAGACCTCATTTGGAATGTGTCTTCTTGCTTTGGTTAAGCCCTCAAATTTCGTAGATAAATAATCGATCATCTGTGGCACATTTGGGCCAATAGAACAAAGGTCTTTGTAATTGCCCCTTTTACCTCTATGTCTTTCCACCACTTCTGTATCGATAGAGTATAATCGTCTCATCCTGTCTACATAAGCATCTTGAATGTCATTCTCAGAATCTAATGCAATAGATGACCATAAATGATTGTCGTAGCAGCCATCACAAAGGATGAATCCTAAAAGCCACGCCTTTTCATCATTAAATACAATATTTTCTTCAAAATACTGATACGGATTAATATCCACAATATCTTCGGAAGTTAAATCCTTTGCATTTTTTCTACCATTTGAAGTATGGAATGGGTGATCCGTAGTACACAAGAGAGATCTGCCGTGTTCCAATTTTACGTTTACCCAATTGTTAGATTTATTTCTAATTACTCTTTTTACTTCCACAAACCCATCTTTAGAGTCATAAATTTTTACATTAGATACATCAATATATAAATTGTCATTGATATTATTCTGTTTTTTAGCTTCAAAGCAATCAGACATTCTCTGCCACATTCTTTTAAACGATTCGACGTATAGTTTTTCATTTAAAGTATACGTGATGATCTCGTCGCCCTGAACACACCCCATACACGGGAAGCAATTGCCATTTCCGTTCTTATCAACCTTGTATTCAAGCATTTTCTTTTCTGAAATGTAGTCTGGAACCATGCGCTTTGCGGTACATTTTGCAGCAAGCTCTGTCAGGTAATAATATGGAGAATCTGATGCAATGTTGTCCTCTTCTAATACATAAAGTAGCTTTGGAAATGCCGGAGTAATCCATACGCCAGCTTCATTTTTTACACCTTGAATTCTTTGTTTAAGAACTTCTTCAATGATCATGGCAAGATCTTTTTTTGTCCTCTCATCATGTACTTCATTCAAATACATGCATACGCTCAAAAATGGCGCTTGTCCGTTCGTCGTTAAAAGGGTCACAACCTGATACTGAATTGTCTGTACGCCTTTACGAATTTCGTCTTTAAGACGTTTTTCTGAAATTGATTTAATTAATTCTTCGTCATTGGTATTTCCCAAATTTAAATCATTTTCAATGTGTTTAAATTCTTCTCTAACTTCCTGTAAAATACTCTTCCTACTAACTTCAACAAATGGAGCAAGGTGTGATAATGTTATAGTCTGCCCACCATACTGACTGGATGCAACCTGAGCGATGATCTGTGTCGCAATATTGCAGGCTGTGGAGAAGCTGTGCGGTTTTTCAATGAGTGTACCGCTAATCACCGTACCGTTTTGAAGCATATCTTCCAGATTAATCAAATCACAATTGTGCAATGTTTTCTGCCCGAAATAATCTATATCATGGAAATGAAGAATGCCGTCATCATGAGCCTGAACAATTTCTGGAGTTAAAAGGAACCTTCTACTCATGTCCTTACTGACAATTCCAGCCATATAGTCTCGCTGTGTGGTTACGAGTTTTTCATCCTTATTGGAATTTTCTGTTGCCCAATATTCACTTGTTCCGGTTAATAATTCTCCGATTTCCTTATCAGTAGTATTATAATTTTCTCTCTGAAATTCTCTAACACTACGATATCCTTCGTATGCCTTTGCAGTAAGTCTCTGTTTTTTTGAGATTAATTTATCGTATACTTTACCCTCGATTTCAGATATGCTCACATCTTCGAGATTCTTGCACTCTTCTTCAATTTCATTGGCAATATCTTCTGCAATTTTAGGCTTTACAACGCCAGATCCGTTCCTCATAGCTTTTAAAATTGCTGTAGAAATTTTCTTTTTATCGAAATCCACTTCGGTGCAGTCTCTTTTAATAACTTTTACCAAAATCTCGTACCTCCATTATTCGTCTTTTAACACGATGCAAATATGACTTTCTGGACTATCACATCCATATGTTCTCGTCCTTCGCACCGAGTCAATAGTATATTCTCTTCCGTTTAGTTCAACGGTAAGAAAATCGTCATCCATCTGAGTAAGGGTTCTCCTTAGCTCTGAACTTGTAAAAATCACTTACAGGTTGCCACCTCGATCCATGCGAAACTGTTCCATAGCAGCATCGAATCTTCTGATATCATCTTGATTGTCGCTGATCAGCACAGCTTCTGCCTTTAACGGATAGACAAAGCAAAACATGCCTAATGCCGATTTCCCGTCTAAGTTCATAGATCCGCAATTGATATCAATATCATCTACAAAGGTATTTGCAATTCTGCTAAACTCATTACCCTCTTCTTTATTCTCTAAAAAAATGTTTATTTTTCTCAAATTTTATGCTCCTTTACTTTTAAAAACCGTTCTAATTTATCAGCCACGGCCGCAATATTGTCATCGTTGTTATAAAGAATTCGATCAGTTTCTTGCTCAAATCCTTTAAAATCATTGATGTCAGCTTCAATTCTTCTCTTTGCTTCATCAGGGTTATCACCTCTTGATTTAAGGCGGTGCTGAATTGTCATAAGATTTGCAAACAGATAGATGACATGTGGCATAAACTCCAGTTCTTCTTTTACCGCTCGAATTCCGGAAGGTGTTAGAACAATAAACCTGTTAGACTCGTCAATATAGTCCTTGATTGCAGACCCATAATACCAATCTCCAAATTCGGTGTGGAAGACATTATGCTCCGCAAATTCATGATTTTCTAACATCTCCTGAAACTGTTCATTTGTAATGAAGTGGTATGTCTCTCCTTCTACTTCCCCATCTCTCGGAGGACGGGTCGTATACGTTACAACCCGCTTGTATCCGCGAGAGATAAGTTCTTGAGACAGTGTATCTTTACCACTTGCACTTTTTCCCGCAATGATAAACATTCTTAATCTCCTAACATTTTAATTAGCTCATTCTCTGTGATAATCTTCACACCTAATTCTTTCGCTTTTTTATTTTTGGACGAGGTGCTATTAATATCATTGTTTACAAGGTAATCTACTTTGGCACTTACGGATCCGACCACTTTACCGCCATGATTTACAATTGCGTCCTTGACAGTATCACGATTTGCAAAATGTTCTACACTGCCAGTGATTACAAACGTCTTTCCGGAAACTTCAGAAGAAAGACTCAGGTTTACTACTTTGGGAACATTGAAATTGAATTCTTTGGAAAGTTCAAAGATATTAGAGCATTCCTTATTGAAATACTCATCCATAGATTTGATAATGGAATCGCCTACTCCGTCCAAATAGTTAAAGAATTTTGCTCCTGTTAGTGTCATAATCTGCATAAATGCACCGAAATCATAATCACAAGCTTTGGCAATCATCTCACTGGCAGACCTTCCAACCATAGGAATACTCAGTCCATAGAGGAATCTGTCCAGTGTTGTCTCTCTACTCTTTTCAATAGCAGCCAGAATACCTGTTACAGATTTTGACCCAAATCCTGGGAACCGTTTCCATTCAATCTCATGACCTTTTAAATGGTATAAGTCCTTAAAGCAGCTTACCCATTTTCTTTTAAGTAAGAACTGGATTGTGGATTCAGACAACCCTTCGATATTAAGAGCATTACGACTTGCAAAATGAGAAAGTTTGTAGAGAAGTTTTCCCTGGCAATCAGGATTTGCACAAACAAGAACCTCAGAATCATTTTCTTTTACAATCTTAGTTTCGCCGCCACAAATAGGACAAGTTTGAGGGATATTAATAAAAGAGAGCTTCATGATGTCATTAAATTCACGCTGTTCTGTTACTGGTTCTCCCCATCTTATCTGAGGAATAATCTGGTTACTTTTAAAGACTCCAATTTTCTGTCCAACAAACGGTCTATGCAGAACTTCCCGCATAACTGAAATGTTATGAACTGAAGCCTTCTCAATAGTAGTGCCGTCAATCTCCACCGGCTCAAAAACCGCAACAGGAGTGAGAACACCAGTTTTACCAATACTCCATTCAATAGTCTTTAATTCTGTTTCTTCTTCATCTTCATAAAACTTAAATGCGAGGCTATGTCGAGGATGATGACTTGTCATTCCCAGAGATTTACCGTATTCAATGTTATCGTATGTAATTACCAGACCATCAATCGGATAATCTTTTTCTTTTGCGACCTGTTTTAATTCCTCAATTTTCTCATTGATATCATCTGTATTGCTGTTGTACTTTACATATGGAACTACTTCAAATCCCCACTCTGCAGCAACTCTGAACCCATCGGTAAAAGTAGTAAGTCCAAACGGGACTTTCCATACTACAAATCGCACATGCCGGTTCTTTGTAATATTGCTATCAAGCTGGCGCACCGATCCACTGGCGAGATTCCTTGGATTCTTATATTTATCATCAGGATTCTTGATTGTTTGATTGATCATCTCGAAGTCAGAATAACGAATAATTGATTCTCCTTCGATCTCAAATTTTCGATCAAACGGAATTTTAAGAGGTAGTCCCTCGAAAACTTTTGCATTATGAGTAATAAGTTCTCCAATCTCGCCATTTCCACGAGTCTCTGCCTGAACTAATTCTCCATTTTGATATGTACATAAGGTTGTAAGCCCGTCCATTTTCAAGGAAATAATACAGTCTTTTCCACTGGAAAACTTCACAAGATCATTAGGAGACTTTGTTTTGCCAAGAGAAAGCATCGGGTGTGAGTGTGTAACCTTTTCGAGTTTAGAAACGACTTCACAGCCTACTGTGTGTGTTGGACTTCCGGCTAATGAAATACCCATTTTGTTTTCAAGGGCTTCCAGCTCGTCATATAAATCGTCGTAATTCTTGTCCGACATAAATGGCTTATCATCCTGATAATAAGCTACAGAGGCTTTATGAAGCTCTGCCGTAAGGTGTTTTAATCGGTCAAGATCTTTATCGTATCCTTCTGTCATTTATTTTCCTCCTCAGAATGCGATTCTTCATTGCTACTTGTGTAAAGCTTTATAAGATCATCAACACACCTTTGGACTTTTTCATCATATTTCTCCAGTAATTCTTTTGAAACTGTTATACATTGAGAATTTATTTTAGTTGGCTCTTTTACAGGTTTTACAATTCTAAAAAAATCATTCTCTGTTGCGACTGTGTACTCTTTATTTTTTCCAAGCCGATGTAACAACTCAAAAAGTTCTTTTGTTAATTCTGTTTTGTATTCTTCTTCAAAATATGGTCCACCTAAGTCACCACCATATCTTGTTGCTGTTTCGAGAATTGAATTAAGGTGTTCAAAAAATGCATCTCCGATATAGATCATTTATTCTCCTCCTCGTTAATACTCTTTTTTAACAAAGATAACATCTCGGATTCTTCAGGGAAGAACGGATCAATTTTTTCCATGCCCTTAAGCCAATTAAAAAAATTCACCATAAACTGCCCATACCTCCAATCTGGAAAATATGTTTTATGAATACGGCACAACTCAGCATAGAATCTATCTAATCTATTCGGATCACGCATTCTTATCGTCTCCTTCGTACATGATTAGCTCCTCTGCATACGGCAATGTCTTAACCCACTCAACAAAAGATTTAGACCATTCTGTAAGTTTATGGTGTCTGCGATCAAAATACATCTGGCGGAGTACCTGATAATTCAGAGTAGTTGTTCGCTTTTGAAGCCACCCTTCCGGCAGTAATCGAATTAATTCTTTCCAATAGCGCTTATCATCTGTTGCTAAATATGCTTTTCTGAGATTTTCCATCACCATAATCATATCTTCAACATATACAGAAATATCGTCCAGTCCATCATCATGATCGTCGTCTTCCCTGTCGTATGCCAACGAAAGGTCTGGATCATAATCATCAGTCTCAAAGCAATCCAGTGTGATCGGTGTCTTTGCCAGACGATGCATGGTGCTTTCACTATTTGTTGTCACACCAACACGATATTGATCGGTTTCCTTCCACCAATAGAGCGGCGCCGTAATGTCCACGCACACAAGGATCTGTCTCAGAAACTTACTATGTGAGTTCCCCTGGGCAATAGATGCTTTCAGAAGACGCTGCATTAAACCTAAGTCATTTGGTCCGACAATATATTCTCCATTCTCATCGTACTTGCTATCGGATCTCGCCCAGCTTTCCAGAGGATTTCTCATTCCTCTGATTGATCCTTCAAAGTTCATAACCTTTGTATTCTCAAATTTCATAAAACTCTCCTTCTTATTTAATTGCACTGATACATCTTCCAGTTTTTTGTCCGTTGGAATATTTCGTAACCACCTCAAGCTCTACTCTGTCGCCAATTCTCTTATTTGCAAAACTGGGTGCATTATCATATCCCTCTACTGCCCCATCATTGATCAGCGTTAAATCTTCATACTTCACAATGATCCGCCATTCATACTTATCGACCTGATCGTACCAGTGTCTCATGTCAAGATCGGCAATTTTACCTACAACATCCTCGCAGCTATATGTAATATTCTCTCTTTCTGTTGGCTCAACGGGATTTTCAGTGCGACCGCACCCAATTAGGAATAATAGAACTGCCAAAAGAAATACAAAATGTATTTTAGTCGATTTTAACATCCGCTCCATCCTGTTCATCTTTGTGTAGATCAATACCCTCAATAACAGCTCTTGCTTCAAGAACAGTGAGATAATCCTTCATAGCACGAATCTGCAGGTCAAAAAGACTTCCTGGGCAGGTTGGTGTAAAGTTTAATGTGCCATGATCCATTTTATCTCGCATAATCACAAGACCGGTAAGCCTGCAAAAAAGCTGCTCATACTCTGCAATGAATCTTTCCTTATAATCGGTACTACACATAAATTCGCAAGTCTCTTTTAATGTCTTCATAGGTTATTTCTCCTTATTTCCAACTGATCGAATACCAGCTCTGATTATATTGATTTCCAACCTCCACTTTGTATCCTAATTCTTCTAATTTTTCTCTTGTTTTAGGTTTTAAACAGCCGTCATCACTGCATGAATAGTTTCCTTCTTTTGAGGCGGCATTGATTTTAGTAGCGATTTCTTGTAGTTCTTTTACAAGAGCATTATCAACAGCTTCGTCCGCGCGCTTTCTTGATTCTTCTGCTGATAATAATTTTCCCTTCGGAGGTTCTACTTTTGGCATTGGAATAGTATATGACGGATTGACATCGTAAAGCATTGTATGTATATCTCCACATAGATCTTTTTCGTTACACAAGATACATGCATTATGCATTCTACTTTCTGGTGGATATTTGCAAATCATATATTCTCCTCATGAAAAACATATTTTATTCCAAAACATTTACAGCTTTGTCTATATTCTCATTCGCCCATTTAACCCATCTTTCTGCATATGAGCGCGTCTTATCGTTCAAGCCAAAGATTTCGTTTGTAAGAATCCAACCTTTTCCGATTGATTCTTCCATAATTTTTGTATTACTATCTATATCATCTGCATCTAATGGATAAAATTTAGATTTTGTAAAATATCTTCTACCATATGTTTTTGTGATAGTAATCTTATTGATTTTATCTTCGATAAGCCGCCAGAATACTTTCCCATCTTTTTCTCTTTTTTGAAGCGTTCCAACAGAATCACCCACATTTAAATTTTCCATATTGATTGCCCTCCATTTTTAATTCCCAATTGTTTCATCAGAAGGAAATATTTTTATTTTAGACGATTCTATAAGTCGCCTATATGTAAGTAAAAAATTATTTGCATTCGACGCAGGAACAATTCTAATTGCACCCTTTTTCGTTCCGGCAACTTTAATGTCAAAACAAACATTGTTCCCAATCGTACCGTCTTTGCGAAGTTCAGCGACTCTGATGGAGTCTAAGGAAATTCTCATCTCGTCCAAAACATAATAGTTGCCAGTAAATCGTTTAATTGTCTCTACTTCAACCAGCCTTGTCATATTATCTTAGTTCAATTTCTCCGTATTTAAGACTATCGTTTCTAAATATCTTGTAACCATTGTATTTTGCGAAATAACCAGTTGACCAATCTGACAGTTTTTCTCCTGTTGAATTCGAAAAATCTTCAGATAATGCATAAAATGTTCCTTTACTCATAAACAAATATGGATCCGTTTTATATTCTACTTTATACATTAAAATCTCATTGTTAAGTTTATCCATATCAACAATCGAGGTAATTACTGAAAATTTACTCATAACATTTCTCCTCTATATTTCTTAATTTTCTCTCTTCTTTTCTCTTCCATCGTTCTCGTTCCAATGCTTGCTGATGTTTTAAATTTCTACATCCATTGCAGTTGTTTCTATTTTTGCAAAACCAGCAACCATCCGTATCCCACCAGTACCATTTTGCCGGTTGTGGCCGAGGTTTTCTTTTTGTTTTGCCCATTATCTTTTGGTTATCCCTACATTATTATTCTTCTGAACATCACTTCTACTTGCTAAAATTTGGTACTGAACCTTCCAACAATTGTGCGGGTTGCCATGGCATTTACTGACGTCGTAACCCTTTTCACACCAATGGTGCTCATTATACCCTTCGTAGTAACTGCATTGTGCGCCTATTTTATTTTGCGGCTTATCTGGATTGTGCCGTGCTTTTCTTGTTCTTTTCATATTTATAATTCCGCAAAATATGACTCAAAATAAATAACTTCCTTCATCTTGTCATTCTTCTGGACAGTAGTAAATTTGAACGAATAATCAGTAATATTAGATACTGTGCCGTTCCGATGATTGGTCTGGAAAATGTTTGCCATTTTAAACATATCTACCATTTATTTTTCTCCTTTTGAAAGTGCGATTTTATTGTCTCATGCAAAGTTTTGCTTCACCTTGTATAATTTTTTCTGTCTGTTAATCGTCAAGTGTTTTTCCTTTTATCTTCCATATTCCAATCTTTTTATGTACGAACTCTTCGTACAAAGTGTAAGGGTCTTCAGGTTGCAATAGCTTACATAGTTCAAAAAATATTATCTTTTTTCTTGCATAAAAGTTAATGTCGTCATCACTTTTTATGGAAATGTCATTTGTAACAAGCTTAATGGGTTGATCTTTAACTGGAAGAATATAAACCGTTTTGTCTTTTACAATTGTCATAGAATCGCTATTATAAAACTCATTTACTCTTTGTTGCAACTCTTCAATACCATGAATACTTCTCTTATTTGTTCCAGAGGCAATGGATTGAACACTTGAACCATTCTCAAACTTTAATTCCATTTAATCACCTCACGAAACTGCGAATTTATATATTATTTTTTATATGGTTTGCAAAATAATCTGTCTATAAATGTTACATATCCTTCATGTGCCGTCGCACACTTTTTGGATTGGCATGTGTTGTTTTCTTCATGGTAATAAATACAATTATTACATTTATTTCTCATTTTCTACCTCTGTGAAATAACTCTCTAAATCTTCTTTTGCAATCTCAAGCCAGTATGAAATTTGTTGGTCGGCACTCTCTAATCTTACTGTCTTTGGTCCATCACAAATCCTATACATATCGTAAGGATCTTCCTTCCAGATGGTATCCTTTTGTATAGTCTCGTATTTCCCAGTTAAGAACCCGTCATAATCACATATTTCGATACAAAGATTCTCTTTACATTTATATTTTTTGATCATTTTATATTTCTCCAAACTTCTTTACTTGTCCGACAGAATCCTCGACCTTTACAAATTTATCAAAGTAACTGTTACTAAATACATAATTTGAAACAGCCTTGTTAATTTCCCTTTCTATTTCCTTAAAAAGTTCAGACGAGGAAACCGAAGATCGAAATACTTTTGATCTATATTTATTTAAATCCCCTCTGAGAACCGGCAAGTTAGCATTTCTTCTTTTGTTGTTATCCCAATGCATAGGATTGTTATAGAATTCTTCTCTTTTGGTTTTATAATTATTTATATCCCGTTTTGCTAATTGTTTGATCTTTTCAACCATTTCATTAGGTATTTCGTAACCCATCCATTTCCTCCTGAAACCCACATTTCATCATTTTCCACATCGCTCTAACAATTCTTTGGGACAATAAATTATTCTCTTCCCGGCCTTCTGTGCCTTTCGAATAGTTGACCAGACACCACCGGATTTATTCCCGTCCCAAATTGCAATTAGGACATCACAATGATCAACCAAATATTGATCTCGAACACTGTCGCAGCCTTTATAAAATTCATCTGATAATTCTACCCATTCATACGATCTCTCTTTAATTTCTTCGTACAGTTTGTGAGTGGAATTATAATTTTTACAAGGTAATATACAATGTAATTTAACATTTCTCAAACAGATTCCAATTTGGGCAAATAGATAATCGCACCCATCTGCCATTCCACTATACATATGCAGTTCTTGTTTGTAATACATTAAAGTATATAATGTATCGATCACCCAACAACGGATCTGCCACCACTCTTTATTTGTCTCGTCTTCCGGTAAACCTAATCTCTGAGGTCTATGACCTGTTAATGCAACTTTCATTTTACCTCCGCTCAGTATAATTCGTTCCAAAAACCATACAATTTATGGCAACTCCATCCATTTTTTAATTCTCCTTTGTATCGTCGAATTTTCTTACTGGATTGCCGCTTATAATACTTTGACATTTTTCCTCGATACCATCTTTTGTAATATGGCTTTTGACGTTTTAATCTAACACCCCAAGAAATATATATCTCATCTTCTAATGTCACAGGAATAGGATATCCAGAACAATTTTCTGCCAGCCATTTAAGATGACGCTGATGCCGGATATATCTTTCTCTTTTGTCATGTTTTCGCCTACGAGAACTCGAAGGTTTTATGACCGGATTAGGCTCATGCATCTCAGAGCAGTGTCCTGCCCAAATAACTTTGCCACCAACTTTGTCGCACCAGCAATATTTTTCTGTTTGCTCAATTGCCGTATCTCGTGACATATCACCATAAACATCATTTGGGATTCCCTGTTCTGCAACGATAGCATCATACATATTTACTCTTCGAGTATAATCGTATTCACCGTAAGGACATTCGCTGCATCGCATGTTATCACCTACTCTCGAAATTTCTCTTTTATATCTTCGTCGAAAATCACAGATTTTCCAACAGGTCCTAACCAGAACTTAACCGGATGATCATAATAATCTTCCAAAAACTCTTTTGTATATAATTCTCCTGTTTTCTCCAACCATTTTCTAAAATCATTTTTAGAGGAAAAGCAATGAGAACATCCCATATTGCGCATAACAAAAGACTCCGTTACATAATCTCTAAATTCACATTCATACATAAGCTCTCTTTTGTATTCCATACCACACTTATCACAACGATAATAGAATAAAATTGGAAAAAATTTATGTATCGAAATTGAGTTCAAACAATCATTAACATATTTTTCTTTTGGATCTCTTATCATAGCCTATAATCCTCCTGAAACAACGGTTTTATTCACTTTTATTTCTATATATTATTCTCCAAATTTTAGCAAATCGTCCTTCTTAACAAAAATCATTACGAATAGCACAATCACAATAAGCACATTCATAATTGGAACGAAGAATGACCATATCCCAAGATTTATTGTCATATCATACTTCATATTTGAATCATTATTGATATAACCATGTTCTTTAATCTTGTTATAAAATGCCTTCGTAAAGCCCCAAAATGTAATCAGACATAATAACGAAAATGCAATATGAAATTTAATTAATCCCATCTATTTCTCCTTTAGTTTTTCGCATTTTTCAAAATCGTATTCTTTTAACGGAATAATTTCACCATGCACTTTAATCATTGGTTCCGAATATTTATCGCTTAACTCCACGCCGTATTTTTCACATAAATCATAAAATAATTTTGAATCAAACATTGTGTCTCCTGTTTACACATCTAACTCTTTATTACTTACTCGAACCTGTACATAACAGCTATCACCAAACATAAATCCGAAGCACTCAGCACCATCAAATTTATATGTGAGTACCAAACTATCCTCCAAAAGAAACAGCTCCATAAGTCTTTGTGCGAATTTTCTAACTGCTCTGCGTTGCAGAAATTTGCAATGTCTTCTGATCCAGCTACTACACCAAATCCATCCATATCCTATGCCTTCAACCTCGACCCATGTGTTATAATCTGGATCATTTTTATCGTCATACCAATATTCACAAACATCTATGTATTTGTATTTCCTGATGTCGGGAATGTCAGCATCACATCTTTTACAGATAAAAGCTCCGCATTTCTGTAGCTTAAACTCATCGATAATTTTAACTAAGTTCATTTGAGACCTCCGAATCACAATTTATAAAAATGTCAAATAACTGCTGATCTTCGGGGTTATTACAAATAACATCGATGTCCCCAATTCTATCTTTCGCACACTCTCTCATTCTTTGCCAAAAATACATAATCTTCTCATTTATAAGAGAATTATAAAGCTCTACGCATTCCTCATATGTGTCGGCGTAATAGCGACTATATTCTGCTAAGACTTCTTTGGATTTTGCGAGACTCTTTGAACCTTTTTTATACGGAGCAAAATAAGTTCTATAACCCTCTCCATAAATCTCACCTTGTACCGGTTTTTGGATAAGGCCATTTTTGTTTTTATTATTTTGCAGTTCATAAGCACACGCCCAGATAGGTTTATTTTTATGCGACTCAATTAATTTCCAAACTTCTTTTCTTTCTTTGTAAATCATACAACCTCCGCTAATCCAACAACCTTGCAAGTCCCATACCGAAGCCACAGCCAAGCCCCATAAACCATGCAGTTGTTCCAAATTCTTGTTTCAGCATCACTAAACATACAATCCATATAATCATTCCTGAAATTCCAATGATTTTTGCTAATTTCTTCATTTTATTATTCTCCTATCCGATGGTAAAACCACTATAATATTTATATTCTCGTGGTTCTTCTACTGGAACACATGTATCTGTCTCGTGATCATATTTGAACCACCAGCGTTCGCTGCTGTTAGTGGGCATATATAATCCTTCTTGAACCTTCTCGATTAGAACGTAATTGTAGTAGCATTTATCGAACCCACATAGGTATTTAGTAACTGATGAAACTGCCGTTTCATAGGCGCCGTACCAGCCAATTAGACGGCTTGTACCGAGGTCTGGGAAGAAATTTTTGACTCCCATGCGTTCACACATCATAATGGCGTAGATGAAGTCTCTGTGGATCGTCAGAGGCTGCACATTAAGGTATGTAAGTTCGTTTTGAGGATTAAGTATTTTATAGCCGGTTGGCATGTCCAGTGTAGCTGTACTAAACGTCATAGTTTTATTCTCCTTATCTTAGATAATTTTTCAGATAATATTGGAAATACCCTCGGATGAACACCCCTGAATACTGTGGATCTGGCATGAAGAATACTGGAATATGGTATTTAAACCAAAATGAATGAATCGACGCCCAAAAAGATTTTTTGTTGTATTGAGTGTTATAATTTCCGGTAATAATATCTGAATAATTTGCATTTTCAATCAGCAATACTTTTTCTTTCGGAGCCAAACAGAGTTCTTTTTCCAGACGATCTCGATCCTTTGTAAGATTACCACTAATTTCTTCAAGACTGCCCTTGCGCTCTACAATACATTCCTTGTCAAAATAAAGATCTCTTGGGATAGATAAATTATCATTCTTAGGTAACATAAAACTATAATCACCAAAGTCTAACGCTTTCTTTTTATAAGAAACCTTCCTTTTATCGAAATAGTCCGTTATGTGAGAAAACTGTTGTTCCCTTGTGTCGATAAGGATTACGATGGATGAAACGAGTTCATCCATCTCCTTATCTGTGTATTTATACTTATTAAATATCAGACTCACCATCCTCTATGTCATTTTTTACAATATATTTTCCAAGCCAATATTCAAATTTATCTGGTACTTCACGATAAATTTTCTTATCAGTATTTGGATCAGTCTCACCAGTAGGTTCTTTCTTATTCTTTTTCTCTAATGAAGAAATGTAGAGAATAGAGCATTCACAAAATGGTTTCTGATTATATTGTCTTGCCCACATTTTTACTTCTCTTATCTTCCCACTATAAACTTCATATAGATTGATATTGACTACTGATTTCTTTATATCCATACTTGTTACATAATAAATTCGCTTGCTAATCGCTGGTTCCACAATATTGACTATCCCAAGGATTTTTTGTTGATTATCCAGACGCTCTTTTAGAGTAAGCTCTTTATATGGGATCTTTAAAATCAAATCTTCAATGAGAGCTTTTGAATCCAATTTATTAAATTGTTTCTCTGTTTCATGCCCATATTTTGATAATGTTTCAAAAGGAATATTATTCTCTTTTGCTTTCTCTTTTCCAAGTTGCTTTTTATCATGAAGTAAATCATAATATGCAGCAATTTGAAGTAAAGTATTTACATCACCAAATTTTCTAAAATAATTAATTTTTATAAGATTTCCTACAATTGTTTTATTGATAGAATTAGAATATAGTGTCTCCAATACTTCTAAAAATGATTTATATTTTCTATTTCCTAATTCATAAAGGACGTTTACAACCCCTTCTCCAAAACCCTTTACACTGAATAAATTGGGATATATGTATGTTGAATTATTCTCCTCGTGGATATTAACTTTTCGATTATCTGTACCAAATTCGTAATCACCTAATTTATAACCCCAGAATTTAATAGCCTCTTTCACAAGAGCATCTATTTTGTCTTTTTTATTTTTCTCCTGATAGTGGTTAATTGCGACTTCGTAAAACATTTTTGTATAATGGGCTTTAAACCATGCCTGATAAGCGGAATCTCCGCCCATTGAATATGCATGAGGAGAATTAAAGGCATACGATCCAGAAGATTCAATTACATTCCAAACATTGCTAAAATTATCCAATTCCCCAATTTCGTTTTTCCAACCAGTTTTTAATCTTTCTTGTAGTTCTTTTAGCATCTCTGGGTGCGATCTATATTTTTTCTTCGAAATATTTTTAATTACTCCATATGTCTCTGACATCATCAACTCTAAGAATGACAAGACTTTCATAATTGATTCCTGATAAATCATGAAATGTGCCGTATCATCTAAAAGGTCGTCAATCTTTTTCTCACCAGTAGTATATGGTTCTCTGTTAAGAAAAGTATTTAATAATGATGAGAATCCTGGTCTGATCGCAGCAATAAAACTGCTTAATTCTGCTAAATTTTGTGGTTTATATTTCTTGACTCGATCAGTTGTAGCTTTTTTCTCGCATTGATTAACACAGCAGGTAATACCTTTCGCATAAATATCCCACGTCTTTTTATCTCCACTGATCATATCTCTTAATTCATCAAAAGACGGAACTTCTTTGCCAATACTATGAAAAAACTTATATGTGAGATACACGCTATCCACAATAAGAAAATCCTCTTTTACGTATCCAAATTCATCCAGATAACCGCCTTCAATTGCGGCGCATATAGTTCTTTTCCCTGTAGTCTCAGAAATGGCGCTGATTAATCCTACTTCTCTTCGAATATCACCATCGAAAATAAAATGACCACAGGCATGAACTTTCAAATTAATTGTGATTCCTTGATATTCATTGCTTTGTTTATATAAGTCAGCATATTCTGCTGGAATAAAATCTTCTACATGAATATCTTCTTTTTCATCCTCATCAGCATATTTCAAAGCTTTATTGTACTCATCAAGATATTTTGAAATCTGATTTGCATCATCTGGTTTTACATCATTAGCTCCTGCGTATAACTGCCATGCTGCTTTCTCTTTTAATTTTTCAATAGCCATTAGAGGGTAACATCCATGTTCACCTAATAACTTTTTTGCAGCTTTTACAAATGGTTCTTGTGTGGCTACATTCAAGTCAATATCTGGCATCTGTCCCGCCAATACACGTTCCTTTGTCAAAAATCTTTCAGGATAAATGGGAATATCTGCATTGAATCTATCGACAGTAGTCAAGCCTAATAGTTTATTTGTGATAAACGATGCCGCACTTCCTCTGGATGTTGTTGTTAGGATACCGCCTTCATTTTGGACAGCATCGTCAACAATAGCTTTACTTGTTAAGAAATAATCAACGACTCCAGCTTCCATAACTTGTTTTGCTTCATATCGAACGCCATCTGCTTTTTCTTTTGATTTTTCTTTTTCTTTTGCATAGGCTTTATTCAAAATTTTCTTATAGATATCACATTTTTCTTTATACGATTTTCCTTTAAAAACGCTTGGAATTTTGAATTTTCGATCAAGAACAATCTCTTCACACTCAGGAACAAAAACATTGGTGTTCATAATTGCTTCAAAGATTTCTTCTCTGTTCAATATCCCTTGTTCTTCAAATCTTTTAATAACCGTAGCCGTATCAGGATAGTCAAGATACCAACCTTCCTCGTCAGGATATTGTACTTTCTTATATTTAAGGATCTGTTCTCTTTTGATCGAATTTTCTTCTTTTACATAATGACTATCAAGTCCACATATAATCTGTATATTATTCTCTTTGGCGATACGAAGAATTTTTTTATTCAATTCTTTCTGCTTATCGGTATTATGGTATTGAACTTCCAGGAAGAAATTATCGCCAAAATAATCATGAATTTTTAACCAAATCTTTTCAGCATCTTCATAATTCCATCCGGCAACACATGCAGAAGTTACAATTACATTATCTTTTGGAATGTTGAATAATAATTCCAAATCAATTCTTGGTTTGTAATAATATCCATCAATATTGGCCATAGAAAGAGCAAAATTAATATCACCTCGTCCTTCTGCATTTTTCGCAGCGATAATCATATGACAGTTTGCTCTATCTTTTTCTTTTCGGTCTTTTACCCAATATACTTCAGAGGAATGGACATATTTTAGATGGTCATTTTCTGCAACTTTATATACTTGAAATTGATTTCCTTGAGATCCATGTTCTCCTGAAAACAAACATTTTGTTTTAAATTCTTTTATTCTTTTTGCATAGTTTTCTATAGACTCAGCGCAGTCAGGTGTTGATGTATTGCTGAAATCTTTATGACAATGATAATTTTCAAGATATAGATTTTCTACATAATCTTCTGCAGAATAAGGAAATTCAAATGATAAAGTTGGGATTATTTTTTTTATCAATTCAAGATCAGTAATATTAATCTACCTCCTCAATCTCATCGCAAATAGCCTTAAGCACAAATGTTCTACCAAGGAACCCTGAATCCAGTGTACAAACTGCTATAAGCTCATCCCCCATTAAACTGTGGTCTTCCATCTCGTCAAAAGACCCAGTAAAATTCCATTTAATAATCCATAAATAGTCACTTGGCTTAATGACAAGATGCTTGTAATCGCTCATTTGCCCAATGGTATACTCTGAAATTCCAGTCAATAAAATCTTAATTGGTTTGAATCCAGTCCCCGACACTTTATCTATTTTCTTAATTATGTTTACTAAATTACGGGAGATATCAGAAACATCCAGACAAATATCAGTTTGAACGGTAGAATCGAATTTAAGATCTGGCATTGTGCGTTCAATGTAATCTATAAAATCAGACATGTTTGATTTCTTAATTGAAATACCGGATGCAAGTTCGTGGCCGTCCGCTTTAGCAAAACCACTATCATTGCAGATAGCTCTGAAATCATCGACACCAACAGCTCGCATGGATCCTGAATAAAGGTTTCCATTATCTTTCAACACTAAAACTGGTTTCTGATATCTTTCAAGAAGTTTATTTCCAAGCAGACCACCAACTCCGTATGGAGAATCGATGTACGAGACAATCATTTTATTGGCTTTTTGTTTTTCGCATTGCTCCAAAACATCAGGCATAATTCTGTCTACTTCCTGATTTTGCGCTTCTTTACATTTCTTTAATTCTCTTATACAAGCTAAAACAGATTTATTCTCATCCTCAAGAAAGGCTTTCATCGCAACTTCATTTTTGCCCATTCTATTCGCTGCATTCACGATTGGAGCAATGCTGAATGCTATTGCTGTACTATTAAACTCAAAACTGCCTACAATCTTTTTAATAGCGGGATTATTAATCTTATTTAATCCAGTTGACACGATGTATCGGTTCTCCATCACAGACATATCCATCATATCTGCCACAAGACCACAGGCTGCAAGATCTAAAAATTGGTCTGCATAATCTACTCCCATTTTTTGATCCAGATATTTACAAAATTTCCATACAACACCAGCACCAGAAAGCTGTGGGTTTCCATATTCTCTTTGTGAAGAAACTAAAATAACAAACTTATCATACGGTTCTTCAACTGGAATTGCATGGTGATCTAAGATAATAATATCTTTGCCGCTATTATGCAGTTTCTTATATTGCGAAACATTTTTATCCAGGCTATCTACAATAATAATCAAATCTGAATCTGAAAAAACATCAATATCCTGTCCAATTAAACCGTGTTGTTTACCCTGATCAATATATGTAAATGGCTCAACAGAAAAGTTTTTGAGATACCGCGTCATAATTGTACCGGAAGTAATTCCATCTAAATCAGTATCAAAAAAGACTGCAATTTTTTTATTATTCTTGATAGCGTTTATTAAACAAGTTGCAGCTTCGTCAATTCTTTTAAGTAGACTTAGAGGAAGAAGTTCATTTTCGGTCGGATTAAAATAAGAATCCGGATCACCGATTCTTCGTAATTCTACAATTTTTTCGAATATGTCTTCTTCGCTCATTCCTCTGCAATCAGCTAAGTAATTATAATTCGTCCTCATCATCTCCAATCATTACTATTTCTTCTCTTATGATTTTTTCAAAGACCTCTTTCCCCATGTCTGTAGGTGAGACCTTGCTTGGATATTCTCGCTTTTGCCAGTTCCAATATCCAACATCCAATTCAGAAAATCTGGAATATCTTTTTAAGACATCAATATTTTTTAAAATATTTTCTTTTTCATATCCTTGATCATGTAAAAAAATCACCTTCTTAGGATGGAGCGAAAGAATCAATTTTGCTTGTTGAATACTTAGGCTTCCACTCATCAGCGCAAGAGCATTTCTATACCCATATGAATAGCACTGCATAACAAATTTCTCAGCTTCTCCTAAAAAAATTGTTCCATCAACCAAATATTGATAATTTTGTGAATATCCGAATAAAGTAGTGCTACACCGACATGGAATTGAATAAAAATACTTCATATCGCCATCTTCAACTTTATAGTTAAAACGCTCTTTGACTCCTATTAATTGCCCAAGTGAATCTCTGATAGGGATAACAATTCCTTGGGATTCAATGTCATATCTTATTCCAAAATATCGTTGGGATTCTAAAGAAATATGATCTCGTAAAAATCGCAAATTTGGAACATACTCGAATTGATTAAGAACCGACTCTTCTTGAATTTTAGATTCTGTAAATGTTCGTTTCCTGATTCTTTCATAAAAACCACCAAATATTCCTTTTCTATTAAAAAAATCATAATAGTCAGTAATATTTAAAATCTTTTTTGTGGCGTTGAGAATATCTACAAATTCAAGATTCCTTTGGGTGGCGATATATGAGAAGATATCCTTATTTATATTTCTGGCATAGTCGTGAACATATAAGTATGAATTATTTTCCAGCCGAATCACTATCGATTTTTTAGAAGAGTCAGCATCTCGACCAAACTGTATATAAGTCGGTCTTATTGCAATATTACAATAGCCGAACTGTCCTAATAGTTCTTTAATCCTTTCAGGATCTTTAAGTAACTCTTTTTTAATGTCTTCTAACATATATCACCACCGTGAACATTATTTTATTTCGCCATGTTTAAAACGTGCCTGGGCCGTCTCTCTGAAGATACAATGATCCCCATCAAATTTAAGAATATATCCAATTCCGTTATCACTTGAGTTTGCACCATTTCTGCATTTCTCAACAAACAATGCACGATATACTGCAGTCGGATCGAGATGATATTCTTCTTCAATCCATTTATCGTTGACTTTCTTCAACCTAAAAGGACGACAATAATATTTGCTCTTTTCATCCAATTCTTCATCATATACCGTCCGCATAAGGAATAAATTTTCGAGAATTTCTTTTATCTGCTTTGCATTACTTAATACTGAAGCATCAAGAAATAATTTACCCTTCATATATTCTGCCAACTGAACTGAGGCGAGCATAATCAAGTTATACTTTTTTGCAAGCTTATCTAAAGTTCTACTATCTCGCACTAAGGAGAGATCCTGTCTTTGACCTTGAAAATCTGATTCCTGAATTTTGAATGTGTCGTAAAGAACAGTATCATACCCATACTTTAGGGCATTTTCGCGGACTTTCTTTTTTACAACTGACATATCAGCATCGGCAATAGTAATAAATTTCACTCGCCCTTTATAATTCTTTCTCCAAAATTCTTGAACATCTCGAAGTTGCTCCCTACTAACCTTATCAATGTCACCTGTAGACATCTTTTTCTTTGTAAGTTTAAAATATCGATTGCGTTTACCGAGAAGCCAGATCATAAACTTGATTTTATATTTCTTAACCGTTTCTTCGTTTGAAATTATAAGAATTTTTCGATCATAATGAAGAAGTGCCATGATGATAGTAACCCACCAGGTAGACTTTCCAGCCGATGAAAACCCTCCCATCATGGTCAGAGTTCCTTCTAATAGACCCATAATCTGCTTAGAAAGAAACGGGAAACAATTCATTTCTTCGCCATTTTTATCATAGCCAGCGATATCAAACGGGACACCATTTTCTTCACCGTCTTCACACGAGTCAATAAACTCATCATCGAAGTCAATTTCCTCTTCTTCAAGAACCTTGCTGGAATATCCTGTTCCGTATCCACTAATCCTTGACTCATACCAATCAGTGACTTCTTCTGCCGTCATTTTCCGAAATAATTTTAAAGGTACGACTTTTTTACCGTTTATATCGATCTCTTTTAAAAGATTAAAACCATCATCACTCATGTGTAATAAGATATTCTCTCTGTAAAGAATGTCTATGTATGTGTCGAAGTTCTCCACGTTAATAATTTCAATCTGATGTTGAATTGATTCCCAACCACCGATATCTTCATATCGTTCAATAACATCTTCTGGGAGGTTTGATAAAATGGTAACCTCGTCTAAAGAATAAAAACCTTTGTCTCGGAGTACCTTTAACATAGAAAAATAGAACAGACCGTCGCTGGTAATAAAATCCTTTTGTACAAGAGATGTATCATCAATAAGTAGCATATCTTTAAAAAGACAGCTAATCACATTGCCCTCAGTTTCAATCCTGCCTTTTAATAACTGTGCGGGATATTTTTCTTTTACACCTGTAATAAATTCAGCTATATCACTCACCGACTTCCTGTTCAATTTCAGCTAAACTTCTTTTTTTATTTTTTCGCTTGTATTGGATTTTATCTGAATCATCCACACAGATTTCTTTACGAATCGGTTCCTTATTTAACAACTTTGATTTGGAATAATCTTGAATAGAATTGCCCACGACCACAGAAAAGTACCGGATTTTCCCGTACTCTTTATCGAAATCCCGATGCGCAATAGAATATAAGTAATCAAAATTTTCTTTAAGGTAAGAATATAATAACTTATATCCGTACTGAGAAATAAGCGGCGTCATTTCTTTAAATAGCGCCGTGTTAGTAACTACATACCCGAAAATTTCATTGATCTGTCCATACATTAAATTCTTATCTTCGCGTTCTTCACAAATTTTCTCATATTCTTTTTCATTGCAGTAGTAGGCGTTTTTCTCGCCTACTACCACTTTGAATGCATTGTTTCGATCAATCTTTTGACCACAAGCTCTGCATTTTACCAACATAATGATATTCTCCTTATCTCATCATGTCATAGATTCTTTTTAAACCATCCTCATCTACATCAACAAGTTTTCCGTATTCTGCAATCACATCTCTAACCTTTGCCTTCAAAACCTTATCTGTGCATTCTTTGAACATTGTGCGAATCGTGCCGGAAAGATCTGCCGGATAATCAGAATCTTCATCAATAGAATCTTCCAGCTCATCGTCAAGTTCATTGACTTTGGATTTCGCATCTTCTTCAAACGGTACATCAGATTCCACCTCTGTAGCCTGAGCTGGTGTTGGCTGTGTGGTTTTTTTCATTTCGTTTTTAGTAGTTACGGGATTACCCATTTCCTTTGACTTCTTAATCGCGTCCTTAAGAGCTGCAATTAACTCATCTGCATCCAGCGGAATCTCATTTACAATTCCTGCAAATCTGGACTTAGAATCAACACTGTAAGAATCGTCTCTAAATACGATCTTACGTTTTTCATCTTTAACCTTATTCACAGTTACTTCTTTATGAGTGACAATATTAGTACGACCAGTTCCTTCTGTCTCAATAGACCTGTCTACACAAGCCACACCAACAACATGAACTTTTGTTTTGAAATCGTTGAAATATCTCTGCGCCATATTAGAGGTTAAGGTTGTGTATGCTGCGTTTGTAATCGGATCAATGATATCCTTAGTCTTTGAATGGCATGTATACCATACCTTTACACCAACTTTTCCTAACGCCCTGACCTTATCATAAATCATATTAAATACGACATCATATCCAGCACCAAATCCACCCTCAATGCCATTTAATGTCTTAGCCGGTTTGAAATTTTTATTGCCGAGATTCTCTTTATTCCAATTTGCAATAGCCTGTGTTTCCGTACACTCTAAAAGCTGGTCAAGCGTATCTGCAATAACAACTTTAAGGTTTGGATAATCTGTGTCTTTATTCTTAATAATGTCGTTACATACATCTGTAAATTTCTTGAAATTCGGAACATTTTCATAAGTTACACCCTGAATTGCAGATACACCCTCCTCGTCTCCTGTATTTAAAAGTAAGTATCCGTCAGGACCAAATTCTTTCTCACAAACCTGACTAATTACTGTTGTTTTACCAACACCAGATTCACCACAAATCATAATAGAATAATCGTATAAGTTGTCACTAATCACACTTCTTTTTCCGAAAGCCATATATGTATTTATCTCCTTAAATTATATTATTTTGTATAGTAAGGGGATTGCTCCCCTTACGGATTATAGTTCATCATCATCAACAGCGTTTTCATCCTGGAATAAATCTTCCTCGGTGTTTTCATCCTCTTTTTCAAGTGGACGGATTACCATATCGTCATCGGTGTATACCGTGTCCTGACGTCCTTTGGTAAAGCCTTTGGCCGGTTTTACAAACTGATATTCTCTAATTCTTTCCCCATAAACACTTCCACCGAGTTCTGCACGAATATCGTCCAGAGTGATCAGTCCACACTCCAAATCTTCTTTCTGATCATCGGTAAGCATATCCTCCGTGATTTCTGTCTTCTGGGCACCATTGAGCATATTCACAACGACACCATATTCTTTATATGTGTCATCCTCTACGATGAACTTATGCTTAATACGTTCTACCTTCTTTTTTTCTTTTTCATCGTCATATACCGCAGGAATCACAATGCTAACCGGAACCGGAATATTTGCCCTTCTATTGTTGTCGTATTCCATCATGTGACCAGAGACATAATATTTACCTTTCTCTTCAACAGAGCCTTCATCTAAACTGTCTGCATTAAAGATAAGATTAATTGTCGCCGTAGAATATTCATCCTCGTCATCATTCGCTAAATAAATGCGGCTTGGTACATAACTTTCATAAACCTGCTGCTTGTTTTCGGAATACTGGTATTCTCCGTTACCTCTGATGTGGAATTTTGCGTCAGTATATTTACCGCTATCAACGACTTTTTTAATAAAGTCCATAAAATCCCATTCAAAAATAAATTCATGGTGCTTCTTATTACTCTTTTCGAGTGCAGATGCGACTTCATCAACACTCTCCAACCCAACTTCTTTAAGAGCTTCATCAGTTACATCTTTACCTTCGTGAACATCATCAGCCAAACGCTGTAGTTTATATCTACGGCCTGGCTTCTCAAGATCAAAAACAAACTTCTTATATTCTGCAACCTCTGCTAATAAAGGAGATGTTAAGCGATCTTTGAATGGAATTTTTAATAACTCACCCTTTGTCTTCTTTCCATCAGCACCTACAGATCCCTTAGAAAAGGTATATACATCACCGTCAGGAAATGCCCCTTTCTGAATCGTCAACATATGTCTGTTGTCTCCGCATGTTACATTAAAAAGTAACTGCCTTCTCACCCATCCAGATTCATATTTGCTTTCTGTAAATGGTTTAAATTTGTCGGTTTCTTTTCCGATACTTAGTTTTCCAAGCATTTCAAAATTCATAAAATATACTCCTTATGTATAAAAATTATTTTCTTTATCTCAACGCCCGCATCTCATTGATACAGGCGGATCATCAGGTCGCTAATATGTAAAAATCTATCTAAAATAGCGATTTTGGGGTACAAAAACCCAAGGGTGCGCTATTTTCACCCTACCGAAATTTGGTATTATGTTTTATTTTTTGAATTTTGATCCGAACCGGATCAGGAACAAATAGAAAGCCTAATTAGTTATTCTCTGTTTTCTTTTTACTTTTAGAAGATGTTTTAGCTGCTTCCATCAGTCGCAGGTTATCATTAATAAGAAGTGCCATTGCCTGATCTGCTGTAAAACCTACATTCATATATGCATCATAGGCGTTCTTAGACACTCTTGCTTTTGTTTCTGGGAATTCTGTATTGTTCGCATAGTCTTTATAGACTCCCAGAAGCTCATGCAGGATACCATACACGGCTGGTTTATATAAATCAATTACCTGTTTTACGAGTTCTACTGCCATCATAGGATCCTCTTTTGCTGCACTTACAAGTGCTTTTGTTGTTTCATCATCCATGTTGAAATTCATCTTTCATCGTCCTTTCTAAGCTTCAATTTCAGTAAAATTTTTCCTGTTTTTGTACCATTCAGTATTTTTTGTTGATTTATCTGACACTTTCAAAGCCATTTCAATCAAATTTTTTGCCAGATTCTTTCTGCGCGTTTCTGCGTTTGGTCCAATTGCCATACAGTAGTTGTAGCACCAATCAGCGCTGTTTATTTCGTGCCCATACTCAATCATTTTGGTAAGGCGGTATGTACCTTTGTCTGTTGTAATTTCTGTGAACTTCATATGTATTATTCTCCTAATCCCTATTTACAATTAACATAGAAGAAATGACATGACAAATCAGGAAAATAATTCCACCAACGGTACTTCCAAAGATGCATTTTAGGGCTGATGTCCCAACCATTAATCCTGTAAGAGTTCCTGCGTCAAACGCAACGCAGCAAGCAATAATCGGTTTAACAAACATTAACCAACCACCGACATATAGCCCTAAAACTGCTCCAATAACCCAGATAATGATTGCAATAATTCCTCTCATTATTTCTCCTTTTTCTCCTCTTTTTTCTTCTTTGCGTTGACTCTTTCAGCCTTTTCTTTTTCCTGCTGATTTGCCATTTTTCTCATAACGCCTTTAAGTTCTGTCATTTTGCATGTGATTCCCATAATAGAAATCCTCCTTTAAAATATTTTTATTGCATTGCTGCAGTGCGAACTCTCGGAGTCGAACCGAGTTTAAACCTTGCCAGGGCATACGGCTTATAAGGCCGTGACTCTTACCAGTTGAGTTAAGTTCGCATAACTGGGCATGTTGGATTCGAACCAACGAGTGCAGGAGTCAAATTCCTGTGCCTTACCGCTTGGCAAATGCCCATTGTCTATATATTTATTCTCTTTTCTGACCTCGATTTTCCAGAATTTTTCTTTCCAGCTCCAACCGCATTTTTCTAAGTTCGTCTAAGTTCATATGTAAATATTCTTCTGGAATCTCGAAATGGTCATTTTCTTGTATCAGATCTTCGTCGTTCATACTTTTATTCTCTTTTCTGGTGTAGCACTGAATCGAAATCCAGTACCACACCATATTGTTTATTCTCTTCCTATTACCACATTGTTCAGTAGCATAGCCACTGTCATCGGGCCAACGCCACCAGGAACCGGTGTGATAGCGGATACAACGTCTTTTACATCATCAAAATCCACATCTCCGCAAAGCTTACCATTCTCGTCTCGGTTGATTCCTACATCGATTACAACAGCACCCTCTTTAATATATTCTCTGTTAATCATCTTAGGCTTACCCACTGCAACGATCAGGATATCGGCTCTCTTGCAAACTTCTTTAAGACTCTTAGTGTGCGAATGCGCAATCGTAACTGTCGCATCCATTCCGAGCATCAGATGTGCCATTGGCTTTCCTACAATATTACTTCTCCCAACGATTACACATTCTTTTCCTTCTACCTCAATGTTGTATTTTAAGAGCAGTAACTTAATACCTAATGGAGTCGCAGGAATATGTCCGACAGGATAATCATGCATTAATCGCCCAGCGTTTTTATCTGTAAAACCGTCAACGTCTTTCTTCGCTCTGATCACTGAAAGAACTCTTCTTTCGATTATCTGTGGCGGCAATGGAAGTTGTACAATAATTCCATCTACTGATTTATCACCATTTAATCTTGCTATATGACCGCACAATTCAGTTTCTGAAATATTCTCCTTAAAGCGCTTTACTTCACACTCAACGCCAACATATTCACAAGCTTTAACCTTATTCTTGATATATGTATTTGACGCTGGATTGTCACCCACCTGCACGATCACAAGCTTCCGATGAATTCCAGAATCAACAATTTCCTTTAAACGGTCTTTTTCTTCTTGAGCCGTTTCTTTTCCATCTAATAGAATCATATATTTATTCTCCCATCTCCCAGTATTTTCTTCCTTCGAGAATATTAATAATAGAATTCTTATCACGCTCCAATGCGAGACAATATGATGATTTACGCATCGCATCCATATCGCTAATAGGTTCTTTTGAGAATTCTTTATCGATCATATCGTCGAGTGCTTGTACAAACTCTTCCAATCTGTCTCTGAGTCCGTCATCGACTTGAATACTTGGTTCATCTTCTTTATTATTCTCCGAAAATAATCGCGCCTCGTTTTTATTTAGCCATTTCTGCCATGATCCACAAGACCTACAGTATAGACCAATATTCGAACCCTTCTGTTCAGTAAATAATGATAAAGATCCGCATTTTCTACACTTCTGAATCATATGTTTATTCTCCTTAATAATCCCAGGTTTCTACTGGATCTACTCCCCGATCTCTAAGCATATCTACTTCTCCTTCGAGATCTTCGATCTCGTCATGTAAACTGTCAATTTCAGAACTTAACTCATTAATCTTCAATGCGTAAAAATATTCAATGGCTCCAGCGAGATTATCATTGAAATACTCTTTAACTAATCCTATGCAATCTTCCATATCCAGTGGAAACTCCCAGTTTTCTCCAATAAGAACTGAAGTCGGATTCTTAACCATATAATTATTTTCCTCTCGTATATTTTGTTATGTTTTCTTTTATAAGATCCTCGAATGATTGTAAATAATCACATTCTTCTAAGCAGCACATGGCATCATCATATTTTTTTAATATACATGTTGTTCCACAATAATCATATTTTCCAAATATGCATTCCGAATAACATTCTGGCATTTTGTCAACAATTATCTTCATTTTTATATTCCCCTTCGAAAGCAAAATTTCATCGGTTACTCAATAACAATTTTTGCATTAATAACCAAAACTTCTGCCGAATCTGCAATTGCATTTATTTCATTGTTTTCAAAATCTACGATTTTATTATTATAGTATTCGTCTGATGTGTTGGACTTTACTTTCATGCATAACCGATCACTATACATGAAGCACTGTCCTACTAAAACATCCTTAATTAATTTTCTTTTCCCGCCATAATTGTTTATGATCTTCACTTATTTCTTCTCCTTTTTTCGATTCTATTCTTATACCATGTAAAAAACATACTGAACCTCTTACTCGGCAACAATTTTAGCATTTACTTTTTTTACATGTGTACTTGGGGTAAAATCATCCAGCTCGTTTTCTCCTAAATTTACTACCAAAACATGCATTGGCTTATCGACGACTATATCATCGAAATTATTTTTTATTACTAAAAATAATTCATTTGCAAACTCAAAACAATCACCAACGTCAAGTGTTGAAACTTCCACTTTTTCACTATTTTTTCTCTTAATTTTCATTTGTTCTTTCTCCTTTTGAAACGCAGGTTTTAATCATTTTTTATCGATTAGTATTATTCTCCTAATCAAGTTTTCTAAAATCAAATTCAGCACCGCATGAACATTTAATTCTACCAGCCAACCCTAATGCGGTAGGTGCGAAAATATAGGTATAACTTGCTCTTGGGTGTTCCTGCATCTCGTGCTTATATTTCCACTCGTAAATACGCTTACTTTCTTCTTCGGTAATAGGAAAACCTCTGTAAACATCCTTCTTTAATTCATCATATTTATGCTGTAAATTCTGCAATTCTGTGTCTTTATAATGTTCACTTTTGAGGCGTTTATTTTCTTCCACAAGGCTTTTGATTCGCTTGTCCTGATCAGCATTTCTTTCCCTCAGAGACTCAATGCATCTATCAAAATCGAGCACATGCTTGGCTTTGCCGTCTTCCCACTTTGTATATTCCATATGACTACCTCTCACCTAAAACGATATGTGAATTTCACAATCAACATTGTATGTTTTCCCGTCATAATTGTATGAAAATCCTGGCTCCAAATAAATATCTCTAAATCCACAAACGAGATTGTTTTGCTCGTCGTGAATTAGAATGTTTTTATCTCCGAATTTTTCTTTTACGGCTTGCAACAACTCTATAAGATTTGATACCGTATACGGACCATCCAAATCTTCATTTAAAGACAAAGCAATCGTATCCTTGCCCATAAATGATTTCCATTTTGTTTCTACAATCTTACCCATATGATTATTCTCCTACGCCATAGCCATATCGCATTCATGGAAATCTAATAACATCTGATACTTTTCTTCTCCGAATCGGCGCTGCCATCTCTTCATAGTTCTCGTCGGTTCGCTCCAATTAAGGTTCCAACTGAACGGCAACATATGATAATTGATCAGGAAACAGATGTCTACAATATCCTCTTCATTCGGCTTTAATGACAAAATTTCATACGAGCCGACGTTCTCATGATTGTAATAATGAGCTATACCGTTTTCATCGATGGTCTGTGTAAACAGTTTTCCGACATCATGCAGTAGTGCTCCAGCATACCATGGCTGTCTGTATCCTTTGATGTCGAAGAACATGTCAGCCGCAAGTTGACAATGCTCATCTAAAGTAAAAGCATGGTACGGACTTTTCTGATCATACCCTTTCATCATCTCATCGAACCTATACGGTCGATCTTTAAATCCACCCTCAATCCTAATCTCCGTCCAACCTTCCTCCTTGAATGGAATCTGGAACCGACTGCGCTGGTGTTCAATCACCTCATCAGGAACCGGCCACTCACGCAGTTTGTTATCAACCAGACACTGCTCATACGGTTTTGGAACGATCAGGCAAATCTTGTTAATATCCAGACCGTTCACTTTGCCCAGAATAGCTCTACGGGACTTCATAGTAATATTGGTTGCATCTACGATTACATTCTTATGTTTCTCCAAATTCTTGCGGATTCTATCGTGAAATACTCTAAATACTTCGTCGTTCTTACTCTGATCCGCACGGTTTCCGTCGCATAATTCTTCTCTAATCTCATCAGAAGAGATAATCACGCTGCCGGGAATCTTTTTCTGATACTCTTTTGCAATGGTGGATTTTCCACTTCCGGAAAGCCCGCACATAACATAGAGTGATGGTTTATTGTTCACAAATTCGCTCATACTTCTCCTTTTACGACTCTTTCATTTACACTCTCGACAAAATCATTAATTGCCTTATAATCCGGATTTTCAGGTAGACTTGTATTTTTCTTCGCATAATCTAAACGTTTCTCATATTCATCTACCATTTCATAAAACTCTGGGATTGGCTACCGATTGGCATCAAGATATTTACCATTTCGAATATCCATAAGAAGATCATGCTCTTTGGCTCTGTAAGTAATAATTCTCTCTTTTTCAAGAATGTCTAAACACATCAAATACAATCTGATAAGATGCATCATATGCTTTCCCAACTTATCCTTCTGGATCGCTTTCTCGTTTCTTTTACCAATTTTGGCATAGGATTTTACGATACCCTGCATCTCAGACCATAAATCTTTGTAATCTCTTAGTGGATAATGTTTGAGGTGAACGTCCATGAAGATTTCGGAGTCATATCCTTCCTGAACTGCTATATCAGTATAGAGTTTGATCGCATCTTCTGGCATAGTGAAGTATCGCGCCTTAAAATCATATTCTGCATGTTTAATGGTATTCAGAATGTATTCTTCATTTTGTGCCTGTCCAACTAATCTATTAGCTTTATTCTCCATCCTCCGCAACTGCTGGTTCGCATATCCGCCAAATGAATATACTGCCCGTTTAGATAAAAACAGGTGAGCATTATCAAGTAATTCCTGACCAATGGATGACACATAAAGATAGTGTTCCTGTTTGTTACCAAGCTCCTCAATGGTATTAGGATTGCAATTAGAAAGCAGTGTAATCAACTTATTGAAGGAATAAATTGTAGTGTCGGTTTCTTCATTTACAAACTGCTCAAACTTTTCATTTGTAAGCAGTTGTCTCTTTGTGTTTAATGCACATCCGCGAATGTCCAGATCAGAGTTTTCGGTGTTGGTTCCATAGGCATAGCTACCGCCAAGAGTTAAAAGAATAATATTCTTTCCAAGATTCTTATCAGTTTTCAAGAAATCATATTCTTTTGACGAAAGTTTTGTTTCAATGTCTTTGATTGTCATTTTTACCTCGTTTTTTTTCTTGTTCCCTGTTATTCATTCTCATTGTTTGCAAATAATTTTCCATAATCCTCGATACCCATATCTTTGAGTTTTAAATAGCCAGAACCATTATGTTTTTTTAATACATTAATTGGATCTCCGAGATACAAAGATCGACAGAATCCGCGATATTTTTGGGGAACATTAGAATCGACCCAAATCATAAATTTCTTTTTATCGTTCTTTGGTGCTTTATTATAATATTTTCTAATGATGTTCTCAGTGTCACAAATATAATTAAAAACAATATTTGCAACTCTTTTTACATTGTCATGATAAGCTTCTGGAAGTTTTGAAAGAAGGTCGTCGAACGTATCATCTGCAATAGACTTAATGGTTAGATTTATTGAGGATAATTTAGATAAAGCTTTATGGATATGAACGTAGTCATTGTACTTGACTTTAACCTTATACCCATCAATGTTAATGACAAACCCTTCTGCTTCATCAGAAGATTTTTCATCAAGTTCTGCCATTACCTGGCCTAATGTTTTATCAAAAATCTCCGTTGTCGGAATATTATAAACATATGCGACATCTAAAACAGAACGGTATGGTAACTCTCTGCCGTCATTATTGTTTCTCACGCCAATCAAATATAGTCCCTCTTGCTCTTTTTTATATTTAACAACATGAGCGTCTTTAAGCGAAATATATTCAAAAATAAAAGTCAGACCAGGGTGTTCGGTCAGCATTCTCTTATAACCTGGACGCAAATCAAGCATTCTATAACCTTCCTGCAATCTCCATGAATTACTTGGATCAATTGCCTGACTTCCAGCCATAATAATCCGACCATCATACCACGTTGCCGATTGCATTGAGCCATCAAGTTTATTAGAAAATTCAACATTTGTCGCGGTAGCAATTCTGCGTTCTACATTCTCCAGACGAGTTTCTTCAAGTTCATTGATGTTAAAAAATTTCTTAAATGGTGCTAATACAATTTTATCATTTACAACGTCAATAACAACACTCCTGCATTCTCTATAAAATCCGCTATATCTGTCCCAAAAATCCTCGCCAGAAGACTCGATCTCACCGTCATATACATTACTATATCTGGCATATCTGATTATCAAAAACTGATTCCATTGATTCATTTCCAAGCAAGAAATAAGTTCTTCATACTGCTGGAATTGCTTATCTGGGAATTTTTCAATTAACTCTTTAACCCATCGTTCGAGACATGTTTTTGATTCATCTGTATAGCCAGACTTATAAGAATAGGTTGGTTCGCCAATTTTATTTTTATATGTATTTTTTATCTCAATAAATTTATTTAACACAGGGTTCCAGCTCATTTTGTCTCCTTTACTCGGTTGCTGGTAAGGCAGTTGCATTTGAACAAAATTGATTATCATACGGATGATACTCCAATTTGATCTCACTGAGTTTTTTATAACATAAAGGTGCCTTACCCCATTCTGCGTTAAAATCTTCTTCGCTATTAACTACCGAATATTCAATTAGTACATCTTTGTTTGGAAGTTCAATCATGTTATTAATTCGCACTTTTTCCACTACGCAAATTGAAAATGGATCGTATAGCCTGAAAATGTGGTCGCTACCGAAATCAAGGAACCAAGTTTCTAAATCCGTCATAAATTATCATCTCCTCCCCAACCCATGTCGTCATCATCTTCTGAAAGTCTTTTCGAATCCCATTTGTAATCATCCTCTTCGAATGGGATATCTGTTTCATACCAATCCCTCGCAACCAACACGTTATATTCTCCGTCTCCATCGTATTTAAATATAATTAGAAAGAGGTCTCCATATTTTGTAAACCAATAATATTCATTCTTGTCACTCCGTAGCCACTCAATTCCTCGCTTTATTTCATCTACGACTTTCTGATTTGTAACCTCCTTAACACCAATTTTCCCTGTTTTTGTTCTGTAAAAATGCGCAGGTAACTGGATATTATCTTTTGTAAGAGTAATGCCTTGCAGCTCTTCAACCATAGATTCTTCTCCACAGCATGGACAGGTTACAAATCGAGCACCGAGCCAACCAATATGAGTATCTTTTTTTGTGATTTCAAGCTCAGAATTACACTGGTCACAATATGTAATAAAAGTATTTTTCTCTACTTTTTTATTCTCTATTTTTTTATAATTGTTCTGAATTACTTTCGTGCTGTTATACCTCCTGAAATGCTTAATTTAACCTGTTGGATCAATTCCTGCAATAAACCCTACAACTGCCATTACAATATAAAAATGTCCTGTAGTTAATGTTACATTTACAAAAAGCGGTTGCAGTTCGTTAATAAAGATTTTATCAACTCCGAACATTGTCAGAATAAATGCAAGAACTAACCCACAAATTAACCCAATCATTATGTTTTCTCCTAACTCACGCTATAATCATGTTGCAACTCTCTGGTGTCTCAATTGTCTCATCACCGTCATATGTATGAATATAAAATGGTGTCCCTTTGGGAATCCAAGCTAATTTTTGTCTATCCGGTTCTCCACTTGGCCAGTTGTATCCAATACTTTTTAAGAAGTCCAACATGTCGTAGAAATCTTTGTTGGACTGCCAGAACTCTATAACTCTTTTATCCAGAGCCAGCCGATACGCTTCTTCACCTTTTAAATTGTGCAATTCAGCATCGTCGGTACTCCAAAAGCTTCCATATAGTACAGCCAGTTCACCCTTCTCATTGTACAGTCTTTCATATGTTGCCATATAATTATTCTCCTTTTGAAAGCGTAATTTTAGTCACACGTATAGGTTCCGTTCTTATAATTAACTCTATAATTATATTTTGCGCCAAACAATGTTTTAACAGAGAATGTCACATAATTTCCGTTTACTATAAAATTAGGCTCATCAGTGATAAAATCAAAATTTAGTTCTTTTAATAAAATGGAGCGTTCTTTCCCTCCTTCATAAACGTACAGATATGCATCTTTCCCAAAAGTTTGACGAAACAAACCTGAATCGATTACGTGTGGCACCTGGTTAAGCTTAAATCTTACTTTTTTATTTTCTCCAAGTACAGATAAAATTCTTTTTATGGACTCCAGGTTTTCCTCTAATTCCTCTATTCTTTTTAAAAGCGCTTGATTTTCACCCATAAATTATCCCACCATCTTATTTACTTTTTCCTGAAGTCTATCGACAAATTTTTGTGCAGCTTCTTTATCTCCAATAGATTTGATTGGACACGGCGCCAACGCGAAAGTAGCACCATTAAGAAATTTTTCATTGCCTAAAGCCTCAAAATATTTGTACGCTACTTCAAAATCAATTTTCTCGAAATCTGGCATCATAACGATCATGTCGCCCTTCTGAGGATGTAACTTTTTGATCTTAATCAGTGTATTTTTATATAGTTTATTTCTCTTTCTTTTATTCATAATTATCCCTATTTATTTCAAGCTCATGATATAAGTCGCATCTCGATGTAATCATCGATGCAATTAACATTCCATGAATCATTGCCATTTTACATTCCTGTTTATTTTCGTCTTTGCTAAAATATGTTGTATCGAACATTTTTGATAGCTCTTCTGAGCCAATATAATCAAGCACTTTTCTCTGAAACTTGGTCACTTCGATAAAAACCTTTTTATTTTTCATAACTATAAACTCCTCGAAACAGATTTTTCATCGTGTTACCATTCCTCTCTTTCACAGTCCAAATTTGGAAAGAAATTCGAATCTTTGATGAATTCATCCCAACAGCAGCATCCCATTTCAAGGTCATGAATCCAGTTAATTAATTCATGTAAAGCATCGAAAAACTGCTCTTTTGTTGGTTTATAAATATACCCGATATCAAAATCGTCATCGTCTCGTATGCCTACGCCGATTTCATATTTAGACCATGAAAAAAATGGTTTGTCATACATAGCAATTAAGATAATTCGAGGCTTTCCGCAAAATACTTCCTCATTATCGAATTTTATATTTGCAATTATATTGACATACTCTGTTCCCTCGACGCATGTTTTCGAAGGTGGGTAATAATATTTTACAAATTCCATTTTTTGTTCCTCTTTGTTTGTATTTTACACGTCTAATATCTTCATCATCGTATTGGCTTGCTCATTTACCGTCTCCTGCAAAACATTGTTGTTATGTACAAGACAATGAATATACTCGATAAGCTGCTTCTTTGTGAAACTCATAAGAGTAGAATCTGAATATTCTTTCTCCCATTTGATCGGAACTGGATCAGGCTTTGGAGGGATATAGTGTGCGCAATTTTTTTCATCTATATCGTCCAGCACTCTACATATTTCCCGGAAATGACACTCCAAATTTTGACAAGTCGATGGTTCATAATTCGGCATACGCTACCTCTTTCTGTATTTCTGAATATCCTCTTTTCTGGCGAGTTCGCAATTATGCCATAAAGTTCTCTCTCCGCTAAAAGACCAGCTCGTTGCTCCATAGTCAAAGGTCATATAATATCCGTTCTTTAGTCCAGCATAATATCTTTTCTGCTTATTTATTGTAAATGCATCCCAGACCAAAACCGGTGTATCTACTGGAACCTTATACCAGTCGATTTCAAATTCCTTATATTCAGAATTCGCCCATTTTTCTAATTGATCTACGCAAGTGCCAGGATGAAAATCACAGTCATTACAGTTTTCCATACCGCATACACATGGCTTTCCATCTGCTACGCCAAGGGTTCCCCCACTTGTCGCGATCTCGATAATTTCTTTTGCAAATTTTTCTTTATTTAACATCTAAATCTCCTTTTGAAACTAAAAATTCATTAGCATTTCTCAAACCTAAAAATACTATTTCTGGTCTCTACAATCACAGTATTATCATCCGGCACATAAACTCTTTTTACACGGCTTGTTGCCAAGATAAAAGTGCTATAATCGCTACCGTCCCGATCTTTTACATAATGTATAATCATCGGTAATCCTACCTCTATATTCTCTAAATCAAGCTCCACTGTTCGTCCTACTCTATGTATATATCTGCCGTCTTCGCGGTCAGTCCAGCGTTCTCCGCATGTGCCAGAATGCTGAATCCTTGCAATTTTATATTCCAAATTTCCCCTCCTACGAAAGATCGATTTCATCGTTCATTTTCATAAAATAAGTACCACAAAACAAACAGATAAATAGTGTTTACGATGTTATCGCACTCCCTGTTGAATTGTAATTCTCCGAATTGCATCCACTCTGATGCATACCATATAGCTGTAACTGCCAGATTTACTGTAAGTGCTTTTACAAACGATTTAATCATCCTCTTTTACCTCTTTGAATTTTGCCTCTTTGACACTGTAATTGCACGTAATCTGGATACCAAGCATCGTTAGCAATTCGATCCAGTCGGCACTATGTAAGTTATCTCTTTTGATCTTAAATGGTCCACACTCAAGAATTTCTTTGTTATCCTCAAGCGTATAAATAATCTGTGGCGGCATATCATTCCTCCTCTTATATTTTCTGAAATACTATCCGTAGCTATGACACTACGGATAGCTAATATCATCTTTTCTTTTTGCCAAACAGATATCCTACTGCGAGCGCAACGGCAAACACAGCGATAAATGTTCCAATATTCAAAGCGATCATAGATTCTCCTTACTCAATACACTTGAAGGACACGTCTGTACGACGGTTCATAGCCTTATGCTCTTCGGTGTCATTGTCAACCATTGGTTTACTGGAGCCATTTCCAACCGTTATGATTCTATCGGCAGAGATTCCGTTTAAAACAAAATACTGCTTAACAGTTTCTGCTCTCTGCTGAGAAAGCATCTTATTTGCAATATCCTGCGGATCAGAATATGGGTTCGGATCTGTGTTCCCCGCAATCTCAATAATTGTTCCATCAAGAACCTTCGCAATGTTAATAAAGTCGTCGAGCTTCTGTGTAGCATCTGCAGAATCTGTGAATTTCGCAGTGTTAATGATAAAGTTTACAGTAGCGGACTTCTGTAATAATGCTACGGTATCAAGCACCTCCTGCTTATTTTCTTCTGTGACGATAACATTGGCATCTGTTTTTGTAAGATCCTGAGCATCGTACTTATCAGAGAGTGCAGACATATATGTATTATCAAAAATTGTATTCAGAAGATCTCTGTTTACGGTTTCTCCAATGGATTCCCAAACACCACACATATCAGAAAAAATAGTCTTTGCTGTTCCGTTTAATAAACTCATATTGTCTGCATAAGTGCAAAGTTTCGCAGATTCACAGTTTCCTAAAATATCATCATCAGAAGCTGTGGAGAACATCGGCATAACACTCTTGATAGTTGTCAAATCTGTCTTATATAAATCCGATGCTTGAAGAGACCCATCAATAAATGCTGTTACCGTGTCTGGGTATTTCTTTGCAAAATCAGCATTGAATAAAATACCATCCATAATTAAACTGGAAGAACTTGCAGTGCTAAATAAAATATGTGCATCGGACATATTCTGAGCCTGTGTAAGATACGGTTCCCACGTAGCAGCTACATCAATCTGTCCCGCAAAGAACGCTTTCGCGGCTTCATCTGGAGTTTCAAAGAAAATTAAGTTATTGATAATTGTATCTTTCTGGTCCTGTGTTAAGTCAGACTGGTTTACGAACCACACTACTAAGGAATGTGCTTCGGAAAATTGAGGAACGCCAATCTTCGCATTTACAAGATCTGCAACAGAATTAATAGAGGACTTTGCAATAATACCGTCACCACCATTAGAGAAGTTAGTGACATACGGCATAATTACATCCACACCGGCATCAGCATATTTCTTAGAGAGGAACGCCGTTCTGTTAATAGTGTAACCTGCTGCGTCTAATTTTCCGCTGATTAAAGCATTGCTGGACTGTGTAGCGTCATTAATGATACTGATGTTCACTTTAATGCCGAGTTTATCATAGATCGAACCTTCTTTTGTGCTTAAACCTCCATTTGCGTCGATAATTGATTTCCAGCCAATCCACTCGTCTAAGGAAAGATTGATTGTTTTATCGTCGTCTTTATCTGTGTTGATCACATTTCCATCATCGTCGGCTTCTACGGATTCGGATGTCTGCATAGCTTTGGTTTCAGATACGACATCTACCGGCTTTTTCTTGGAATTTTTAATTAAACCTGTTTTCATTCCGAAATACACGCCGCCACCAATTAACGCCATCACAATAATTGCAATCAGGATCTTGGCCGCTTTGGTCAGTCTAAATCTCTTTGTACTCATACTCTTCTCCTTATTTGTTGTATTTTTTCTTTAAAGAATCCAGATAATCGTTACTGCAGGTTTTCCGCGCCTCTGCTTCTGCTCTCGCAAGCTTCGTAGACGTTCTATTTTCATGAACAACTCTGGACCCTTCGACAATAGCGTCAAGATCCTTATTTTTCTCACGAACAGATGTAAGAAGTTTGTCCGTTGCGGTAACATTTTTCAGATCATCCATGTCATCATATACTTCCTGAAGTTGTTTCTTTACTTTCATATTCTCTACGACTTCTTTACTCTCTCGTCTTAATGCTCGAAGGTTCTTTTCGCAACGCTCCTGAGTTTCTTTTGCGGTTACAGATGCCTTTTCATACGCCTTTACAAGCTCCGTTCCTCTGTTAATATCTGCAATAATCTCTTCTCTCTCTTCAGCCTTTAACTGAGCTGAATCGATTTTCCCAGCCTTCACAAGAGCTTCGCAATCCACTTCTACTTTTTTCAGTTTCGCCTTTAAATTATCTAAATCTCTTTTTGCGTTACTATATTTTCCTGCTGCAAGCTTATACGCATTGTCCGCTTTGTTATATGCATCCTGCGCCTGGTCAATTTTCTCACCGTAGATAGCTTCTGCTCCCTCTGGTGTTGTCGCCATATCTTTAACAAAAACTCTTGTGATTCCTTTAAGTAAAGTTCGCAACTCAGGAGAAATCCATAACACCAATACAATCAGAATAATGACAAGAATTGGCAGAATATTTCTAAGTTCCATTAAGCTTCACCTCCCACAAAAGAAATTAGTTTGCTGATTCTGTCGGACTCTGCATTAATTGTCTCAGTAGAAGCCTTAAGTACAGCCTGTTCCTCTGCGATATTCTTCTCTAATTCTGCAATCGTCTCTTTACAGGATTCGATTCTTTCCTGATAATCTGCAACCAGTTCATTCTTTTCAGAAGAAATTTTTGCAAGCGCAGCTTTTAGGATATCAACACGCTTTTCTCCGTCTTCAGTAACGATTTCAGCATTTAATCCGAATACTCCCAGCGCAGAAAGAACACTATTTTTCTTTGTCTCGGTTACCATCTCTTTTGGAAGAGAGTCCACAAGCTCTTCAACTTTAAAAATAGACTTTGACTGGTCGTTAAGATCATTCTGATCATATATATCCGCAATCAGTGTATTCGTGTTTACTGCTTCAAGGTTTACATCTTCAACCTGCTCATCAGAAAGATCATATGATAGATCTTCTCTACTTGGTCGGTCAACTTCTTCTACAAGACCTAACTTCTGAAATAATCCCATGTTCTACTCCTTTTTATAAATTTATAACCAAATCACACATTTTTTCAGCTTCTGACAAGCTATGTGTAACTATGATCACTGTATTATTCTCTTTTCGATGCTGCTTCATAACCAAATTTTGCATCGAAGACCGAGTTTGTGGATCAAGTGCGGATAACGGCTCATCCATCAAAATTATTTCCGGTTTCGCAAAGAGTGTTCTTGCGAGTGCCAATCTCTGTCGTTGACCGCCAGATAACTGTTTTGGATATTTATTCTCGTAACCATTTAATCCTACATGATCTAAAAAGTCTTTAGCGTTTTCTACATCTTTTTTTGTAATCGTTCTCTTAATCTTCATTGGTAAAAGAACATTTTGAAGGCAGGTCATCCAATCAAACGAAGTATAATTTTGATGCATCATAAAAACATTGTTTTTAAATGCCTTTGTTACTGGCTTCCCATCGATTATTACTTCTCCATTTAACGGCTTCATTAGGCCTGCAATTGTACGCAATAAAGTTGTTTTTCCACAACCAGACTCGCCCAGAATTCCATAAATTTTCTTATCAAAATTTGCGGAATAATTCTTCAATAATGGTTTGTCTCTACTGTAACCAGTTGTCAGATTATGTAGTTCAATCATTGATATACCTCCATTTAAAAATTCTCTTAATAATTCTCTTGCTTATCCAGTCAAAAATCACACTAATAACCATAATTGTGATAATTGCCATAAACACCATATCGGTTCTTCCTCTTGAAGAATTTTGCTGAATAATCCAACCAAGACCATGCTTTGCATTAATTGTTTCTGCGACAGCAAGATATGTAAAACCGATTCCATAACACATTACAAAGCTGTTTAAAACGCTCGGCAACGACGCTGGGAACTGGATTTTATATATGGTCTGCATTTTACTCATTCCAATAGTTAAACCCGTATCAATTAAATCCTGGTTAATTTCATTCAAACACAGAATCACAGATGGCATCATATAAACAAATGTCGCCATAAATAAGAAAATAATTTTCATCGTTTCGTCAATTCCGAACCACATAATCAATAGTGGGTAAAATGCTGTCACTGGGATATATCTAAGAACAGAAATTACAGGATTCAGAAAATCATGCGCCAAAGGAATATTGAAAACAATTAAAGCGACCGGTAAAGAAATCACTGCCGATAGCATTGATGCTATCGTAACACGTAGGAACGAATATTTAATCGCAATAAATAGTTCTCCGCTTCTTATAGAAATTTTGAAATTATTAAACACGTCCACCGGATTTGGTACAAACAGTGAATTGTAATACTGCGAGGCAATTAGCCAAATAAGGAAAATCGTTCCTACCAAACACAATCGCTTTAATATATTTTTCATTATATGTCCTTTCTTATAGCATTCGTTTCTCATAAACTATCCGTGGCAGTGATACCCCAAATTTTCATTGTTGTAAAGACCAGTAGAATTTTTATATGACCAATTGTTAAAATATTTCTCTTCTGCATTTCTACGCGCTTTTATAGCATCATTTTTATTAATAAAAGATCCCAAATTTATTTTTTCCTTGTTTACCTTAATTTCAGCGACCCAATTATTGTTCCTTTTATCCAACCAAACTCCAGTGGTTCCAGATGTATTATCTATTCGCATAGATAAATTCATCATATTATTACTTTGTGTTCCAATACGTAATTCTTCTTTTCTACAATCATAAAGATTATGCCGTACATGATCAACGACTTGCCCACTTGTTGCATTCATAATTAATCGATGTAAATATATTAATCTTCCATCATTTAAAGATGTTGCTATATATCCATTCTTCAATTCCATCCAACAATAATCTTTAATCTTTTCATAATCTTCCAGATCAAAGAAAAATTTTGTATCACTATTTGAACATATTCCAATACCATATGGACCAGTGATATCATATGTATTAATTTTTTTATGAATTTCACTCGCTCTTTTTTTCACCAAACAGCCACAACTTTTTGTCCACCCACTTCTCAATTTATCGCCAGACACCTCTACATCCTTTGTACCGCATTTACAGTCACATACATATATAAGACGTTTTGATGTAGACCTTTCAGAAACACTTTTTACTGTTAGAAGCCCGAAAGTCCTCCCTATCATATCTATTCTTTTTATATAACATTACCTCCTATAATTTATTCTCTGTGTAAATACGCCACAAATCTCTTAACTCTAACATCTGAGGATTTAGCATATTTTCCTCGCTCTCAATTTCCATCTCATGTTCGTTATAGAGCAATATAATTTCATTAGAGATTTCATAATATTTATTCTCTAAATCTTTATACTTTTCTTTTAATTTATTGAGATTTTCTTGGATGATTATCCGACGAGCTGATGTGATATCGAACACACTTAGATCATTTTCGGTCTTTGAAATCAGAGTTTTAACTGAACGAAGATTTTTACTTACCTTACAATATTCATCTACTGAAGCCCTTAGACGCCTTCTAAAAGGTTTGTACCATTCGTATCGTGGAAATTGTCGTTGGTGATGTATTAACCAAGCCCACAGGACCACACAGAGGGTCACTAAAGTCAGAACATATTTTGTCATTCGCCTCTCCTATTGAATCCTTTACCTTTTGGAAGTTTATACCCTATATAGAACGCATATCTTTGAATGATCTGTCGAACCCGTTCTCGTGAAATTCCATAAGCCTGTCCAATTTTCTCATATGTATATCCCTCAGATGCCATAACAATAACACTTTTATCTCTTGGATTTTTAAACCTATTTAATCCTTTTACAAAACGCTCCATTGTCAATATGTCGTCTTCAAAAGAGTAATTATCTGCATAATAATCTTTTATTGTATAGGCCTCTTCACCAGTTCCATATTCATAATCTAGCGAATAAATTTTATCTTTTGGGATCTGCCTATCTGTTATAGTCAAATAATATTGATTGCAAATATTATTCCAAATTGCCGCACACGCATATGTGCTAAACTGAATATTTTTACCTGGATCAAATAGTATTGCTGCTTTACATAATGCTAATGCTGCAACACCATACCATTCATCAATATCAAGATGATGGTCATAAAGCACTTTATAAATTAGATTATGATTCTCCTCTACAAGTTGTCTTTGCTCCTCGGTTAATTTCTCAACCTTTTTAGGTGCGAAACCTCCCATATATTTTTATTCCCCTATCTAATTTTATCAAATAATTTATTTTCAATTGAGGCTTTCAGAGTTTTATTAATCCACTCAATATTATCGTTATCATAAAACCAGTCTTCGATGATCTGTTCCAACGAAAAATAACTATCTTCCAATTGCTTATTCACATTTTGGGCAATCTGATCTTTGATAATATCTCTGATTTCGTAATCAGAAATTGTCCCAGCCGCTTTTCTAAATCTATCTGCAATTGGTTTTAATGATACGTAATCAAATGTTTGTTTATCCATATTTGTTTTCTCCCTATGAAACGTGCGTTAAATTACTTTTTCTTGATCGACCCCGATGTTTTTATATTCTGTATATACTTTATTCTCGCAATAATACAGATTATAATCACACTGTTCGATGTACCACCAACGCTTCTGATGGCCTTCTCTCAGATACTTCTGGCAGTAATAAGTGTCTTGATAATGATCGTCAACCATCTGCCGGAAACTCAGCTCATCAATCTCAGAAGATTCCTGGCAAAATGTTGCGATTTTATCAACTAACCCTTCTGTAAAATTCTCTGTAACGACAAATACTACACGAACAATTTCGTTGCCGTCTCGCTTAATAGTTTTCAACTGATCATAACTGTGCAAGTGGTATACAACCCGATTGAAGAAAAAATATGGGAATGTTTTTACGTTTGGAATACTTGTATGTAGTTCGATCTTATAATCTGTTGCGATATCAAAAAATTTTCTGTACCAATCTTTGTGGTTCTGATACTCCCACAATGGATCGCCACCACCGGATAACGAGATCCAGTTACAACCGCCCCTTTCAGCTTCCGAAATTAACGAATTCAATCCTTCAACCGTACTCTTTGGAATATGCAAATCATTATTTTTTACAATACAATATGGACACGAATAATGGCATCCAAAATTCGTAATTACGCTTATATATTTATCCATTTTTCTCCTTTTGAAACGTGCATTTTACCTCTTGTAATATGCAAAACTTCCATCATCGAAAACTATCTCTACACGATCAGGGTATTTCCCACATGCATGATAGTTTATATCTCTGATTTTTGTGATTCCAATATGTGACTTTTCGCATTCAGCACACCTGACTTTTTCTTTGTACTGCGTACCGCAATAATCACAAATATATAATTTCTGTTCTCTCATATGTTACCTCATATGTTATCTTGAAATATCGGTTTCATTGTGCTGTATACCTTTTCTCCATACCGCATTTTTTACATCGATAAACCTTGATCTTATTAACTGCTTCTCCGCTATTGTTAACGCTAGTGCAATCGAAAATCATTTCCCAGTCGTGCTTACAAAAACACGATCTGAGATTGTTAATCAGCCAACGCATAGCACCATCACCTTTTCTTTCTGATTTTTTCAAACATATCGTCTACTGAATTCAACAAATCATATCGCTGGTCCATCGAAGCAGTCGAACTCTTTGCGAATCTTCTCTCTACCATATCAATATAATATGTAAACTCAGAGTCATCGCCCATATAGAACTCGTCCCACTCTTCTTGGCTCAACAGACGTTTAACCTGCAACTGCTCGATGGCAAGATTATCAAAACTTACCACCTTGAATTTGTCAACAAGGCTTTCTAAATTCTCATACAGCCAACGCTGCTTATTCTCGATTTCTGTCTGATCAGCCTCGAAATACTCGTTGCCTCTTCTTAAATGTTTATATCCAAGAATAAGCATTTTCAAATCGTTATTCTGTAATTTTTCCACATCGGATTCAGATAGAATTCCATTGATTACATGGATCACCGCATTAGGATATTGTTTGATAAGTTTTAGAAAATGTTCTGTTGGATTTACAAGGGAAACGCCAAGACCATAGATAAGTTTTTCATCAACAAGTTTCTTAATAAGCTCCTGTTTTCTCTCGAAATGGACCTGATTAACCGTGATGTTTGCGATAACCTTTTTCTCTTTGAGTTTCTGCAAAAATGGAATTAAATCAGGATGACTTGTTATGTCGCCTCCACCGATTGCAACCTCTTGATATGGGTGAAGAGTATCAATAAACTTCTCATTTAAGATATCTCCGAGTTTTCCATTTTTCGTGCTTCCCTCATGACAAAAGGGACAAAGGACGTCGCATACGTTACAGATTTTTATATCCATATTTTCTGCAAAATCAGGCGTAAACTCTTCATCGTTTGTTTCTCTTATTTTTGTACCATCGTCAAAAATTGCGACATGGAAATTGCCGTTTTTATATCTCCCCAATAATTCCATTTTCACATTCTCCTTTACTTAATCATGACCATAATAACCGAATGCCACAATACTCTCGCCGCCTGGTGTTGTATATTTTTCTGAATACGTTTCATACCATTCGTTATCAAAAAATTGATCGAATGTTTTAACATTTTCGTCCTTAAAGATTTCCGCAACTCGATCCTCATCATCCCAGTCAGTATCGCGATACCAAAGTTTTCCATTCCAACCAGTATACTTTTTTAATTCCTCAATAAGTTCTTCTCTAGTCCCGAATTTATTCTTATGTTCCCAGAATAATAATTCTCCATTTTCCCATCGGTCGAACTCACTCTCTGTACACATTGCCAATGCATGGACACTAGATGAATTTGTTTCGAATACGCCTTTTCTAATTTGTCTTTTCATATTTAATCCTCCGTTCCATTGTTTACTGGATATTCATGATCAATAACATCCATATTGACTAATCCTAAATTTTTCATATCAGACCAGTAACATGTTTCATCTCCATCTTGAATAACAATATACTTTTTATTCGTCAGGTATTCTTCTAACGATACTTTTTCTCTTTTAAGAAAACCACTAAGCATATCTTCATCCACATATCCCACATATGGTCTTTCAAAACAAAAATACCCTCTGTCGTTTTCCCAATATCCAATTGCATCTATTCCCCAAGCTACCTCTTTTTGGTCAAGCCATTCATTGAACTCATCTTCTGTTTTTCCATATTTCTGTACATAGTCACTATTTTTATTTCCAGGAAAATCTTTATTAGGAACAGAGTCTAAAATCATTGGCATTACAATCTTTTTTAAACCAGGAACATATTTTAATGCAAGTGCTTCAAGCTCTTTATACTTATCATCGTTATATTCCAAAACTAATGAGGCACAAGCATACAACCACTTGTCATAAAAAGTTCCTAACGCTCTAAATGGACTTCTTCCGAATTCCAGATCATCATCATCAACATGCCATATACAATCCTCTTCACCAGTCTCTTTGTCATCCCACAAACAAAATTCCTTAAGGATTTCGTTTGAGGTATAATGACTGTTGTTTTTCATGATGCAAAGCGAATGCTGACTGGAAGAATTTGTTTCAAAAACACCTCTTCGGATCTGTCTTTTCATGATTTTCTCACCTCGAAATTTCGATTTTAAGGATTGTTAAGGGATTGATCAGGAATCTAACCAATCCCTTACATTTACTTTTACTCCATTGCCTGAATCATCTTATCCAGTTCTGCATCAGATAAACCTTCTAATGCTGCATCCTGTCTCTTTGCCTTAATTTCGAGAAGACGCTGCTTCATTTCTCTATTTTTCTTTGCGTCCTCTTTCGCTTTCTTTTCAGCCAGTTTCTCATTGACGATATACTTTACAATCTCAATCTTTTCGGAAAGCTCTTCGCTCTCTTTCGTCTGAGCAGAAAGAAGGCTTTCTTCCTCAGATTTTTTGTAATCTGCATTTAGACTCTTGAAGACCAGATCCAGACTCTGAACAGAAAGCTCCCATAAATCAATGATATTAATCATTCCTCTGAACGGGAACTGAAAGTTTTTCTTTGTCGCCTCAATAAACAATTCTGCTGTTGTCATAATATAATTCTCCTTTATAGTTAAAATTTAATCTTCATGATACGTTCTGTCGCGCCTTTTACTTTTACTACAAGATCCGCTCTCTTTGTCATAGAAAAACCGATTCCAGAAAGCTGATCGTCCACACTTGCCACATGGCATTTTGCTCCAAGAGCCTCAAATACTCTCTTATGTTTTTCTAAATCATTTTTCAGAAATTCATTATACCAGCCGTTCGGTTCTTCACCATTTATACAATCCTTCAGGAAAAACATAAGATGTTTATGACCAATTCCTTCCTGCTCGTCAAAATAATTTGGGCTGTAACTAATTACGGATACCGGAACAAACTGATTTGTTTGAACTCCCCAAATTGATCTGCTTGATACTGAATACGATCCATTTAGAACATCTTTAATGGAAAAAGTTCCATCGTTGTTAAGCGTAACTTCTGCAACAATAACATTACCAAACACAGGCTTATTGTATTCAAAAGCATGGATTTCCCCATTAAATTCAACCTCTGCCTTAAAGCCTTTACTACATCTTGCAAAGTACTGATTTACAAAAAACCGATATACCCCAGGCTTCATCTTAGACATATCTGCCCAGGTAATATTTTCTACTGCTGGCTGTCCGGGTCTATCTTCCATCGGTTGAACAATGTCAACATCAAGCTGACCACCCATACGAGATACTTTGGGTTTTCTACAATTAAGAAAATAAATTTCATTTTTATCCGGTTCAATACAATGAGCATCTAAGTCGCTATTATCGTTCTGATCATCATTCCACTGAATAGAAAACCTCAGAACTCCGTCTACGTTTCCACCGGCTGCCTTTACATTCTGTTTTATATCTGAATCCGTAATATTTCCGGTATATGCCCAGCTCAGGCCGTTATTCCATTTAAACATTGACTTGGCATCCGGATTCACAGGAGCAATTAAGGATACAAAATTCTTCTCGTGTTTATTCTCTACGAAAGCTTCGATTTCTTTTGCGGTCGGAAGCACCTTATCAATAAAATCCTGCGCAGAAATCTCTTCTACTTTAGAAAATCTCTTTGGGCTAATTGCAACATCCTTTTCCATCTCTCCAAAAATATCATCTGCCCCAACCATTTTTCGAACTGCAGATTTGTTGGAAAACAAAACATTGTTTACTGTGATATCTCTTAATGTTGCAAAGCGACGCTGTAAAGAATCCATGTATCCAAGTTCTGTAATTGTCTTCTTTGCGTCTTCAAGCATTTTCTTTGTAAAAATCGCCTTTGGACGTTTATAATTCGCTGGCGCAACAATCTGCTCATACTTTTTAACTGCGAGATCAAGATCCATATTTTCGCTGATATTAGTTAGCAGAACACCAATAGAATGATTTCTAATTCTACCAACTGCCATACCTGCTGTTGCTGATTTTTCCCACGCATACAGATCCTTTTCATTGTCAGTAGAAAGATTTGCATATTCTTTTTTGTATTTCTTAAACTCTGTTAAGGCAGCTTTCCACTCTGCACCTTTGTAAAGAGTGTTTGAATTGATTAACTCCAGAACCGTATCAACCGCATCTATAGTAATCTCATCGAGAGATCTCTTAAATACATTTTTCGTATCTCGGTACTGTCCTTTAATTTCTTCATTCGAGTCACAGGAACAATTCACATAATTGCTTGGAAGCTCTAAGAAAAAGTGATCCCAACGATGTGCTTTCCCGTCAATGTTTTCAAAGTTATGATCAGTTCCGATTTTAGAAAACTCACTGATATAAATATCCTTAATCTTCTGCGCTTTTATATATGTGTTAAGTGCTTCGCATACCGGTCTATACACTGCATCATCAGTAACTTCTTCCCAGAGCGTATAAATCTTGCCATCCTTAATTGCAATGACTGCACCGATATTTTTAATAAACTGTCTGCAACAGCTACAATCATATTCTCTTCTCTGACGGAACATTTTGTTTGTTCCGGCTGGAAAACTGTCTAAATATGTATTCCATAAAATGTCCTTATCTACATCCATCTCGTATAAATGGTCTGCATTCTTCTGCATTTTAGAAAAACGATCCTGTAACGCCTTTTTGAATTTCATAAAATCTTCCATTGTCATTCTCCCATTCTTTTATTTGTCTCTATATACCTGAATCCGACCATCAGCAAACACTACCTCATGGGCAACCAGTGGAGCAAGTCGAGCCACATTTTTTAATGACTCTCTAATCAGTGTTCCGTTTGGAGTTCTGTGAGCGCCAAGTTCGTACCAATTCCATTTGCCGGTCGCTTTTTCCTCCGCCTTTAGTCTGTTATATACTGTCTCGTATTTTTCAGCATATTCCAACTCGTCCAGTGCCACCTGTAATGAACTGATCATAAATTTAATTTTCTCTTTCTGATCCATATATGTATTCTCCTAACCCAATGCCTCTGCTAAAATATCCTGAATCACGTCGTCGCTCATATTTTTGACAGAATCCTCGATCTTTTTCAGAAGGACCATCTTAAGGTCATCTGGCGTGATTCTCCTTACTGCTTCTTTGAATTTTAATTCCAATAGGCAGTCGGCGCTCTCAGCAGTTCCTACGGTGTCTGCATGTACAACATCTTTTATGGCATCATTTAGCTTATTTATATCATCTCTACATAAAACCCATTCTTCTGAATCATTAGTTTCATCTGCTGGATTTTCGCTTTCTAATGACTCAAACATTTCGTCAGTCCAATTCCATGTTCCATAATCTTCTTCGATTTCATACCGATTGATACCTTCACGAACTTTGTGAATTGTTACAGTTTTTCCTAAAAATACAGTCATCGAAGGAGTGACATAACACCCATCATACGTTTTGTCTATTGATAAATCTTCTCTTACTCTAACCTTATCTCCAACCTTATATTTCATAATTCTCTTCTCCATCAGTATGTCCAGTCATTTTCTCTTACTTTGAATGCATCGCCACATTCAATAATGTCTGGATAATTCTTCTGTGCAACTTTAATAGCAGCATCTTCTATTTCATATGCCTTATATGTAATGTTGGTATATCCTAACTTGTCAAGAACATATCTTCCGGTTCCAATTCCATCATACATAGATAAAACCTCAATCGAATGATCCTTTGGAATATTCATGTGTGATAAAATCCAAATAATAACCTCTGCTGTCCATCCATTTCCGATACATTTATATCTTTTTGATTCTGAAATTCCTGCTGTATATTCATCTGGAAGCGTCTGTAATCTTTCGCATTCTATTGGTTTTAACTTACGAATCACATAAGCCCCATCAGGAAGATTGATGTCCTGAATCCCATATCTGGTTTCGATTTTCCCATCTTTTACAATATGGTACTTATCTTTTTCAAAAGTGTATTTTGAAATGTCTACCGGACACATATAAAGTCCAGTCTTCCCACCTTGACCACCAGCCGATGCGACCAAATTTACACTTTTCCCATATGGTGAATATACCCTATGCCCTTGACCACTGGTTCCAATATCACCCAGTCTAATAGTCTGAGCTACATAGTTGTCTTTTGCTACGGTTGTAATCGTGTTTGTTTTACCATCATCTCTTGGTTCCAAATGTTGGTGTACCTTTCCATTTTCGTCATATCTGCCTCGCATAGCTACGCAATACGATTTTGGCTTTGAAACATGCTCAAGATTGTATAAGATTTCACCATTACAATCATCTAAAATATCATCCACAACGATGCGACGGTCTTCCGGCTGACCTATATCGCCAAGATTGTGAACGTAAAATCGTTTCCGGTTCTGTGCGCTGACAAGAGCACTGTTAATATAATGCAGTGGTGCGCCAAGCTTTTCAGAAATCTCTTGCTTAATCGCTTCTGCTGCACTTCGGTTATTTTCATACAAGAAATAATCTGGTTTGAATTTTTCCTTTGCAATTAGGTAGTTTTTAAATAATTCCCAACCTAAACCCTCGCTTACAGTTTCTCTCTTATTGTTCCGCGCAATTGACCAAAACGTACATGGCGATCCTCCAATTAAAATCCGGATCGGCTTCTTTTCTGTGCTCATTACCTATATTTCAAGGTCTGCGCAGACGTCTTAACCGGTGTTACTCTACTTTCCTTTCCTTATTTGATGCATTCATGACTGCAACTATTTATTCTCTAAAACAACATTGGAGATTCCATATAGATCATAGATTTGTAACATAGACAATTCTTAGAAAATGTGTTAGTATGTATATGATAGGAATCTCCTATTCCTGATTTTCTATCAACCTGTGGCTGACCAGAATACCCGTCAAGTTTTCCTGGTCAGTCCATTTTTTATTATTCTTCTACGCTCTTATTCTCTTTCTTTCCTGTTTCAGCAAGAGCCTTTTTAATTGCCTTGGCAATAAGTTCCTCAATTTCCTTATCGCGTTTCTCTTTCTCACTCTTTTTCTTAATTTCTTCTACAATAGGTTCATTTTTCTTTTTGTGTTTTTCTGATAATTTTTTCCAATCTTCCTTTGCAGTCTTTTTATAAGATTTTCTCGCAGCGTCCATAATTGCCATATAATTCTTGTGACCACCAAGAAGATATTTAAGAAGACAAATCCGAATTCCGTTATCCAGATCGAATGTATCACCGTCATGGACTTCGGCTCTGGTCTGGACATTTTTACCGTTCTTGTCTTTCTTGTTGAACTGCATCACCATCGCACGGTCATTATAGTTTCTTACTGCCAAAATATCTTTCTTATCCATGGTATTATTCTCCTTTTTATTTAAAAAAGTATATTTAAACGATTCATTTACAATGCTGAAACCGTTAATCATGTCCTGTATTGCATCTGTATCTACAAAACAAGATGATGCTTGAATTGTTTCCCTATATCCAAATGGTCTTTCTTTTGGATATACATCTTCTTCTAATCCTTCAAAGAATTCGTCACACCACCAACCATCACATTCCTTAAGTCTATAAGTTCCGTCATTATCATCTACTTCTTTTATAGTAACCGTCTTCCCAAAATACGGCTCCATGTTAGACCAAAGCATAGGCCACTCTTCCATTGAATCTTTCATCTTCTCCTTGAAAATCACGACCACACGGTCGACTACTTTGTACTTGCTCATGCTGCTTTACCTCCATTTTCTTTCTCTAAAAACTCATCAAAATCTCTCTTTAAATATGTAAAGTTTGTTTTGTGGCTTGAACTATATGTATTATTTTTTGCGTTCTCTTTATCGAGCCATTCGCTGAACTCTGTATCTTTTTCTATATCAGTTGCATATGCCATTAAAGCGATTACCGTTTCTTCACCAGCTTTATAAATAGGTGATTCATCTTTTACAAAATCACTCAAAAAATCCTTATACAATGCAATATCTTCTGGTTCAATAGTATCTCTTACATTGTCCTGCGCGAATTTTAACACTGGATCAATCTCTACTTCATTTGTTTTTTCTACTGTATTATTATTTTCTTCTACTACCGGTTCAGTTTCTGTTTTTTTCGTCTTCTTAACATCAAAGAACTCATCAATAAACTGACAAAGAATCTCAATTTTTGCCTTTACAAGACCATTGTCGGCTGTACCGCGCAGTTTATCGAGTTTGTCCCATGTGATATCCCCGTCAAGATCTTTCTGTCTGTAATCGCATTCAACTACTCTCGTATGTAAATTCTCTTTAAAAGAATCCAAAAATCTTCTAAACTCTTTTTCTTTAATCCCTAATTCAAGGAAATGATTGTATGCTGCAAACCAAATCGGGACATTTTTCTGAGTAAATAATTCTTTATATGCATCACCAACTACATCGCACAGGCTATCCGCAAGATGCTGGAATAAATTAAATTCAGCGTCGCTTGCATTTGTATTTAAGAATATAGCAATATCTTTTGTGTCTTTTTTGTAGGTATCCATATGAAATACAGTCATCATTGATCTAAGAATCATGCCTTCACACGCACCCTTGTCGTTCTGTTTGCTTTTAAGTGCAGTTGACTCTTTGAAAAAGCCCTTAGATCCAATTGCTTTTACTTTTCGAGCATACATATCAAGATAGGTAAAGCTCTTCTGGTCCTTATTCATTCCTGTGTTCATATTGAACTGTCTGATCTTTTTGCTGATTTCCGACATTGTTTTATAACCTGTTAATGTTGCAAGTTTTACCTGGAATTTATCAAACTGTCGTTTTAATTCTTCCGGAAGATCGTCATATCCTTTGCCTTTAACATCGAATTCTGCGAGTTCCCATACTGGTTCTCCATTTTCATCCCTGATAACAATGCCATTTTTATCAAGTTTCTTTTTCTGATATTCAACAACGCTGTCCTCACATTTTTTTCTGAATTTATGAGCACCATTTTTGAATCTTCTTAACGCCGATGTTCTCTGCATTCCGTCGATAAGATATTTTCTTGTAATTTCTCCGGAATTAATCTCTCCTATAATTAAAGAAGGAAGATAATCACCTGTTAAAACTGTTAAAATAATTCCATCCTCAAATTCCTCAGTGGAGCAGAAATTTCTCTGCACATCCTGATTGTCGCTGATTGTTTCATTTGCAATGTCACTCAGGTAGGACTCCACTGATACAGCCTCTTCAATCACCTTTCTCTTCATAATTAATCTCCCTTTCTTTTCTTATATAAGAATCTTGTGTTACAATCAGAGCGGATCCAAGCCATATGCTCGTTGTATTCTTTGACACTGATGTGTAACTCTTCAATAATCATCTTACGGTCATATTTGTTGGCCAACAGTAAAACGATCTGCCGTTGTTTCCGTGATAAATGAGATAAATATTCTTCCACGTTTTCGCTCATATAAAGTGAACTGAAGCGCTCCTCAAGGATATCATCTACTGTACTGCCTGATCCCAGGCATTCCTTTCTTGCTTGTCCATTCTGCTTTATGGCATCGTAGGATTCATTCTTCAGAAAGATAGTTTTCTTTCCATTTTTATCCTTCTTTACATTTGAACGTTTATCCCTGTTTTTATCCCGTAAGTATGTATAATATCTCAACTTAAGATTATTGGTTAAATATGTATGAAATTTGCAATCCTGATCATTTTTATACTTGTCGATACTTTCACACAAAACATGCAGTCCCCAGGAATAGAGATCATCGTATTCCCATTTATCTATTCCGCCAATATTTTTTTTGAAAATTGGATAACATGTCGCTTTTAACTTCGACATATCGTTCCGGCAATATTCTTCCGCCAATGCCAATTGTTCGGGTGACCAATGCATTTTCAGTACCTTCTCGTTATATTCTTCCAAGCTCATCTCAACCTCCAAGTATATCTAATACTGTCTTATAATATTCTGTTCTCCCTTTATACTCTAAGTTAGATGCTTTTGATAACTCTTCCTTCAATTTTCCAATACTGTACTGATACTTAATTCCGTCCTGCATTACCTGAACATACCGAATACATTCCTTAATCCGTTTATGTTTGTCTCGCACCTCTTCTAAGATATAACCAATCTTTGCCATCTTATGTGCCTGTGGCTTCTTTTTGTGTCTGTCTTTGTAAGTTTGAAGTGCATGGACAATATCCGATTCGGCACTATCATATTTCCCTAACGCTGCACTCAACAGATTCATATATGTATTAAGCTGTCCGGAATCCCAACCGGCTAATCCTAAAATATTGTGAGATTCCTCATAGATCTTGTCGAGAATGCTTTCATCGAACTCAACATCATTCTTTCCGATATAAGCACCAGCGTTCCCTTTGTAAGTAAACGGCTGATCGGGTTTCCCTCCTGATCCATCGTCGATCATCTGATAGGACCTCACCCAGCTATACCGTTTCCCTGGTCTACTCAGAAACGACTTCGCCTGTTTGTAGGTGAATTTCTTTGCTTTGACCGCATATGTAGTCGGTATATACTCTCCGATCTTCAGCTCATTTTCCATCACATAATTTTTTCCGTCTGATAAAATATACATTTCTCAATCTCCTTTCGCTTATTTATTCTCCAAAAAGGAATGCTCCAAGTGAGATTCGAACTCACACGATATAAATCGGTGGATTTTGAGTCCACTGCGTCTTCCTTTCCGCCATTGGAGCTTTACCATCACCGAGACTGACGGGAATCGATGATGGGTACACCTATTAGAAGGCAAACCTGTACAAGTGAATGTATTTTGCGCGCACTAAATACACCTAGAGCAGCTTGTACTCTACTTATGTAACCTAACGCCGACCGTTAGGACACCCGGACATAAGTCCGAGCGCACTGGGTCAGCCGGATTCGAACCGGCAAATACAGCAGTTAAAGTGCTGTGCCTTACCTTTTGGCAATGACCCAATATATTTTCTCTATTAAATTGGTAATAATTGGAAATAGTTGGCGATATGCCTTGCGATTTTCGAAAAAAATATGTATAATGATATCGCAATGGCAGTTGTGGTGACCGCTTTTGCACCTAAGAGCCTTTTACACAATGGGCGGCAACCCAGTGTAGAGGCTCTTTTGGTTTATTTGCCTATTTCCTTCTGGCAATATTTACTATATACCCGAACGCTTGTTCTGTCAATAGTTTTTTTCGAACGCCTGTTCGTGTTATTATTTTGACAATTAATCTCTTAGAAGTACCGTTCTTAGAAATCCTCTTGGTTCAAAGTCTATCGGATCTGGCTGCTTTTCGCTAAATACCCGGAGTTCACACTCGATCTTTGCAATTAACTTTGCCTCGTCAATGAAATTCTGGCAATCTCTACCCTTCTTTTTACAAAACTTGGCGAGGGTATTTTTCTTTGTAAGATCCTGGACTGAAACTAAAACGATAGAATCCTCTCCAACTAACTCCATAGCTTCCTTTGCCGTCATCGTAACATAGCCTTCCATTCTTTAATCCTCCCCGAAGTTCGCGTCGTAAACTCTTTTAATACTCTTGCGATCATTTGCATTAATAATACATCCGACCTTTTTAATAATTCTCTCTTTGGAAATCTGTCTCAAACATTCTCCAAGTACAACCGACTGTTTTCTCAGACAATTGGATTCTGTCGGATGTAAAATGAAGTGAGTCGGTTGATTAAGTTTTTTCGGCTGACTGGTCAGTGGCATGACAAGAGTTGTACAACTGAATTCATTTCCTTTATTATTCTGAACCACAACACACGGTCTGATACCTGCCTGTTCTCCTTCAAAATTATCATCTCCGAAATCCACGACCAGAATATCATATTTCTTAATCTCCATTTTCTCACTTCCTCCCTCTTTTGATATTTTTGCTATCCTTTTGAATAGCTTTTATCTCTGTTTGTATAGTTAATATAGCACATCAAAGATTATATGTCAATAGAAAACTTTCACATTTGCCAAGTTTTTGTTGACACTTTAATAGTTTATGTTAAAATATGAATAGCGGAGGTATTTGTATGTTAAGCTATAAACCATTATTTAGATTACTCCTTGAACGAGACATGTCGAAAACACAATTAAAAAATGGCGTTTCTCTTAGTCCCAATGTTATGTCGAAACTATCAAAAGGTGAGTATGTGTCAATGGAAGTAATCGAGAGAATTTGTAAATATCTTAATTGCCGTATTGAAGATGTCGTTGAGATATTACCAGATAAGGACGGTGAATAACCGTCCTTTACATATCCCACCAATTATCTAATGCGAACTGGTCTTTAATATCATCATCTCTTGTCAGTCCTAAATATCTAAGCGTTTCGCTTGTGTTCCGATGATTCAGGCTGTGCTGAATTTTTGGCAAAGCCAGTGGATCTCCCGCTTCGACCAACATCATATATTTCTGATACGCATTGGTTTTCCGCAAGCTATGCGTATTATAGCTGCCTTTGAGCTTCAGATGATACTGCAGGTCCTTCATCATATTCTCCACCGGATCGCGTCCAATTGCTTTCCCGGTATTATAAGACACAAATACCGGTGCGTCGTATTCCGGCTGAATTCCGGTTTCACTCAAGTACCATGTGATTACATTCTGAATCGACTCGTTCGGAATCACCAGTTTTTTCTTACCGGTTTTCTTTTCTTTTTTATTTCTGGCATTAACGAATGTCTCCATGTCCTTCTCGAAAAAGTTTGACCACTTGAGCGCAGACAAATCAGACACTCGTAATCCGATATTGATTCCCACGATGAACAGCATCAGGTTTCTCCTTGATGTAAATTTCTCGTTCTTTTTATATGCCATCCTGACTTTGAGCTTCAGGTATTCAATGCAGCGCTCCACATCTGCCTTATCCCTGATCGGATCAACCCAGCGCTCTTCTGACTGAGGATTCGGAATCCAGTGCCCATCCTTCGTAAACCGTCCGGTTCCGTTTACAACCTTAAGCTGAATTACATCCTGTTTTTCATTTTTTACAACTGCTAATGCCATAAGATCTCTCCTTTCAAATAAATATTCTCCGTTTTAAATAAAAAAAATAGCCTGAATGAGCAAAGCTTTTCCAGACTACTGTAATACTGTATTCTATTTCACTTCGTTGGTTTTAGTCCCACCAAAATTCTAATTTTTTAACATCAATTTTGTTTTCTTTTGCCTGATTAATAATCTCTTCCTTAAGTTCGTCATAACCATACTCTTCTGGAACATCATAATTTGGCAACTCAATCTCTGCATACAATTCAAGATTATTTTCAATTTCTGCAAGCATATAATTTACAGATTTGTTTGAATACCTGCTTATGCCGCCCATAAAACAAACTTTAATCATAATATTCCTCCTTGCTATGAAATACAAGTTTTCTTAGTGTTAAAACTGCGACCGAATTGTTATCTTTAATACACCATCTACAATATCCAAGCTCTTAACTGTGAAATATTCATAATTTTAATATGATTGTTTCCATTAAAATTTTCAAGAAAATCATTTATTTTCATACACTACTATTTTCCTTTCGTTCACATGAAAACTTGGTTTCTGACTCCGTAATGTTTAAGCACATTACAAATTTCTCCTTTTACATGTATAACTAATAATTAGGTGGATTTATACTTTTATCAATCTTATTTTACATCAGCAGAATCTCTCTTAATTCCTCATCATCCATCTTTGCAATTTTATCCATAACAGCTTCACGAATAGTCTTATTTCCTAACACAATTTCCAGATTTTCCACAGAAAGCTTAGTAATTTTTGTATCATCCGGATGATCATAGAGATGTTTCATTTCCCTGTAGAAAAATTCTGCGTTTTTCTTATTGTGTGTCGTATAGAAATCCTTTTTATAAGAAGATACCGGATAATAGCATCTGTAAGTATCCGTATTCTTATCATAACACCATAGTTCTTCTGACCACCATTCATCTTCTTCGCAGTCATCGTGAAACTGCTTATTATAAGTAACCCTGATCTGACAACCCTGATGTAATTTATTAAAAAATTCTTCCTTAGATAATAAATTTACTTTCATACTATTTTCTCCTATCTCTCAGCATAAATATATAATTTAAGCAGAATATTTTTTTCTTCTTCTGTCATATCCTTTAGTATATTCTCTATTGCATCAGCAGACAGGAATTTAAAATCTGACTTTATCTTTGACATTTTATCTATGAGATCTGTTGCTACATAAACTTCATTTTTCATTCACTATATTCTCCTATTTTCTTTTTCTTCCTATTCTATTATTTCATCATTATCACACAACTCAACAATCCATTCATCCGGTTCGAACACCGAACTAATATTATCCCAGAACCAGTCTTTTGCTAATTCCTCTGCTTCGTCGGCATTATCTGCCCTCACAATCAGATTATAATCATCATATACTGTATGTACGAGATATAACTGTTTCATACCCTATCCTTTCGAAAACAATCTTTCATCTTAGTTAAATTTAGAACCTGTCATTGATATTAACCTGCGGCCAGCGACCTCCGCATTCCATACCACTTTCCAGTTCGTAAAAAGTTGTCATCCCAGTACCATGATCATATACGCGCTTAATCTTAACAAGCTCTCCTGTACGTTTACAGCCAATTTCTCGTGTTGTTCTAAACTCATCCATTGGATCCTCAGACAACCACTTGACGGCTTCTAAAAAATTTTCCATACTAATGCCTGTATTATCATGCCAATTCTGGAAAACTTTGCTTTCGCCAGATCGAACACGCTTTTCTATTTTTTCATACTTCCATGACATTTCCATATTTTTTTCTCCTTATGAAAGCAATTTTTCATTTCTTAATTAAAACCCTATCAGCTTCATCATAATCAAGAAAACATGCATGAGAACTATCTTCGGTATAAACCGTTATTCCAGTTTCGTCTTGATCTAAAAAATACCAATATCCTTTTTTAAATATATAATCTGTTCCATCGTTTGCGTTAGTATCTTGTTTCATTTGTACCATATAAGTTTTTGCAATATTTTTTAGTAATTCAATATCAGTTATATTATCCAAATCCATTTAATCACCTCGTTTTACTTTTGCAGGAAATCGTCATTTTAAAATTCTCTGCTTAAAATTGAGTTCCGCGCCAATCAAATGCTTTGTTCCATTCGGATTTTTTTACAAGATCATCAAGCTCATCATCTGTAAAGTCCAATACACGTTTGACTTCTTTACGCCCCTCTTCATTAAAGCACATTGCTTCCATATATGCTTCAAATGGTATGAATAAATTATATTTATTTAATCGTCTTTTTACAAAGCAGTCACAAAATATTTTATTCCATAATTTCTTCGACATTATTCCCATATATATATTATATTCTATAGCCATATCAACATACTTTTCTATGTAATGATGACCATTGTTTATTTTGTTTCTGTCAAAATACTCAGTAATGTGCCACATTACCTCTTTTCGTCCAACAAAATATATCCTACCATTTGCGAATTGTAATGATACTGTTTTAAACTTATCCATTTCTCTCTTAAAAGTTACTTTTCTCTTCTTCCGTCAACTGTTTCATTTTCCCAATATCAAATTTCCAAAATGTCATACCAGAATAACCATATCTGGCTTCTGCCGCCATCTTTAAATCATCATTAGTATAAATTGCGTTCGACTTTTTTAAATCCTTCACAAGCTTTTTACTCAATTTTGCTGGCGACTGAGAATCTAATCCTATGCCACAGCTTGAGGTAACCAACTGAAAACAAGCCCCATTGTCCAAAAGTAAATCTCGTTCGTTTACATCATATATATTTCTTCCAATTTTTATCTCCATAAAATTTCCTCCGAAAATTAAATTTCATGTTTCTTTACGTAATCCCAAGTGATACTTTCAGGTACTGGATCTGAATATTTGAAAATGAACACATCCCTATATCCAGCTCCAATCAGCTCATTTGCCTTTATCTTGTATTTCATCAGATTGTTTTCTAAATCATTTGTGATCCACGGTTCCGTTTCGCTAAAACCTTTCCCTAACTTGTCTTTATATGCGATGGCAAACATAATATCACTGCCTTTCAAACCAACTAAATATTTTCCCTTCCAAATCTATTTTTTCCTTCGTGTTCCGCATACCATCTATCGGCTATTATATGTGTCAACTCGACCTGAATCATAAAGGTAGCATTACAACCAAAATACTTATCATACTCGTTCTTTATTTTTCCAAGCTCGTTGTCTGGTCGAAATCCAGATTCTTTTTCTACTTCGAGAAATTGTCTATATAATACGGCTAATTCATCGTCTGTTTTTGTTACAAACATATTTATATGCTTCATGCCAATCCTCCGAAACTATTCTTTCATCGTCTATGCGTTCTGTAATAATCCTCATCGTCCCAACAGGAGTGATATGTGATACTGCTTCTGACTCCAGGGCAGTTCTTGATTGCCTCAAACTCTTCCTCACTGATTACAATGCCAGGATCTCCGTTTTTAACAGAATTAGGAAGGACTTTACATGTATAAGTTAGGTCTCTTCCTGGATAAATATCACGATAGATATCATACCAGCGCCATTTTCTACATTCTGTTTTTCCATTTTTAATTTTTCGTTCGATCTGAGCAATACGCTCTCCCGTATCTAAGTTAGTTGTTACTGGATTTATGCTTCTGTCACAATACTGTGCGCAATAGCGATACTGACCAGCAGGAATCTTTTTTGCGGCTTCCGTATTCCATTGATCAGTTCTTGACCAAATTACTCTGCCTTTTGCATCCTTAACATCATCACCAGTTCCAAAAATTTGCCGACCGTCAAGAAGGAATCTCCTCCCTTGGCGATCATAATAATAAGGAGTCCCATCCGGCAAGTGCTGAATATCCCTTTTGCATTCAGCATTTTCAATACCACATTTTACCGCACTTCCTAATGCTGCTCCACCAAATAACAAATTCATTAACCACATACTCGAACCTCCCTATATAATTGCATCCAAGTAATCACAAGCTTCTGAGATGCTCTCAGCCGCATTGTCCAGACTTTCTATTGCCTCTTCCGACGATTCTGCCCTTTCTGATCCCTGAAGATTATCAGGAATATTGTCATGGTATTCCTCTTCCTCATCATGGATATCATTTAACTCACCAAAGCAGCGACGCAGCTCTTCACAAATCTTTTTGATTCTTTCTTTTCTACATCGATTCATTTTTGTCTCCTATTATCTTACCACATTTCCTTTTGTCGGACAATAGTGTCCGATGGTTCTCTTATTTTCTTGACAACCCGTAAAGAGCTAAGATTTAACAGATTATGATTCCGTAGGATCCACGGCTCCATCATTGTTTTTTTCTTTGCTTCTTCTGCACTATCTGCTTCCACAATAAAATACCGTAAACCACCAAGGAGACAGGCGACACTCATTTCGTATTTACTCATTCAGATTTCCTTCTTTTAGAATTATTGCAAACTGATCGGCAAGATAATCATAATCTCGATCCTTGATAAATGCCTCTGTCTCCGATGCGATTCCTTTTTCCGTGAGAAAATCCTCTACAGTGTCGACCAGACTACCGATTGTATCTAATCGCTCTACTCCGTGGTCTTCCGTTCCAAAATATTTTGAGAATTTGAAATAACAGAATTCCTCAATCGAATCGTAGTAATCTTCTGCATTTACATCGTCCCAATCTGTGTCTTCGTGTTTCTCTTCGTACTCTTTAGCCATCTGGTAGATTGTTTTCCAGATATCTCGACTATCTTCCGGAACCTCAATTTCCTTTTTAGCAACCGTCTGCCAGAAAACAGATGTCATTTCTACTACAGTTTCCGTATATTTGCTTGTACCCATTTTCATAATTTTCCTCCTTCTGTATAAGCCATATTACCATATTGGTGTTTCTAATTTCCGTACCACATCGAGTTCTGCAATTGCGCTTTCCAAACGATCGATTTTACATAACATCTCCACCAGCTTTACCTGAAGATATGCTTCTTTTTCAGTTTCAAAAAATCCCTCATACGCATAATCTCTTAACCCAGAAAGAAGTTTATTTGGTCCCATTTCCTCTAATGCCACTCGCTGAAAGTTCCCTGCGAAAGAGCATAATTGTTTCCAAACGCTCTTCTCTCTTCTTCGTCTAATTTATAAATTCCCCAATCACTTACAAGCAACTCATTTTCTTCAATTATTTTTACTAATTTCATTTTTATTTCCTCTGAAACATGTGTTTCATCATCTCTCCTGAATTACCATCCTACCGGCTGCATATCAACAATATCGTTCTTTGCAAATTCATAGAAATCCATCGTGTCATCAGCAGTATATGTTTCCAGCCAACCATCGTCCAACCCATTTTTCTCCATATATTTATGTAATACACTTTCCTTTACCTGAACATCCAGAAGATTATCATCACCACCATCGTCAAATGGCGTTGTATCTTTATATACCTGTACCCACACGTATCCATGCGCTTTCATCTTCATGCCACCTCTCCGTATTTCTTTTCGTATTCTTTAGCAGCCCATTCGATGCACTCGTATTCAGTTTCGCCATTTCCCTCTGAATACCGTTCATATGCCTTTTCAGAATATTCGATTGCATACGGAGCCGGTACACTATACTGGGTTTTCAGCTCTTCTCTCATGAAATTGATCACAAATTCTTTATGGGCTTCATACAGCTCACTGACTGTTAATACATATTCTCTATTTCCACGTCTGATTTTCATTTCCATTCTCCTGTTCTAATCACAATTTTGTCATAATCATTTACCGTCAAATACTTTGCATTCGGAACCGAAGCAATTTCCAGATGCTTTACTGCTCGAATGTGATTCCGTAATTCGCTCGGTGTTCTGTACCGGTTAGTCGAAAACTCATATTTTCCATTTACATACACATCTAACTTCTTATACATATCATCACCCCACTTTAATTTCCACTCATTTCTGTCACAATAATAGCAATAATACTTAATCCAGGTATTACTTCTATGAGTGTTTCAATTGGTGCAAAAAGAGCAAAACAAACAAATGTTAATAATAAAAATATTTTCATAAAATCTCCTTATCCAAGTAAAAACTTCAACACAACCGCTACGACAAGAATTCCAAACAATAATTCTGGACACATAAGCCACAATAAAAAATACCCAACAATACAAACCTTTTGAAAGTTCGTTAGAATCATTTTTCCATCACCCCTTAAAGCAGCCGATTACTGCGTAAATAATCATTCCAAGTGTAATAAGTGGACAAATGCCCATTAACAAGCTCAAAACAAAAAGTCCAATTAAAACTGCTACTGCTCCATTATCTTCCATATCACCACTCCTTAAATTTCAACACCAAGTTTGTTAGCTGCCTTGTACAAAACTGCTTCGAAGTTCTCTCCGTCAGCTCGTTTCCATTCATCTTCCATACCGGCAAACCAACATAATTTTTCGCAATCTGCCATGCTCCACACATCTTTCTCTCGGAATGATGCTACCAATTCTTCTACCAAATCTCTCGATACTCCCATGTTTTCCTCCATTTTTGTTTTATGCAGCCACTCCACCGATAATTGCCGCAACTTCGTCTTCTGTAAGTTCTCTATTGATTTTCATTCTCTGTGCCAGGATCCATGTTCCACCCTGACTTTCAGGACGATTATATGTAGTAAAATCCTCAACTTCACACTCAACCCAGACACGCTGTTCTCCGTTTGCAAGTCTCATAGAAAGATGCGGCGCTACAGGGGTGAAACAGCAGTGCCATCCTTTCCGAACAGCAAATCCCTTTGTTGGATAACATTCTGCCTGCATCCATTCTCCGAATGGAGTTGTATGTGTCTTGTGAATGAATAACGGATACAGTTTCCCATCCGACAACTTCCGCAATAATTTATATGCTTTCATATGTAATCCTCCAATTTTTTGCATAAAAATAAGAGTGCCGGTTTCCCTACACTCTTTGATTCTCTATTTTATTCTGTTATTTTTATAATTCGATAAAGTTAGCTCTCCAAAAACCTTCGACAACGATGTCATCTCTACGATAGTCTGGATTTTTTGTGTTTGGATCATGATATTCTACCAAACCGATATCATAAAGAATTTCTGTTAATGCGTTAGCCGCAATTTCACTATCAGTCCATGCACTTACTTTTCCATTTTTATCAATGTTTACTGAACACCAATTTTCTTTTAACGACCTCATAAGAATATGCATTAATTTTTTCTTATTCATATCTTTCCCTCTGAAAACTTTATTTTATAAGTTCATTTAATACGTCATTCAATGTTCCTCTCACTGAATAACCTTCAGTATTATACTTTGATAACACCGCTCCCATTGTTTCTTGATCATCATCTGTAAGGCTAAATCCGTCCCAATAGCTTACAGTTTTATCGCTGTGTTCGAACATAATTCCTACAATTTTCGGCTCCATAATCACACCTCCTGAAATGCGGTTTTCATCTGTTTATTTTTCATTCACAACTGTCATTCCTACGACTCGAAATGCCCGTGGCAGCCCTCTATGATCGCTGGCAATCAACCCTAAATCATACAACCGATTCATATGTAAATTTACTGACGATGTGCTTCCAAGACCAACTCCGTCTCCAATTTCCCGTGATGATGGAGCATATCCATGCTGTTTGAAATACTCTTTGCAAAACTCTAAAATTTTCTCTTCCATAGTTAATTACCTTTCTAATATGCTTTCATCTGATATACCAAGTTTCAGTTTCAATAAAATCAATTTGTTTAATATGTGGATATTGTTTGAGAATAATGTCTTTATATTTATTATATAAACATCCAGCCTTTCCAATCATCCATCCAGGTTTATTGGTACAAATTTTTAATGTTTCTCTGACAGTGGGACAAGCACTTATTAGAATAATATCAGTATTTTTTAATCCTGCTTCATTTTTCCATTTTTTTATAATATCAGTAATTCTCTCTATATATAATCACCTCCTTAAAACTTGCTTTTCATCTACTTAAGATAAATCCCAACCAACCAGTTCTAATTAAATGCTGTCCATTTGAAAATGTAATATCTATATCTATTGCGCCCAAAGTTATAAAGGACAATAAAACAAATCCAATGTAATACAATATCTTCATATAATCACCTCATAAAATTTCCGTTTCATACTAAATCGCCAGTTCCAAACACAACACCCTTTTTCATTAAATCATTAAGCGTCACACTTTTGATAGCATTCTCTGGAATGTCAGCTATGATATTTGCGTTACCTTTTAATGCAGCAATATCAATTAGCTGTCCTAAATGTGTAAGCATAAATACGTGAAAATGAGGATACTCTTCTGGATTGTAATTTTCAAAATCCTCTGGCATTTTTAATTTTGAATCCTTAATATGATTATAAAACATTCCTGGAAGCATAAACATTCCACTCATAATATCTACCTCTCTTTCATACAACTAAATCTACGTTTTATCCTATTTGTAATCTCTACATATATCCATTACTGTATCTATCACATTTAGTTTAGAATCAATTCCATAACCGCTCATTAAGTCAAAAGAACTGTTATCTTTTGTGTAAACTAAATCGCAATAATGATGCCATCCATCTTCTTCATCATACGCAAAAGTAATTTCGAGATTTATACCATCGGCTAATTCACATTGCCAAGGACGTTCATCAAATGTTTCTGGCTTATTACTATTTCCGTCCCATAAAGTAGGGTTCATTTCGCTAAAAAAGTCATTTACAATTTTAGTTGCCCTTTCTCTTGTCATATTTTACCCTCGCTTTCTTCTGAAATCCTCATTTCATTAATTATCTATCGCTTTTAATCGCCATAGTTTCTTCTGTGATTTTACCTATTTTCATGTAAATTCTTTGTAACTGAATATTTCTATATTCTTCATACCTTTCCATGAATAATTCAATCAGTTTAATTTTTGTGTTAAGTTCACTCACTTCATCATCAAAACCATTGAATAATGTAGATGATGTAATGTGACAGATTTTCCATTTAAACTCTCTATCCTTATAAGAAAATCCGAAGTAATCAGACCAATGAGAACCAGAACTCATGCACTTCATAAACATCCCATTATCTTCAAAGTATTGAGAATCATTCATCAATACTCCCTGTTTCTCTTCGTCCCATCCACCATAAGGCATAATTCTTACATTTGCTTCTCTACAAAGTCTTTTTAAATCATACCAATCATCTAATAAACCACTTGCTTTTAACTTCATTTCTAATTTTGATAAAGCGTTTTTCTTATCTGCTATTCTATTGTTTTCCGCTACAATTTTGTTTGTATTTGTTTCTCTTACAGCCTGCAATAAATTACTATAATCATACATTTTCATATAATCACTTATCCCTTTCTAATTCTGCCAATGAAACTCTTGTTTTATTTTCCCTCAATCTCAATGCTCATCCCGTCAAAATACAGTACAATCATTGATACCTTCGCTTCCAATACATCATCAGGAATCTCAGTAGTTAATTTCCCATGCCGTGGAATAATCCACCGTCTCCCTGTATGTACATCGTTTTTATATTCGTTGATCCGAATCTCCAGATAATTGTCAGCGATCTTGCTAAGAAAATCGCCAACCGTAAATTCGTTCCGTTTTCCTGTTACTACCATATGTCTACCTCCCTATCTGTCCATATAGATTTTTACGCCACGAAACTCGTATTCGTGATCAGCATTTTCGTTTTCCATATCATCCAAAATTACAGCAATAAAATCATGTAATCCAGAAGACTCATAATCGAAATCCATTTCTTCTGCCGCATCTGTTGTAATGAATCCCATGGCGGAAGATTCCTGATATCTTGCCTCAAGCTCGATTGGAAAAACTTCTGTATTTCCAGCAAACATATCTAACAGCTCCATAATCTCATTTGCCGTCAGACCATCTGTAAAATGTTTTTCTTTTAATACAATTCCATATTTTTTCATCTCGTTTGCTTCCTACTCTTCCGGTTCTCCAAAAAGTTCACAGTATTCATCTGCAGAAATATTTTTCTCTGCCCATTTGTGCACTGCGTTTTCCGTAAGCGGTTCAAATCCATCACCGCCAGACCAACTGTTCTGTCCACAACTCTGTGAATATGGACTTGCAGCACCACCGATTCCATATAAGAAATACTCACCAGTTTTCTTTTTGTATAGAGTCTCTTCATAGTAGCTAAAATCTCCTGGCGTTCCGTGATAAGATGTTGCAAGTGCCTTTGCCGTCTCTGTGTTATACATTTTTCCATTGATAATTTTCTTCATATTGATTCTCCTCCGTTTCATTTAAAATAACTGTTTCATACTTTGCATTCTCTATATTCTTTTTCAGTTAATAGTCCTTCATCGCACATATTTTCAAGCGTTCTATATACAGCATTAGCTCTCCAACTTGCATATGAAAAACCATCAAACTCTCCGATAAGTGCATCTCTATTTTCTTCACTTTGTTTTTCTAATTTTTCTGCTAATATGGAATTACGAAAGAAATATGCTTTATACATAGCTGCTTTAATTCTAAGATTCTCAACTTCATATTCCTGATAAACTAATTTCTCTTGAGATTCTAATAACTGTAACCCCATATTTCCTAATGAGCTTCTTTCAATTCTATTTCCAAAATAAGTATAATTCACGTCTGTCACTCCACTTCTATATTAATTCATCGACTTCAACTACATCAGGATTATCACTAAACCATGAATCATTTTCTGCAATTTGTTTTAACTCTATAAAATCTCTTTCTGGATCAAAACAATCATTGTGTTTTAAATAAGCTACCTTTACTTTTTGTCTTGCATCTTCATAAGATTCTGCCTTTACTATTCCAACAGCCAATTCATCAATCCTATATGCGTATAAATTTGAAATATCCAACATATTAAGCACTCCTTTCCGCACTACAGAAAAAATCATCTTCTGTAAAACTATATCCATCATAGTGTTCATAAATAAATTCATCACTAACATATTCATCAATACTTGCAATCATTTCATATGACGGTTCATTAATATTAACTCCCATCACTTCTGCAAAAGTACCTTCATTTACAAGTTCTGAATAATATGCCTGTTTCAGTTCGTGTAACTGATCTCTATTTAATTCTTTTACTGTCATATATAATCACTCCTTATTACACATATACATTGCAAGTAATCCTGCTTCCATAACATTATCTGTATTACAAATCATATTTTCAATTTCATTTAAAAATTTATTTCCATCTCCATGCTGCTTATTAGGTTTTACCTTTACTAATTCTGGCATATGACAAATAATAAAGGGTTCAAATTTTCCAACATCATCTGTATCACCTCGTCTTTTTGCCACATAATTTGCGTAAGCAACCGCTTTATCACCTTCTAATGCTGAAAAATAATTCTGTTTTCCAATATTATCATTATAAAAATATTCACAAAACATTCCTGTGCCACCATGATTATGACCTAATCCAAATGTATTTACTACATATCGAGGTTCAGCAGTCTGTTTATACAAAACTCCATCAATCAAAAGATATTTTTTCATTTCTTTTCTTACAACACTAAGTATGTGTTTTCTATCAGGATGCTCTCCGTCTCTCCATAATCTCGGAAAGTACCAAGAATAGTGTTCATTCAAATATTTCAATATTTCTAATGCATCTTTGTATTTTTCTGTATCTCCTGCTATAAGATGACTCTTTTCAACCTTACTCCACAGCTTGTTTTTAAAATAATAAATATTTCCTTTTCCTGAATATGAATTATCTTCAAAAGCAAGTTTTACATCATCCATGGAGGTTTCTATAAGATTAGCGTTAATATAATCTTCACATTTTTTATATCTTAATTTTCTACATCTCGGTGGCAAATAACTCTCTTCATACTTTATCCATGTTTTAATTTTCATATAAATCGGCTATCCTTTCCATTTGAAATTGCTATTTCAACATCATACCCTGAAAATAGGCGAACACTTTTAACAGCGCCGCATATTTCCGTGGATGTGTCATAATATCTAAAATCTCCCAATCTAATTCCTCTGTATCTTTACACAATTCTTCCCATGTAAGTGCGAATCCGTTTAAGCCAGGAATATTTTCCCTTTCATAAACTGTAATAATCTGGTTTTTAATACTCTGGCTTATATCTCCTGCACTGATTTCCATTAGTTGCTCCATTTTCATTTATTTTCCCTCGTTTTTCATCACAAAATCAATCAATCCCCTAACTTCATCTGCATTATCTCTCATAAACCGAGAGAATCCATCATCATCATTTTCTCTTTCTGGAAGAAGGTTTCCGTCATTATCGTAAATCCATCTTTCCCACATCGTATCCTCAATGACCACGCTGTTAATTCGATGACCTTTGTACTCGATTTCTGGATCGGCCTGCGTTCCATGCCACACAAATCCAATATCTGAAATTCCATACCAGTCAGGAAGTTCTTTATAAATTCCATGCACAATATCGACAATGCTGTTTCCGTATTCTATCGTACTTCTCATGCCGTGCCTCCTAACTCACCATTTTCCAATTCAGTGTTTGTACATGTCCATCAGCCACATAGATCTTCAACTCTTCATCTTCAGGAATTTCGTATCGCTCTCTAAATACCTTTTCATATCCTTCTCTTTCGGCATCCCAAAGTTCTTCGCATGTCATTACATCACCATATTCTTCTTCGTTGTCTTTCAGAAAGATATCTACAACATTGCCGAAGTAATACGCTTCAAGCCGCTCTACATCAACGTCTCCTTTAACGATGTAATACTCCCAATCTCCCTGAGAATAGCCGCAAATAGTGCCGGTTTTAAACTCGTCATCAGGATATAAAATCCGTAACACTTCCACCGGAACATCGTCATGCGAATAATCCAAAATCTCTCTGATTTTTTCTTTATTTTCCTCAGACATATCATCTGGATAATCATCATAATTGTTGATATCATCGATGATTTCTTTTGCCTTCTGATACCAAGATGCCTCTTCAATTCCACTGTAATCTCTGTTTCCATACAGGACTACCTGCTCATTAAAATCCTCGCAGCCGACATAATCTTTCCAAGCTTCCGAACTTCCATATAACCACCAACATCCATCACCGGTTGTATTAATTCTAATTTCTGCCATATGTATTACCTCCGAATATATTCATAAATATCATCTAAGCTTCCATCTGTAACAAGCCTTGCATCTACAACGCTGTTCTTTTTCATATAATTCACATAACTGTCAAGCCGATCAGAATCAGCACTTTCAAGCGTTTCTTTTGCACGTTCATTATCAACCTCGAACAAATAAACTCCTCTCCAGTTCTGACAAAAAACAAGATGCTTATTTTTGCAGTACCGTTTAATCGCTTCTACCTTTTCTTTGCGTTCTTCGGCTAATTTCTTGCTTCTATCTTCCTCGGCTTTTTCTCGTTCTTCTTTACGTTTTCTGTTCTCGATCTGAGTATTAAACAAACAGTTGCTACTACACAGACATTTAAGGATATGTGATTTGATATCATAATTGTCCGGCTTGTCTTTTTGGATCCACCACAGAAAATTATCAATCGTTAATTCGAACGTACCTGGGAAAATACAGTTATTTCCGAGATATTCATCGACCAAATCTTTCTCTCCGTCTGAAATCCGTAACGTGATGAGTACAGATTTTACATCCGGTGACCATATTGAATCGTATCTGTTTTCTTTTCCATATACGGTGAGACCGTATGCCGAGTACAGTTCTTTTTCTTTTGCATTTTTATCATAAATGATTCCCATGTTTCTACCTCCGTAAATTTGGATTGTAAGCGGAATGAATTTCCATGCACTGATTTTTACATTTTTCTGCATCTGCAAATTCACACGCTGCACATTCATCCTTTTCACTTTCCTGATAGTCCAGAATTGCATCTTCGTAACTTTTCATTAGTTTCCACACTTTCTAATAAATAAAGCAGACACATTTCTGCATCTGCTTTATTATTCTCTGTATTACTTACCTGCGAATCTTGGAATAAATAATCCAAAATCTATTGCAGGAAATTCAATTCTATTGATGTTGTTCATAATTCCGTACAAATCATGAGCAAAATTAAATTCATCTGCCTTCAACCAATCGTCTAATCTTAAATGGAATTTCCGATCCGCACTTTCAATATCCATTAACAGACTTATTCTCTCTCCGCTGTAAAGATCTTCGTTTTCTACTCTCTTTGTAATTTCTACATATTTCTGATATCTTTCCTTATCCATACAAACACACTCCTTCCATTTAAAATTACAAATTCAAACTCTCTTATTCCACATGTCTATCACATCACATGCTTGCTGCGCCCATCCTGGATCGATCATTGCCAAACATCCAAAGCAAATAACTCTAAACCTTTCACCAGCGGCCATCTTATATTTGTCTATAACAATTTCTTTACTGCCACAAAATGGGCAAGGTCTTACCTCGTCCTCTTTACATCTCTTTAATTCTCCGTACATAAAGTCATTTTCCATAATTTCACCTCGTTTCTATGTTAATCCCAGTTAAACTCCAACTGGGGGAACGCATCTTCGAGTTCCACTGAACTTTCACAAGTATAATCACCGATGATCTTCCCATCTTTATAGATATTCCCGCGATATTCGCCGCTGTTCGGATAAAATGTGATACTGATTCCATCGGCTTCTTCTTTTACGTTTCCATACCACATATCTACTTGAACTCTTTTATTTTTCTCTTGTCGCATAGTTCTCCGCCTCCGCACTTTCAATTTTAGCGACTCCATTTTCCAATTTTATTTCCGTTGATATCAAGACAAGTTCCATATGTATAACCTTCTGCGATTTTCATCTTGATTTCATCAAGGATTCTATTTAATTCAAAACCTTCAAAATGTTCATCTTCTTCTCCCGTATACGGATCACAAAATGCTGCGTTGCCTGTCTTAATTTCACATTTAAACATACACTTTACCTCCTTATAATCCAAGTACATAACAATCTCTCTGATGATTCCAAAGATGTTCTTTTAAATCTGCAAGAGTTTTTGTACCATCCTTTAATGCTTCATAATCTGCCTTTAACATATCTGATGTATAATTTTTGTAGTAACAGATACATGAACGAAATTCCTTTCCTTCCTGTGCATACCATCCCTTATTTGGTGGAAATGTTTTCTTCGCTACGGCACAGAAATAGATCGCCAATCCGTTATAATCTGGTAGCTTATGTTTTCCACTTAAATCTCTAAGTTCAATTTCTATTCCGTCAGGTGTGACAGATTTATCAATAGTTTGCGTATTAATCACCTCAATTCTTACAATAGACAATTATCATAATCATAAATATCTGGATATGTCTGCTTAATTGCGTGCTTATTACCTCTGTTGCTTGCAAACACAATTCCTTCTGTTTCCTTGTTGATGAACTTACAAAGATGATCAATATCCTTTCTATGATAATTTCTGTTGATAAGTACATCTGCCATATCAGAATATGTTTTTTCGTAACAGCAATCACAATTGTAAAATTCATTTCCAGTTTTCTTTTTTACATAAAGCAACTTATCCCATTTATTTTTCATAGGGAACTTTTTAATAAGTGCTGCAACCACTTTTTCTCTTGCTGTTCTCTGGTCGTACATCGTTCCATAAGTCTTGTCATCGAACCAATTTCCAAGATACATATAAAACTGGATCCATGTCCTATCTTTTACCCAAGGTGTGTCCTGCATTACATAAGGCGAGTCAGTACATACAAACTCATACCATTCAACACCACAATATTCGTGTTTATGTTTTACCTTTGTGAACTGATATTTGTGGCCTAAATACTCAAATTCTGTATTTGGAATCGGTTCATATCCGATTTCTTTTTCTGCCCAACATCCTGTCCAATTTACATCATAATCTTTCGCCTTTTCAGGATATAAATCTGGATCTTTATAGGACAACAACCACTGATTTATTTTCATTGTGGTATCTCCATTCCAGCACTGGCTCCAAAACTCTTTGCTCAAATCTTCTTCATTGTGTCGGAACTCTTCTTTTGCTTTGTCCCATTGTTCTCTGATTACTGTTTCAAGTTTGGGAAGTTTATTTCCATCCGCATTCGAATAGCGAACCACTTCGTTTCCATATTCGTCACAACAGATAAACATTACATCATCTGCCATTGGTGCATTTAATTCACAGTAGCCAAGCGGATCGCATACAGAATACCAAGTTCCATCATCTCCATATGTGTATCTTCCATAATATCTATGTTTTCCATTAAGTTTTTCTACTGTTCTCCAAAGTTCCACATAACTGTCATTTTCTCCCTGGTATAACTTCACTTTAATTTCTCTCATATATAACAACCTGCCTTTCTAATCTCTCCAACTTTTTGTTACTGTGTCATACAAAGCTCCGTTTGCATCCTGATATTCATCATTATCTGAGTATGTGAATACATAGCATTTATGACCATTGATATTTTTCGTTTCTCTTTTACCATACAAGATTGCATATCTTTCTCTGAATCCTGCATTATCACACATTTCTCTCATTTTTTCATCTTGTTTTGGATTCCCACAAGCCGCCTGGACGCAGCCATATAGCCATCCATTCAGATAGTCAATGTTGTAACAATACTGTCTCCATGAATCTGAATCATCAGTAAACACATAGAAGCCCTCACCGTCATCTCCACGCTCAATCCGTGGTTTGCCGAAATTTGCAATATATGACATCAGATTGTCTTTAATGATTTCCATTTCATTTTTTGTAAAGTCATACATAATTCGTTCCCCACTTTCTATTTTTTCATAATAAAAAACAACCAGTTATATATTCTCTGGTTGCCTTTGTCTGGTCGCTATAAATTTGTTGCATTTCCGTTCTTGTCGTACTCGATTTTGTCAATACGCAACACATATCCGACTTCTTTTTCTTTGTCGTAAACTTCCATTGTGTTACCGCATGACCACTCAAACGAATACCGTAAATCATTTGACTCGATGACTTCGATCAGATGATCAACCAAATCATTTTTGTCTCTTGCTTCTGCTTTCTGCTTTTCAATATCCATTTGTCTCACTCCTTTTTTGAAATCTTAGTTTCATAAATTGTCAATGTCATTTCTAACATTAGCAATATCATCCATCAAATTGTTCATATCATCATCTTCTTCGTATTCCATATTCTCACACATATATTTTGTGAGTTCATAGAACATTCTGATTTTCTGTCTATCATCCATCGTATCGAAACACTTTTGCATTGTATCATTCATCTCTACCATAATCGTTTTCTCCAATCTTCCTATGAAATGTTGCTTTCTTTATGTGCCCTGCAAAATCTTTCCAAAGCGTATTTCTTAAACTGTCTCAAAATAATCTAAACCGATTTCTTTTCCTTTATTATAGAAATCAAAATCAAATCTATTTTCACTTCTGTATACAGTTCCACTAATTACAAGCTGCATACTTTCTATATTATTATTCCAGTGTCCAGCGTATAAACAATAATAATTATCATCATCTGGAATAATAAATAAAATTGCAACTTGATTATTCCAATCAAGCGGGATCTCCGTTATCTCTGCATTCTTCGGAATATTTGCCATATTCATCAATTTTCGTGCCAGTTCGCTTTTATTAAGAGATCTACAATCAGTAGATTCTACGTTGCAGATTTCTCTTACAATCTTCATGAATTCCATTTTTTTATCTCCTAGACATCAATAGAAATGCAGTGATAACACCACCATCTGTCTCTTCTCTTAACGAGTTTGTACCAAGATGTGAACTGCTGTCCTGTGCAATCATACGCAGATGGAATATATTCCAGGCGTTCGTTGTACTGAAACCAATCTTCCGCCTGATCTCTCGTTTTGATTTCCTTCGGAAGTTCCAGAAGCCAAATGACTGATTCCCAGCAATCATCTGCGTTTCCATTGATAACTCTGCGTACACCTTTTTCTGATTCTCTTTTAAAGAAATCACGAATAGCTCGTTTTCTCTGAATCAATGGTTCATTATTAACGACATCAAGATGTAACATTTTCGCTATCTTTTTCCATTCATTCAAGCCCCAGTATGCTACCTTGATATCTTTCCAATTAAAATAATGGTGTTCACTCATCATCTTCGTCCTCCTCTCCATCATTCAGTCCGAACCACTCTTTCTCTTCGTCTGTAAGATCCAGATCGTTCTCGCAAAAATCCGTAAAGGAATCCTCGTCGGTTTCCTTTAATTCATGCAACGCTGACGTTGCAATTTCCTCAAGCCGTGCCTTTGAAACATAGTATTCAGAAGCTCGACTGAGCAGGAAATCAACTGCTTTCATCAGCGCAGTACCTCTGTCACTGAACAAATACGAGAAATAATGTCCCTGTCTCCATTGCTGTCCAACTGGAGCCTCTGGATTATATCCAACTCCGACGATGTATTCTTCTGCGATCTTGTTCTCAACCAGAACGCAATTGCCTTTCCGTAAAAGTACCTCATAACTAAGCTCTGCCATAAAGTTTCCTCCTCCTTATATCAAACAATTTTCTTTAATCAGCCTTTCCATCACTAAATCGTTCAGATCTTTGTTGATTGTGATGTGTTTTCCACTCTGCCTATTAATATAGGTAAAGTGACTTCCTCTGCATCGAGCATACGAGTATCCGTTTCGCCGTAAGACCGGCACAAATTCTCGCATTTTCTTTGTAAGGTGAACTCTGCTACTCATAAATCATTCTCCTTTCCTTTTGTATTTTCGATCATATACATGACCACATTCTCACCGGTGATGGACTCACCGGCAAGATCTGGCTATGTATAATTATTCAGTTCTATGTATTAGTTCACGCTTCTGATTCCCTTCTTGAGCGCTGCTTCTTTTGCTTTTTCTCTATTAGATCTCTTGAACACACTTTCCATTTCGTACTGAACAACCTCTGCCAGCGCATCGAATGCCTGTCCCTGTGTTTTTTCCATGAGATTGTTTACAAAGAAATCCGTTCCCTTGCACTTCTCAAGAAGGATTTTCTCCATTTCGTCTTCTCTTCCGGCATAATATCCATAGAGCGTATGCATTACACGAATGAACTTTGCTGTATATGCCTTTCCGTTGTAGGTATCTGCGTAACCATTCCACTGCAATTTCGTGATAAGATCCACAATTTTATCTAACAGATCGGATCCGTTTCTCTGAATAGAACGGATACCATCTGAGATAGATGTGAACACACCGATCTGATTTTCGATTGGATCTCCTTTAACCGCTACATTGTGAGAATTACAAATTCTCTTTAACTCAATGTAGTTTGTATCGCCACTCTCTATTGCGGCTCTGTAATAATCAACCTGCGACATCTTTCTATGATCAACTCCCTGATCCAGAAATAATTTGATTGCTTCTGCCAGTGAACACTCGATGATTTCGCAAATAACAGAATCGATTTTGCCTCTAAAAGCTCCATAGATTCTGTGCATACCATCAATACAAAGCAGGATTCCCTTGTAGTAGAGCAGTTTCGGAACTTCCCATTTGTATTTGTTGTATTTTGCTCCAATTTCATTTGCAGCCACAACATCGCACTGTCTCTGCCATGATGGAATGTGTACATGAAGTGGATTGATTGCTACAAGAATTTTGTCTCCGAAGCGGGAGTTAATCCGTGCGTTGTCCACCATCTGTTTGATGATTAACTTCTCCGTTTTCCCGGTAAACTCTTCTGCGTTCCGTGCGTCCTGCATTTCTTTTTCAATCTCTACTGCTGCTACATATTTTCTTGTCTTACTCATGATTCATTTCTCCTTTATCTCTCTTTATTTTTTGTTTTCTATATTCAATTTTGCGTTGCACAAATATACATATATTTGCATATTTATGCATTTTGTTGTAAAAAAATAGCACCTCACATTTCTGTAAGATGCTATCTATATACCGTTAGAATTTATTTGTATTTCCGTTTCGCCTGTAAGAGTTTAGTACAGGCTATTACCGTAAGGATGTTTTCCGTGGGACAAACTGGATCCGAAGATCCATGTTTAATCCGTTGGCTAATTTCTTTAAAAGCTTTAAAGACGGGTTTCGAGTTCCGTTTTCAAGTTTGCAGATGTCTGCCTGGTTCATACCAATTCTGTCAGCCAGCTCTTTCTGCGTCAGATTCTGTTCGTTCCGCGCTTTGATCATTGCTCGGATGACATCCATTTCTGGCTGGATATCATCCCACTCTTTTTTCATTTTCGGATCCTTCATCTGTTCGTTGAAATAATCTTCAAACTTCATACTATTCACCATTCCTTTCTAAAAAATTCTTTCTATACTGCTTTGCTTTCTTAATCTCTTCTGGTGGTGTTTTCTGGGTCTTTTTAATAAATCCATGTGTTAGTATTATTCTCCCTTCATAATAGAAGAAATATAGCACTCTGGAAATATCCGTTCCAACTTTTGCACGAAGCTCAAAAATTCCATCGTCCAGATATTCGCTATAAGGTAGCCGAAGCTGATTTCCGTTCTCTTCAACTAAACGAATAGACATAAACATTTTCGCTCTCATCTTCTCGTCTAAACTGTCGAGAAATTCTTTTACAGGGATTTTATCTCCGTTTTCATAAAACTCTGCTTTAAATTTACTCATAAATTCCTCCGGTGTTTCTTTTGTATGAGTATTATATGGCATATATGCCATATTGTCAAGCAAAAATTTTTACCACTCCACTTCTCTTCCGGACGACCAGTTTACGTTTGACAAGCCGTTTCCGACCGTCACACTTCTGTGTTCTGTCCGGTTCTCCGCACCATGCATAATACTTACACCCACGACACGGATACTGCGACCGTAAGCGCCGCAATTTCGCTTCATAAAGTCTTGCTTCCATCTCTGTCATTCTTTCATCTCCTCAAATACTCCTGATTTCAGCATATCATGAAGCCAGATATCAAATTCCGGGTATTCCTTCTTATATATATATACCTGGTATAAATCTCTTAACACGCTAAGCGTGAAGATTTTGCCTTTAAACGGCTCTTCATATGTCACAAATCTGCGTTCCAGATCTTTGTACAGGTGAATATAAATTCCTTCACGCTCACCATCACTGTGGATTCCATCAGCGATTTCTCTGTCAAGCAGTTCCGGATAACACTGTTCAATAGTTCCACGCATTACTAAATCGCATTCCGGAAACATGTAGTCGTAGGCATAACCCTCGAAGTTTCCGTACCGATTCCGTTCTGCCCTGGAGATCTCCATGATCTGGAGTGTTGCTCCATAAGAGATAAACGGAAGCAGATCCCGTAAATAAAGTGTCTTTTTCATGATGCATTTCCCTCCTTTAGCCGATGATTACTAAACCGACACCACAAGCTGCGTATAATAGGTTTACTGATACGTTTCCGTATGACGGTTCAATCATACAAGCCGCACACAGGAGTCCAAGACCGACTCCTTTGAGAATGGCATGAGTTACAAGCTTCTGGATACGCCGTGACCGGTTGTTCACGTTTGCCTTGATGCGTTTCTCTGTGGACGCATTCCAGATCCGGCTGTCGTATTTGTTACTGATTTCCATGCAGTTAATAGTTTTCATTGTGATTTCCCTCCCTAAATGATTTCTCTTCTCGCCATATTCATAATGCGAGTCATTTCGTTTTCGCTTGCGGCTGCTTCAAGCCGTGCGATCACGTTTTCCTTGTAACCTAACTGTTTTGCCACGCTGATGATGTGACGCTTATACTGTTTTGTTGACATAGTTTTATTCTCCCTTCATCTTTCCCAGTAGTAACCGTCTCCGTTTGCCGTGTAGAGCATCAGCCCGGTTTCTGTTGCGTCGAAGTCTGTGACGGTTTCCATGTTGATGTAATTCTCTTTATCAGGCATGGATTTGCCTAATAAAAAAGCACTCGCTGTGAGTGCTAAAACTGCGATTCCGTATGCGATTTTTTTCATGGTCTGTACACCTCACTTTCGCTTCCGAGCGTTCCATTAAGGAACATACCAACAAGCGTATTCTCGTTGATGATCTGGAAATAACCATCGTCACCGATGGAAATTCCGTAGTATCTGCCTTCTACGAAACGAGGGAAGTTGCAGAATGTCGGAACGAGTGATGTCCGACAACCTGCATTAAATGCCCGTACAAACGCCTTATAAATCGGGCGAATTTCGCTGGCTGTGCCAACGATGACGGACTTAGAGGAAAATTCCTCGTTTACAGTGTCAAAAATTTCATAATTATATGCCTTCATTTTTTCTCCTTCTCCGTGCCTTTGCCTATGGGAGAATTTGCACGGTTCCCTTTTAAATACTATTCTCCGTTTTGAGGAGATTTCTGGAATTTTGGGCATAAAAATAGCACCCTGGCTTGTGGGCTGGGTGCTGTGGTGTGGTTATTTAGTTTTCTTTGCATTGAGAGCTTTTAGCTGCTTTTGCATTTCTGCAATTTGACGCTCAAGCTCAATCCGTTCTGCATTTTGAGCCTCATATTCTGCGTCCGGAATCCATTCCATGATATCTCCCGGCTGAACTTTAAGATACTCGCAGACTTTGTTGATGGTGTCGGAGTTTACAAGCCTATCATGTGCGAGTTTGGTTGGCATATTTGGTGAAAGTCCACCTTCCGTTGATAAAGCTCTCCATAATAGATTTTTTTCCTCTAAAATTTTTCCAAGTTTTTTATATACTATCATATAACATAACCTCGATTCCGTATTTTCTTTCATAATATCACACGTTCAAGGGAATGTCAATTTGATAGTATCCCCTTTAATTCCACACCCTCCGGAAATCATGAAGAGGGTCTTTTCTGCATTCGTAGTCTGTAATCTGTCCATAGAACTTTCCTAATCGGACACCGCCAGAACCAGTTTTCTTTTTCCGGTCATGTTTCATCATGTTCTCATAATTTCCCTTATAACAAGGTGCATTTAATTTCCGTTGCATTTCAAAGTGATACCGCCAGATTTCTTCTGTTAATGCGTTTTTCATCACGCATTTTACCCACTGATTTTTATCTGCGAAAAATACAGATGTTCGAATAGGATTCTTGCGCGGCGAATTGAATTTTACGCAAGCAACCAGATTTCCGTTGTCCAGGCACAAAACTACTGTCCCCATCGGGAAAAGTTTATTATGGATATAGTCCGATCCCGGAAGTGTATATAATTTTCTCATTTCCCATTTCTCCTCTCATTTTTTATTCATGCATACTACAAAAGGCAGGATTTCTCCTGCCTTCAAACTATGTATGAAATTCCCTTATTTCTCTGTGAAATAGTGTTTCAGAACGATTTTACTAATAACACTCGCAAGACCAGAATAGTCATATGTGACTTCGTTAGTCTTTTTGTTTCTCTTTGTCTTGACAAGACGTTTCACGGTTCTTTTTCCGATAGTAATAGCGCCAGTTTCATCGTTTGTGTCTCGTGCGTCGTTGAAATCCTTTACATAGCAATCATGCAGAAGCTTCTTGTCCTCTGCTGTCAGTTTTACTCGTGTTTTACTTGTATACACGGATTCGAACGGAAGGCTGAAAGTGGTCTTAATGATGGTTTCCAGTTCAGCAGATGCTTTCTTGTATGCATCCTTTACTTCTTTGGACATGACGAGAGCGCCGTCATCAGAAGCTTTAGAGGTGATATGGATAGTCTCCAGAGCATTGTACAGGTCAGGATTCTGGAAAGCCGGAATAATAGCATCCTTAATGAAGTTCGGAGATTCCACGGAGGCGAGAACTCGTAAGACAGTTCTCACAACGTCCGGATTGTTGCCAAAATGGTCAGCGTTCTTGACAGTCATAGCCGCAAAAACCTTGTCATAGACTTCTCGCGTAGACTCTGCTGTCTCCTCGTACTCAGCTTTTTCGGTCTTGAGTTTTTCCAGTTTGACGTTCTCAGCATCAATGTTCTTTTTCTTGTCCTCGACGCTCATATTTTTGTTGTTCTGGATGTTGGAGATTTTGGATTCAGTGGAAGCGATACGGTTCTTGCAATCCTCGATTCCCATAAGTGCGTTCTCGTGATCTACTGCATCCATGAACTCAGACCGTAACTGTGTGGACAGGTTCTCAGCATAGAAGTTGATTGCTAAATAAGTGTTGTTTTTTCTCATGATGTCCTCTTTCTCCTATTTAACGCATAGGTGCAATAATTTTTATTATTTGGAAAGAGACAAGTTGAGATTAAACCATAGCGTCAAAGCGCACTTGTCCCGTTGAGCTAAATTGAACCAGATACAGAGCTTCTACTTTGTATTGTCAAGGCTGTCAGAGTTACCCAACCAACCTTATCGACTCTCGCAGGTGTTACCCTGTTAAGATACAAATATAAAAGATGTAACCTTTTATAATTAAAGTTGAAGTAAGTTTTTATATGAACCTTCAACTTTCTATCGTGTTCATCGATAGGACTCTTATTTTGATTATTTACTACCATATCGTTTTTATAACGCTTCAACTTTCACCACTCCACGGAATAATTACTTGCATCGACTTAAGGATATGTTTTCAACATGTGAGTCAAACACTTCACGCAGACAATTGTCTGAATGGTGGTATCCACTACTCAATCGGGCATCCCGACTTTTCGCGCCATATGTTCTATGGTCACATTTTCATGTGGTTACTATACTTTTTTCTGGGATAAACGTTTAACCGCTTTATTCAATTTGTACACACGGAAAATTTAAAACCTGTGTGGAATCTTAATATTCTTTTCACCTTATCGTATCCACGCCGTGGCTATGGGCAGTGTATGAAAATCCTAAAAAGATTGTTTAAAAATAGTGGAATTTTTTACAGAAATGTGATAGAATTGTAATTAGGATTATGTAATGAAGATGTCGCAATTTTCTAACTACAATCCTACCACAAGGTGGAACTATTTGTTAATGTTGTTGTGTTTCATTAACCATTTTATTAGTAGCGTGATAAAAATGATTCTAAAAACCATAACAGTGTAACTCATTGGTTTCACCTTCTTTCTGTATAGATTTATGGCGTGACCTACTATATAGGAATGTTTAACACGGTATGAACCGTGTACCATAATCTATCACTAATTTTCAATGTACAGTAGAACTTTTTCGGATAGAACCGAATATGATTTTTTAGGGGCTTTTGAAATGCCCCCTTGAATTTGTTGTCTTAATGATATCACACGTTCGTGTGATTGTCAAGAACTTTTTGAAACTTTTTTATATTTGATTGCGTTAATTACTCGTTCGTGATTGACTGTATACATAGTATCACACGTTCGTATATATGTCAATCATTTTTACGATATTTTTTCTATCTATTTTCTTATAAATATCAATAAGTATTATTAATAATTCGAACCATGGTTAATATTTATAATTGTAAACCATTATTTCTAATATGGTTGACATTATCATTCCAGACCATACCAGAATTTAATTCTTTACCACTTTACCACTTTAAATACAAGTGACTGTAAAATGTACGTTTACAGCCACTTCACGGTAACGCATTACCGCGTTAAAGTGATAGGGGGTAGCAAAAACCAGAACGTGCGTTCGATTCCGCAGCTAGACCGTAAGCTGATCGCCCCACACAGTCACTTCAAAAATCACCCCTATCACTCATCACCAATTCTAATATACATATAAGTATATCTAATAATTCAACAACCAATTAAACATTCAATCCAGCAACCATCCCACTCCAATTCGCCACCATCACCAATCACTCCCAAACCGCACAATTTCCGCGTTTATCCCGCTATCCACCACTTTCACCCCATTATCGAGATAAATATCGAGAAGTACCCGTATTTTCTTACCAAAAACCGACCTCACTCTCCCACTTTTTTACATACAAAATTTCAATTTTTCCACCATAACCAGCCGCAAACCCCAAAATTTCCGGCAAAATTTCGATAATAAATTTTAATCATATCTTTATAGGCCACTTAAGATATCTGCCAAAATGAACTGCACCCCACTTGTTAGATAGTATACCATACTGTCTAACAAATGGGGTGTTTTGTTATGCCAAAAGGAGTACCAAACAAACGATATACGCCGGAATTCAAAAAACTGGTGATTGAAACTATGCAGGAAGAGAAATTAAGTTACAGCGAAACCTGTCGTAGATTTGAGGTAAACAGCAGAGATCGAATCAAATCATGGGAGCGAATCTATCTGGAGGAAGGGCCGGAAGGCTTTGCCGTCGAACGGCGTGGCCGCAGCAGTAAGGGTCGTCCGCCAAAGCAGCTGCCGAAGCAGGTAGAAGAAGATCTGCTGGCCGAAGTGCAGCGACTGCGTGCGGAGAACGATTACCTAAAAAATTTGCAAGCCTTGGTTTTGGAAGACGAGCGACACCAGCACAAAAAACGCTGGTAGTTCAGAAGCTAAGGCAAAAACACGCACTCAGTATTCTGCTCTCAATCGCTCAACTGCCCCGTGCAACTTTCTACTATCATTTGAAGCAGATGCAGAAAGAAGACAAATATGCATCTGTTAAGGAAGAAATCACAACGATTTACCATGAAAACAGGGGTCGATACGGCTATCGCCGGATCACGGCAGAACTTCGCAAGCGTACATTCTCTGTGAACCACAAGACTGTCCAGCGGCTTATGAAAGAGTTGGGCTTAGTTTGCCGTGTCAGGATGAAGAAGTATCGCTCTTATAAGGGAGAAGTGGGCAAAATCGCACCAAATCTGCTAAATCGGGATTTCCATGCCGAAAAGCCGAATCAGAAATGGGTCACGGATGTGACGGAGTTCAGCCTGTTTGGAGAGAAGCTCTACCTGTCCCCGATTCTCGATCTGCACAGCAGCGATCTGGTCAGTTACACCATATCGGATCATCCTGTACTCAGCATGGTAACCACCATGCTGGACGAGGCGTTTGCAAAGATCCCGGCCGGAACACGCCTGATTCTCCACTCTGATCAGGGTTGGCAATATCAACACAAGCAGTACCAGCGGATGCTTCGCGAGAAGGGGATCCGACAGAGCATGAGCCGCAAGGGAAACTGTCTGGACAATGCTGTGATAGAAAATTTCTTCGGACTGCTCAAAAGTGAACTGTTATATCTGCAAGAATTTCAATCCATGGAACACTTCAAACAGGAACTGATCGAATATCTGGATTACTACAACAACCGCAGGATCAAGGCAAAGCTAAAGGGCTTGCCGCCTGCAATTCACAGACAGCAAGCCCTTTCGGCTGCTTGAACAATTTTTACTTCAAAATATTGTCTAACTTTTGGGGGTCACTTCAAAACAGGTGTCTTTTCTTTTATCAAAAAATATTTGACCTTCTATACGCCTCTCTAATCGATTTGCATATCTTCATTAAACAAGTTACCACCCAATTATAGAAAACGTTCTACAACGGCTCATAGGATCTCAAAACAATATCACAGCACTTAATATTCTATTATTTATATAACGTATAGCATACAATCAAAAACAGCATGACACTCCACAATCGTTTCTACGGCATTTTCTTTTCATCAGCCAACACTTTATCAATAAATATGTAAAACTCTCGCACAGCGTCTCACAGGAGCTTAAAATGGTATTTCTGTTATATATATTCTATTATAATTATCACATAATCGGTTCTTGTAGTTCCGAAGATACACATGCATCATATTAAAAGAAACCGTATAGGGGGTATGCTTAAACGCTGCCAGGATAAGATGACCGTATAACGGGACGTACTGATCAGGAATAGAAAAAATTTTTCAAAAATTATAGTGAGTTTTGAAGACTTTAAAGCTATGATAACGCATACTCATTTTTTACTGTCAAAAAGAGAATACCAATGTAAACCACAAGACATTTGAGAGCAACGCTCGAAAATGGATTGTGACCACATTAAAGCTACTGAACGGAATGCGTAACGAAGTGAAGCATGGAGAGAATAGCTTTGATGTGGATAACTGTCTGTAAGACATGAATCATATATTGGCCTACGGCGTTCTTTCCATGTTCGCTTTGTTCCAAAGCTCGCATGGGTGTGTCGATGAACAAGTTCATCTCCACACGTTAAAAAAAATCACTTTTTAATATACTTCTTATAAGGGATCAATTTCTGAAACCCTTGTTTTTACGGGGTTTGAGGCATGTCAAAATTCAATTTTATCACTTTTTGAGCCAAAACTGAAATCGTGCTAAGTCCGTATTTTTAGGGGTTTTAAGGTTATCACTTTTTTTAAAAAAAAGGTGATAAAAATAGAGAATATTTATTTACGGCATTCAAAGGAGGAATTTTAATGAATTTTAATTGTGAAGTAAATATAGTCGATGCGATTATGGGTGCAGGAAAGACTCAATCTATCATGAACTATATAAATGAATCCATTGGAGATAGATTTCTTGTAATTACTCCATTCTTGGATGAAATCAAGCGTTATAAAGAATATTGTGAAGATACTGATTTTAAAAGTCCTAAGTTTAGCTCAACCAGAACAAAACTGGACAATCTCAAGCTTCTTATAAATAAAGGAGAGAACATTGTTTCTACTCACGCATTATTTCAAAAGTTTGATAACGAACTGATTGATTTGTGCCGGTCGCAAAATTACACATTAATTATGGACGAGGTGGCTAACGTAGTAGATGAATATCCTATTTCTAAGCAGGATTTTGAAACACTAAGAAGTACATATGTTGATATTGATCCAGAAACAAGACAATTGATTTGGAAGCCAGAATATGATGATTATTATGGAAAATTTGATAATGAAAAACGTCTTTGTGAGCTTGGAAGCCTTGTATGTTACGGAGACAGTTTAATGGTATGGCTTTTTCCAATTGAGACTTTTAACTCATTTAGGAAAATATATATTCTCACATACCGATTCGATCTTCAACTTCAAAAATATTATTATGATTACTATGGTCTCACTTATAAGTATTGGTCCGTTTCTGGAGACTCTATGGAAAACTATCATTTATGTGAATTCGATCCAACAAAATGTTATTTAGAATATGATTACAGTAAATTAATCCATATTTGTGACAACCCAAAATTAAATATGATTGGCGATAGAGAACATGACCTTTCTAAATCATGGTATATCAGAAATAAAAATAACGCCGCAATAAAGACTCTCAAAAATAATATTATCAATTTCTTCAGGAATATACGTGGAACTTCATCTTCTGATGATATCTGGACTACTTTTAAAGATTTTCAACACGTATTAAAAGGAAAAGGGTATTCAAAAGGGTTTCTTCCTATTAATTCCAGAGCAACGAACGATTATAGAACACGAACATCTGTTGTATATCCTGTAAATCGCTATATAAACCCATTTGTGAAAAATTTTTTCCTTACAAACGGCATTTCTGTAGATGAAGACGGATATGCTCTTTCAGAAATGCTACAGTTCATTTGGCGATCAGCGATTAGAGACGGAAAAGAAATCTGGATCTATCTTCCGAGTATTCGAATGAGAAATCTTTTGATTAAATGGATCAATGAAAATTCGCCTATTCTCTCCTCCCAAAAAGAGAATAATCCTTTGTAGAAAAAATACAAAGGAGCATCACAATTGTTTTACGCATCAGATTACAAATATTTTGACAAAGCACGTCAGGCAGCACTCATCTCCGACTTCCCACGTCCGCATATCGGATGTGTGGCAGTTTATCATGGTCAGGTGATTGCTGCCGGATTCAATCGACAGAAAACACATCCACGCCAGCGCTATTACAATCGCTATCGGATCCAGTCGGATTCACTTCTCCCTAAACTTCACGCAGAAATCGCATGTATTAATCAGATTAAGAATCTCGACATCAATTTTTCCAAAGTGAAACTTTACATCTTCAGAACCAGAGAAGATCAGCCATGCGGAATGGGGCGCCCATGTCCATCATGCATCGCTGCTATTAAGGACATTGGAATAAGAGAAATATATTATACGACCAATGATGGCTACGCTTTTGAAGAGATTAAATGAGGTGATTGCTATGTATAAAATTTTCACAAACAGAAAGGATTTTTACTATGACAAAAACACAGACAGAAATTATGAAGAACCATAACAATTTTGGCGGAGATCTCACAGTAGAAGATTTTTCAACTTTTTCTCCGAATAAAAAGAGAATAAATACACAGATGGTAGCCGACAAGCTACCAGAAAAACTGAAAAACAAAAAAATTAAAATCGAGGAGAAGAAAAAAATGCAATCTTACACACTGGAAGAACTTCGCGCAATGAAATTAGTATCTAACACAAATGGAAGACCTGAATCCACTCTCACAGATGAAAAATGGCAGAGAGAATTTGAGATTCGCAAATTCCTGATCAAACCAACTAAAGAAAAACGTATGGGTGGAAAATATTCCAAGGAAAGTGGTCAGTGGAATGAGGAGTCGCTGGGGGGATATTGCGGAGCTACTAACTGGCAGGACTACTGCTCTTATATCAATGATGTGTTGAAAAATATTCGTGAAGGCCAGGTTGACTATCTTTATTTTATTTTCCAGATCGAGGAGCTACTGCGCTTTCACCTTCGGGATCTGAGAACAAAATATGTTCCTGACGGCGGGTGCGGCTACTGGAAAGTATGGTTAGAGTGATAGATTTATGAAAATTTCTATGAGAAATGGAGAATTAATATATAGAAAATGAAACAAAGGAGGTAGCTACTATTTTAACTTGTAAGATTCGAAACGAAATCATCAACTGTTATGATGGAATACACACCAGAAAACAGTTAAAACAGTGGTCCAAAAAGAAAATTTTATTATGTCCAGCATGTGGAAAACCGTATGAATATTGTCATGGTCGAATTGTAGATCCATACTTCAGACATGCAGATAAAACTGAATGTGAAAACTATTCGGAACCAGAAACTAATGAACATATGCAAGGAAAGATTGATCTCTACACGTGGATCAAAAAACAAAAGGGTGTCAGTGATGTGGTTCTTGAAGGTTGGATTCCAGAGACAAAACAGCGTCCTGATATTATGTTTACATATGGGAACGAGTTATGGGTTATTGAATATCAGTGTTCTCCTATTGCAACTGAATATGTTGAACGACACGAATTGTATCAGGCGGCAGGAATTCATGATATTTGGATTTGTGGGACAGAAAAATACTTAAAACCATTCATGAGAGAAAAGTATTTACAATCCGAATCTGTGGGCTTTTATGATTCAGCAAATAAGTATTTTTTTGCATTAGAAGGAAATAAAATCTATTCGTTAACAAACTTTAAAGCAGAAAAATATTATCATTCACAAGGTACTTTTTATGGTCTTCCGTTGGATGATTTTATTTATAAAGGAACTATTATCAATGTGTATATTGGTGATGCGATTTCTGCTATGAAGCGTAAAGAATTACATTTACAGAATGAAAAGCCTCGAAAAAAGTATACAAAAAATCGTTATTTGAGAAAACAAAAAGAGTTACTAAAGGATGAATTGAGCAGAAAAATCGTCCAGCTAAGTAATAATAATTGGAGTTTTTATATTGATACATTTCGTATTAATAAAAAATATAAACGTTGTATTGTAGCAGAACCATTTTGTTTACAATCAGTAAGGTCTTTTGTTTGGTCAACTATTTTAAATTATATACTTGAGAAGATAGATATTGATAAATTGGACTTTTTTGTATTACAAAAGTGTGTTAAAAATCCAGAATTTCTAAAGAAATTTTTAATTCCAATTATGCAGCATAATAGACAGGCTTTATTGACTTACGAGTCTGATGAGTATAGATTTTTGGAGGTTACACATGAGTAAGCATTTAACATCACAAAGATATGTATATAAAATTCGCACATCTCGCTTAAGGAGAAAAAAGTGGAATCTGCAGCTTTCTATTTCAGATGCCAGAGAAAATCAGGAACTGATTGCTTTAAGCGAAAGCCAGATTATGCGCTGGATTGATGAACTAAATGGAATCACAAATCCTGAGCTACATATTTCTGATATTCGCTCACAAATTAAAAAATTAAAAAAGGAAGAAAATCTTTCTATTTCCAGACCGAAAATCAAGAAATTATATATAGAGCTGGACAGCTATCAATTTAAGAAAGACTATGTATGCGTCGTAATTGATAAGGTGAAAGATTTCGAATATATCTATAAGAACGGTTTTACAATCAATGGCATTAAGTATAGATGGTTGCTTGGTACGACTGGAGGTGTTAAGAATAACACCTTGGTTTTTGTAAATGAAAAGTTACTTCCTGATCTTCGGACAAGAATTGATAATGGTCGGAATACAAATATGAAATTCGCACCTGCAAAGCTTGAAGCATATATAGCGCTGGTGTGCAGTTCATCTACTCCTGTCTCTATGCCCAATGGTATTGTGGTTGTTCATGATTGTATTACTCAATTTAAATCTGATGTGATTGAGCTTGATGACACTGGTCTTGATCAGCCAAGTATGAAATACATAAAAGACAAAGATGTTAAACTGATCGACAGTGATGGATATGGATTGGCGATGCCACAGTTAATGCAGCGTTGGGGAGAAGAAATTCATGAAGATTTTTTACTTCCTGGCTGTGTGATTAGGAATTCATTTTGTAAAGGTGCTGTTTTCCCAGTGGATTTCCAGGAATTTGCTGCCAACCATGGATTCACAGAAATTACTGATGTATGGGGAAACACTTATAACATCAACGAGGTTGAACTAATTCTTACAGAATCTATGCTTAAACTTTGGGAATCCTACTCTTCTATTGAGAATTATTTGGAAAACTGCGAAAAAAATCACTATACATTTGCCATCACAAAATCTTCAGAAGAATCTCTTGAAAATGTCAGAACTATGAACTACCAGTTCTTACAGAGTTACGATTTTACAGATGAAGAAATTGATGAATTAATTGCGCCGACGGTTAATGAGGTTAAAGATATTTTAGCAAATGATTACCGTAAAACTGTCTTGTATGCAAAAGGTGTTGGGCTAAATGCGAATAGTGTACAACACTTGGACAACTCTTTTGCTACGGCACTTATGATAGAACCAGATATGGTTAATGACCCATTTATTAAGAGTCAGATCCGTTCTATGATTCGTAAGCGCATTGATGATGCCAAAGTGGGGGTACTTAAAGTACCGGCCAACTATTCTCTTGTATCAGGTGATCCTTATTCTCTTTGTCAATCAATGTTTGGAATGGAGGTTACAGGACTTTTAAAAGCTGGACAAGTTTATTCTAAATATTGGATTGATAAAGGCGTGGAGGAAATCGTAAGTTTTCGCGCACCAATGACATCGCACAATAATATCAGAAAACTCCAGGTCGTCCATAATAAAATGATGGATGAGTTTTACCAATACATGACTACTCCGACTATTTTTAACAGTTGGGATACCTGTGCGGATGCCATGAATGGTTTCGACAAGGATGGAGATTGTGTTATTAATACTTCTTTTGATTTGCTTGTTAAAAAAACACAACAGCTTCCAGCTATTGTATGCGTACAGCGAAAAGCTCCGAAATGTGTTCCAAATAACGATGATATCATGAGATCCAACATCAATAGTTTCGGAAATGCTGTTGGAGGTGTTACAAATAAAATCACATCTATGTTTGAGGTTCAAGCAAACTTTCCAAAGGATAGCCGAGAATACAGATTGCTTGATTACAGGATAAAATGTGGGCAGCTTTATCAGCAAAATGCGATTGATAAGACTAAAGGTATTGAGGCGAAGCCAATGCCTGACACCTGGTATAACTGGATCGCAAATAAGCAAACAAAGGCAACTGACAATGAACAGCGTAAATCTTTTTGGATGAACCGAAAAATTATTGCAGACAAAAAGCCATATTTTATGCAGTATATTTATCCGTCCGAAAGGGCAGAATTAAATAATTATCGCAAGAAAAATAATGAAAAAAGTCTCGTGAGATTTAGATTGACATTAGATCAGTTAGTAAAAAAAGAGAATAAAACTAAAGAAGAAGAGCGCTTTGTTTCTTGTTATTATGATAGGATGCCGTTAGGTATTGGACCATGTACAATCAATAAAATTTGTTGGAGAATCGAAGAATTATTTGATCATATAGACTTTTCTGATGATGTAGATTTTGATTATACGATTATGAAGAGTGATATTGCTTATTCTGATAAAGTGTATGGTAAAATCAAGAAATTGTACGAATCGTATAAAAGAAGTCTCCAGTCATATATTCAGTATGCTAAAACAGAACGCATTAAATCAGATGAGCGCCAAATTCAGAAATATCTTTTAAAAGAAGAATTTAAAGAGAAATGTCTTCGGGATTGCCCAAACGAAGATATGCTTTGTAATATTGTTCTTGATTTATGTTATTCTAAATCAAAAAACAGTAAGCAGTTTGCATGGGATATGTGCGGAGAAGTATTTGTTAAAAATCTTCTGCGTAGAAATAATTATAAAATTTCTTATCCTGAATTTGACGAAGATGGAGAAATTGAATTTGCCGGAATGAACTTTTCAATGAAACAAGTTGATATCAAAGTAGATGTGGATATGGAGGATACTGAATGTCAGTTATATTAAACGAAAAGGAATATGTAGAAAGAATTATTGAGAAAGGGGAGGTTGGCAAAAAGCCAACTTCTACCCTGTTTCTTTTATCAAAGTATTATCGGCAAGAAATGAAATTAAGCGAAAAGAAAACCGCCGAGAAACTTAATGAGTTTATGGAGAAGAACTATAAAGATTATAATCCGGCCCTTTGGGAAGATCTAATTGAGGATGTCTCTCGAAAAGGGAAAAAATATTTGCTGCAGGAAATCGAATACGTCGGGATTACAGAAAACGAACTAAGTAGCATCGCTCTGGTAAAAGGATTAAAATATCAGAAATTGTTATTTACCATGTTATGTTTTGCAAAATTATACAATACTATTTCTAAGACCAATAACGGCTGGGTTAATACAGAAATTCCTGATTTATATAGAGTTGCACGTGTGATTGTAAAATACAAAAATGATAAATTTTTGTATTTAAACGATCTCGAAAAAACTAAACTTATTTCATTTTCTAATAAAAATGACAATCTCAATATGAAGGTTAATTTTGTTGACACCAAAGGAGAGATCATTTTAAAAATAACTGATTTTCGAGAGTTGGGGTATGAATACGAAAACTATATTGGAAAAAATAAATTTTTCAAATGTTCTGAATGCGGTAGACTTGTTAAAAGAAGAACAAATAACCAACTTTATTGCCTTGAATGCTCGAAAAAAATGAATTTGGAAAAGCAAAGAGAACGTGACAAAATGAAAAATCTTGATTCAGAAACACCCTTGTAAGCCGCATAAAATAAGGGTTTTCTGGCACTATGCCCGTTTTTCTTTTTATGAATATACATATATTGCGCTCTAATTTTGGGCGTTTGTACTAAAAGGAGAAACAGGATATGAGAAAAATCACAGTTACAGAAGGTCTTAATGAGTTAAAGTTATATGATTCTAAAATCGAAAAGGCAATCAACAATCTTAAACTTATTGGTGCGAAGAAAAAATCAGTTGATAAAGTTGGCGTTGTAAACGTCGAGAAGTTTGTTGCTGATGCAAAAGCGGCGCATCAGTCCATTATGGATCTTATTAGAAATAGAAATGCATTAAAGGCGGCCATTGTGAAATCTAACGCCATTACATACTTAGAGATTGGTGATCAGAAAATGACTGTTGCTGAAGCCATCGAGCGCAAGAATTCTATTCAGTACGAGAAGGAACTTTTGCTCGCTATGAAAGCTCAGTATGGATCTGCTACTGTGACAGTAAATAAAGAGAATGCAAAGGTGGACAATAAAGTTGATGAGTTAATTCAGACGCTTGTAGGTCGCGATACCACAAAGAAGCTCGACAAGGACGAACAGGCCGCCGTAGAAGTGCCGTATAGAGCAAAGAACGAGTGGGAGCTTGTGGATCCGCTTAATCTTTTTGACCTCATGACTAAACTTGAAGCTGATATCGACACATTTGAATCTCAGGTAGACGGAAAACTCAGCTTATGCAATGCCACAACATTCATTGAGTTGGATTTCTAAAAAAATAGTTATACAATAACCAGAACGGAATATATATGCAACTATCACGAAAATCTTATACTTACGCCCCGCTTTGCTGGCACGGGTAATTGCCAGCAACCTATTAAATAATAGAACAAATTCTTATGTCGAAATCATTCTGAAAATGATTTTAGATATTGCATAAAAGAATATAAAATTATCTTCTTTCGCAGATGAACACTTAGGTGGCGAAAACATTTATGAAAGTTCAGCGTTCAGAAATCAATTTTTAATGTTCAATTATCAAAATTCTTTTCTTCTAAAGATCAAGTCTAAAGTTACAAAGATCGATTAAATCCAAGAGAAAGTTTATATACGTGTAGCGTAATTGGCGGAAAGGTTTGTACTTGGCTGTGGTAGTTGCAATCATGCGGGATGCATGGTAATCACAATGGGGTGATTTGGAGTTCGAATCTCCTATCCCGCCTTGCGGGTAACCGCACTTCTGTACCTATGTATTTTGTTATAGGTTTCATTTTTCATAATTTCTCTTCACTCTCTCTTGATGGCGGTGTGCTACTGATCGGTAGTATGCCGCCATTTTCTGGTCGAGAGAAAATAAAGCTGGCGGGAGGTCAGATATCTCGTTGGGTCTCATAAACCTGATTAACCAGGTGCAACTCCTGGGCGTAGCAATTTTATTTGGTCTCGTAGTCGAGCGGTAAGACACTACCCTTTCACGGTAGTAACGTGGGTCCGAACCCCGCCGAGATCACTGCTCTCCCATTATGGAGAAATAATAAAGAAAGAGATGTGAATTATTATAATTAAGATTAATAAAAATGAAGTTGAATTTCTGGTAAAGAATGGTGTGAAGTATGGTGAATATGGTGTAAGTCATACAGAAAGTTGCCATAAAAGAAAAACTTATTATTTAACAGAGAGTTCAAAAAACATGGAGCTTCATAATAAATATCTGGAATTAATCGCGAAATAGCGAAATTTGAATTGAAAGGCGGTACATAGTCATCGCTAAAAAAAAGAAAAATAGCATTACGGTATCCTTTGTGGATTCACCATCTTCGGAGGATGTGACCGGAAGCCTTATTTATATTGAGTCTCCAAATCATAAGATTTTGGTAGACTGTGGACTACATCAGACAAATGATCGTTTTGAAGATTTTCTGGTAAATAATCGAAAATTCAAAGAATTTAAGCCGAGGGATATAGATTTTGTGTTTGTGAGCCACTTGCACGGCGATCATGTTTTATTGGTTCCGCGCTTATATCGTGATGGTTGTAAAGCAGCCACAGTTATTTCTATGGGTTCCAGGCAGGTTTTGAAAGATATGTCTATGGATGCTGCCTATATTACTGAGCGCGATGTTCTTTTAATTAATTCCCAAAACAATAAGAACTACAAGCCTCTATATGATGTTTCCGACGTTAATAAAATGCTGGAATATACCATTGAGGAACCGGTAAATACGAAAATTACTGTAGATAATGAATTGGCATTTGAATTGATTCCTAACGGTCATCTTCTCGGTAGTTGTCAGGTGAAACTATATCTTACTGTAGATGAGGTTACTAAGACAATTTTGGTTACTGGTGACATTGGAAATAAAATTGTAGATAACAAATTTGTCGGGAAATATCAACAGGTCGAATACGCTGATTGTGTTATTGGAGAATCTACATATGGGGATCGTCCTGATCTTAAGACAGGTACAAAAGAAAGAAAAAATGATTTAGATAAGCTAAAATCTATCATTGACACTCAGGTACATGATATGAGTGGACGAGTTATTATTCCAAGTTTCGCACAGTCGCGCTGTCAGGCGCTTGCGTACATGATTTATGATCTGTATAAAGACTCTGAGTGGAAACCTAAAGTTTATATTGATTCGCCACTGGCCATTAAAATTTTCGAAGATTATGCAGAATGTTTGGATGGCGATGAAAAAGAAGATCTTAAGAGGATTATGAGTGATCCGATGTTTACTTTTGTAAAAGAAACCGAGGATAGCAAGGCTCTTGTAAGCAGTTCTGAGCCATGCTGCATAATTTCTACAGCCGGTATGTGTCAAGTCGGAAGGGTGCGGCATCATTTAAAGGCAAATATTTCTAATCCCAATGCCACTATCCTGTTTGTGGGATTTAGTACAGAAGGTAGTTTAGCATCCTTATTGAAAGATTCTAAGCGAAAATCTGTGACTATTGATCAAAAAGAATACGCTTGTAAATGTGCATCTTATTCTCTCAAATCAATGTCTGGACATGCACCATTTAATCAATTAGTGGATGATTATACTTCTATTAATTGTCAGAAGCTTATTCTCCATCACGGATCTTCTTCTGCAAAAGAGATGTTAAAAAAGACATTAGAAAAGGAATTTGAAAAGCAGTGTAAATCGACTCGTGTTGTTATTGCTAATTCAAGTCTGAAATTCACTTTATAAAAATATTATGAAATCGGAGGCAATTTCGCCTATGAATAAAAGGAATAATCAGCAAAAACAGGTAAAGCCTATTTTTAATAGTTTTTTAGCGAAGCAGCTTTTACATAAAGGCAATCCTATTGTAGATCTTCAGAAAAACAAAAAGTTGCAAAATGCCTCTATCTTCTATTTTGAGGAAACAGAAAAATTCAAAAAAGATTTAACTGAATTGACCGCCGAGTAATTGGTGGTCTTTTTATATTCATTAAAAATTCAACGAAAGGACAAAGTGAATAAAATGAAAAAAGAGAAGTTAATAGGTGTTTATCAAATTAAAAATGTTGCGAATGGGAAAATATATATTGGTAGCTCAAAAGACATTTTTACACGTTGGAAACAACATAAAGCTAAGTTAAACAAAAATGCCCATGTAAATGAACATCTTCAAAAGGCGTGGAACAAATACGGTGAAAACAATTTTATATTTTCTATTGTAGAATTATGTGATTTAAATAATCTAAGAAAAAAAAGAACAATATTATATTGATAAATTCAATTGCGTCAACCATGAAATCGGATATAATATTATGCCAACTACTGACATGTCCTTATTATCGGCAGAAACAAAATCAAAAATCTCTAATACATTAAAAGGTAAATATATTGGAGAAAATTGTTTTTACTCAAAGTTATCAGAGCAACAAGTAAAAGATATAATTAACGATTTAATAAGTGGCGAACTATCTTATACTGAAATATCTCAAAAGTATAATATTAACAAAAGTGTTGTTTCAAGTATAAAAATCGGTCATTCATGGAATTATTTGACGAGAAATATTGACTTTCCAGATACAAAGGGGAAATGTAATGGTCTAAATAAACTTAGCAATGAGAATATATTTGATGTAATTAATTGCATAAAAAAAGGATTTAGTGACACAGAGATAGCTAATAAATTCAATGTGAATCGGAAAACTATTTCTGATATTAGAAATCACAAAACATGGGTAAAATTCACGAAAGATTTAATTTTCCAAAAATCAAACGGTATGACAAAAGGAGAAAATAATAACAAATCAAAACTCACTTTGAAACAAGTTGAAGAAATTAAAAAGAAATTATTATCTTCTTGTATATCTATGACTTCTCTTGCTCGTGAATACAATGTAAGTTCGACAACCATTTCAAATATTAAAAACAATAAAATATATAAATATATCTGAGGAACATCATATGACGAATAAAAAAAATCTGGAATCAACTTATCTTGATATTTCAATCCCCACCAATGTAGAAAATTTACAGTTACCAGATCCAAGCTTACTTCAATTTTATAAAAATTACGAGGACCGAATCATTTGGATCGATGACGAAATTACAACTATGACTCTTGAATACGCAAAGATGATTATGCAGTGGAATTTAGAAGACAAAAAAGCTAACTTACCAGCAGAAAAGAGAAAACCGATTAAAGTTATTTTCTTTAGTCCTGGCGGTGATCTTGAAGTCAATAATTGCCTTGTTGATACAATTTCTTTAAGCGCAACAAAAGTTATTGGAATTAATGTTGGTATGGCTGCATCCAGCGGATGCTTTATCTATCTTTCATGCCATGAGCGTTTGACTTTTCCGACTGCCGAATTCTTATTACATAAAGGGGCTGGGCAGTTCAGTGGAGATTATAATAACGTCGTTGCCGCCATTTTAAATTATCAGCGCCAGATTGATGAACTCGGAAAATTTGTTTTATCGAGAACAAAAATTCCAGAGGATATTTTCAATGAAAATTTTGAAAATGACTGGTATCTTTCTGCAAAGGAAGCTATCGAATACGGCGTAGCAGATAGAATCATCAATAGTTTGGACGAAATCATTTAAGAAGAGCGCCGCTCTTCTATTTTTATTGGACAAAAAGGAGTAAATAAAATGAGTAAAAGTAAACTTAACTTTACAAGAACGACCACAGATAAATTAACAGTAAAAGCCGGTGTATTATCTGAGGATTGCACAGAAATTGCTTATACTGATGAAAACGATTGCGAGCAGGTTGTGCGCGTAGCCGATCTTCTTGCAGCGTTCAAGAATCAGGTAATTGATTTCTCTGTTGCGCTTAAGACAGATGAAGATCTTGAGGTTCTTGGATCAGATTCCGAATATGACTCTGAAATCGATGACTCTGATGACATGTAAAGAGAGTTGGTGAATGATTGGACGTAAAGAGGCAACCAACTGAAACGGAGTCGGCATATATCTGGCGGCTCGGTCAGGCAAAAGATAACGGAATTCTTGATCTGACATGGACAGAAATTGCTAATCTTATTAACAAAGAGTTTCGAGAGGATGTATCCGAATACAGATCCGAAAGCGCATACCGAAAAAAGTATGCGATTGCAAAGGAATTTGCCGAGGGAAATGTGTTTAAATCGACAAGCTCTTCTTCTGATATTTCGCAGCAAATTCAAGAATTACAGAAAGAACGAATCAAGTTATCCGACGCAAGAACTGATTATAACAGATTAGTACGTCGAGAAGCAAGAAAAGAATCTTATGCTGATATGGTGAAAAATATTATCTGCGAAAATGTCAATCCAATTAAAATTGGCACACAAAGCAGAGATCAATATTATGGACACGGTGACAATGATCTTTTAATTCATATTAGTGACATTCATACCGGTATTGAGATCCATAATTGGAAAAACGATTTTGATGAGAATATTCTAAAAACACGTCTTGAGAAATATGTCTCTGAAATTATTAAAATCCAGCAAAGACATTATTCAGAAAACGCTTTTGTAGTAATCGGTGAAATCATTTCTGGTATTATTCATAACAATCTGCGTCTCCAGAACAATATGGATATGATGGAGCAATTTAAGTATATTTCTGAGTTGCTATCAAGTGTACTTGTAGAGTTGTCTGGTCGTTTTAAGCAGGTTTATGTATATGTAACACCTGGCAATCACTCTCGTATTTCCCCTAAAAAAGAAGATGCTTTAGATGGAGAAAATATGGATGTATTGTTAGGGTTCTATCTCAGAGCAAGATTACAGAACTATAAAAATATTTCTATTTGCGAAAATATTATTGATCCGGAAATTGCGAGTTTTGTAATTCGCGGACAAAAGGTATTTGCGGCACATGGTCATAAAGATTCTCCTCAAAATGTTGTGCAGAATTTTACATTGATGTTCGGAATGCGACCAGACATTGTATTGCTTGGCCACCGACACACAAATGGCATGATTACGGTATCCGATGTAAAAGTAATTGAGTCCGGATGTTGTTCAGGATCCGACCAATATGCCGTATCAATTAGAAAAACAAATAGACCAGAGCAGACTGTATCTGTTGTTGACGATAATGGATTAGTTTGTCTATACGATATCCAACTGGACTGAGGTATTATATGCCGGAACCAACAATAATGGATATGGAACTTTGTGCGGACTTCATTGTGAATCGCACAGGAATAGATAAAGAAATAGTAAAACAGGTCCTTAAAACCGAGACCGATTATTGGATGGAGTTGGATCCATCTTATTAAGATGATGGCTGCTAGTCACAAGAAATGCAGGATTTTCATGAGAGTTTGATCCTGACTTCAAGATGAACGATTATAGACTACCTACAAGGCAATCTCCGCCAATGCGAACGAACGTGTTCGAATCTTCCGAAACGAAAACGCCAGTACGCCCTGACATGCACTACGAATGGGTATATGCACTCAAACATAGCACCACCGTCCTTCCTTTAGACTTATCTAACATCTTTGGGAAAACTGGTAGCCGAGAATGTGGGAGAACCCCACAAAAATTATTATAACAGAATAATACAAATATAACAAGCATGAGGGATATGATCGATCCGGCATATACCCTCTTTTACTATTTTTATGATTAAAAGGAGTATTTAAAATATGTTAAAAGATGAATTATTAAAGAATGTTGCAGAATTAACCACTGATATTCTTGTAGAACAGGCAGAAACCGATGAGGCGAAGGCTAAGGTAAAGGTGTCCAGAAAGTTTGTAGCAGCCGTTTTAGAGGCTTTTGAGGGTGTTATTGTAGATTCTATCAGTGCTGATATTACAGATACTATTACCTTTGGCAAGCTTGGTAAATTTATTGGCAAGGAAGTTCCAGAGAAACATGGAGTTACTGCGCTTAATGGCAAGGAATGGGTAAAACCGGCACATCGGGAAATTGGTTTCCGTGTAGGCAGTGCGGTTAAAGATCTGTAATGTTGGGTGGTGATTTTGTGAATAAGAAGAAAAATATTTATGAAGATCTTGACATTATTGAGCTTGAAAATATGGACGATATGGCAGACATTTTCTTTGAATCTTGGTATGATGCGCCAAAGAGAAAATCTATTGCTCTGGTGGCTGACAAAGAGCTTGTGACTTACGTGATGGATGTCATGATGGATTCTGATGAAACTGCTGTTAAGTTTATTGATTTAACTGCAGAGCCAGAAGATTACGAAAAATATGAAGAGTGGATGATTCTGATAGATCAGGACGGTAACCTCACTGTCAAAGAGGTTGAATGGTACGGAGACGTTACTCAGGCCGATGTAATCTATATTTCCATGGAAGGCGAGGTAAGCCAGTTCTGTATTGATTATTGCCTTGACTCTGATAAGGAAGTTCATCTTTTTGGATACGAAGACGACGAGGATCTTCCGGAAGCCGATTGGTGTCTACATGAATGCTGCAAGGACTGCGATCGCAAGGAAGATTGTAAAGATACTGATGACTGTGGCGACGATGACATGCATGGTTTTACGGCATCTAAATCTACCAGTAATGGCACTGTAACCTATTCTTTCTACTCTTCTGAGAAATTATCTCAGGACGACATTGGAAAAATGTTAAAGAATTTTGGATTTTAATATTTTCACGCACATACAGAAATGTGTGTGCGTGTTTATTATCGCGCTCGTAGTGTAGCTGGTTCAGCACCTGGATCTCCAGAATCTATAACCTCCGTTCGAATCGGGGCGAGCGTGTTCTATATGGGAAGGAAGTGAATAAATGGCAGAGAAGAGCAAAAGAATTTTAATGCATGATGAAGAAAAATTAAAACATATTAATCCGGAAACATTAAGGTTATTTCAGAAATATCAGGTTGATATGTCATTAAGAGATTTATCTAAAAATACAGTAGAGCAATATAATTCAGATTTACAACAGTGGTTTATATATATGTATGATAAGCAATTCAATCTGTCTGTACTCGAAGCAACAGAAGATGACATTACTGAATATTATTACTGGAGAAAACAACAGGGAAATAATGTAAACCGGCAGAAAAGAGTTATGGCATCAGTTTCTGCCTTTTATAAATTTCTTAGAAAAAAGAGATTGATTCAAGAATCTCCTGTTGAATTTATTGACCGTCCAAAAGCTGGGCAACCAATTACGGTACAGACATATTTGACAAAAGAACAAGTTCAGTTAATGAGAGAAAAATTGGAAGAATATGGTGATATTCAGTTACAAGCATATGCCTTTATGTCACTTACTACTATGGCTCGCGTTCATGCTATTGCCAATTTACGTTGGGAACAAGTAGATCTTGAAGAGAGAATTTGTTCTAATGTACTCGAAAAAGAAGGGAAAATTGTTGAATTAAGTTTTAGCGAGGAAACCAGAGATTATCTTAAGAAACTCATCGAATACCGAAAAGAAAAAGAAATTGACGATCATGGATGGTTGTTTGTGTCGGCATTTGTTACCGATGATAAGCCTATTAAAGATAGTACATTAAATGAATGGTGTAAGAAAATCGGGAAAATGATTGGCGCTCCAACATTACATCCGCATGATTTTAGACATAGTTATGCAACATTATTGAAGAACGAAAATGTACCGTTAGAGGATATTTCAACCATGCTAAATCATTCCGGAACTGACGTTACACGCAAGTTCTATATTAAAATCGACACTTCAAAGGTAAGAAAAATTAAAGACAGTATTGTTATTTGATATCTGTCTATAAACTTGTGCTTCGCTACGTCAATGCGAACCTTTACTTAGGACTGGCTGCTGGGCGGCCTGGCAGCCGGAAAGACGGCGAATCTGCAGAGATACCCAAGTGGTAAAGGGAGCTGTTTGCTAAACAGCCAGGGTATAACAGCCGCACAGGTTCGAATCCTGTTCTCTGCGCTTCTTGCGGAGCGACCGCGCAATTTGTGATCACATATAAGGAGGAAATCATTATTTCCTACTGTTTAACACGTCTTACTTTCCCATCGCGGTATTCAAGACCTGTTGCTGGACCAGTACATTCTACCGGATCAACGATGTTTCCATCCTCGTCTTCGCACCAACCCTTTGCGATGCAAAGCTTTCTGTCACCAGCATTCCACCAAAGACCAGTCTCAGGTCCTGTATATTCTGCAATAAGGTCGATTGTTTCATCAGAGTCTACACCAGAATCGTCGATAGCGGCATTAATTTCAGCAGTGTATTTTTCGATATCTTTTACGTTTAACATAATGATTTTATCAGGAGAGTGGTTTTGCGCTACTCTCCTATTTTATTGGAGAGATATCGAAGTTGGTCATAACGAGGCGGTCTTGAAAACCGTTTGTCCATAAGGGCGCGTGGGTTCGAATCCCACTCTCTCCGCTATAATTATGGATTGCTCTGATAAAGAGAATAATTATATGGTCATAGCAATATTGCTGAATTCTGTTAAAGGAATATGACTAATTTAAAGAGGGAAATAATAGAGAGTTGCAAACTCTATGAATGGTTGTACTCCATATCCGACCGCTTCCCTCTTCTATTATTTTAGATATGGAGGGAATAGAGAACTGATAGATGATTGGAATTTACAAAATTCAAAATATTGTTAATAATAAAATTTATATTGGGCAAAGTATTGATATTATTACTCGATGGTACAATCATAAAAACGAACTTAATGGCAATAGACATTGCAATTCTCATCTTCAAGGTGCATGGAACAAATATGGGGAATCTAATTTTACATTTGAAGTAATTGAAGAATGTACGGTTGAAGAAATTGATAATCGTGAAACATATTGGATAGATCTTTATAAAAGTATAGATCCAAATTTTGGTTATAATTTAACAGCAGGAGGACAAGGAATACATGGATATGCTTGGAGCAATGAGAAGAAATTATTCTTATCAAAGTTGCGAAACCCAAGACCTGTTTTACAGTTGAATTTATCCGGTGAACTTGTAGAGAGATGGAGAAGCGCTTCTTATGCTGCCAGAGAATTAAATATACCAATAAGCGGTATTATGAATTGCCTCAAACCAGATGGAGATCAATATCAATGTCATGGATACATATGGATATATGAAAACACATACCATGATGAATCTTTTGATATCGAGACTTATATAGAAAAGCATATTACACCAAGACCTAAAATTGTAGAATATGATTTATATGGAAATGTAGTAAAAATTTGGAATAATGCTGCTGATATTATGTATGAATTTGGTGAAAAGTCTGTCATCTATAAGAGCTTAACTTGTGTTTTAAACCATACAAGAAGATCAATTAAAGGTAAAATATTTTTGTACGAGAATGACAATTTTAAATTAACAGAGGACTACTTGCGAAACATACGAATTAAAACAGCTACATACAAAGTAAATCAATTTGATAAATTTAGAAATCTTGTGAAAACTTGGAGTCAAGAAGAGTTAAAAAATAGCAACTATAAATTTTCTTCTATAAGACATTTTTGTACGCAAGCATATGTTGGAAATTTCATAAATAAGCCTTTGTATAATTATATATGGGAATATGAATAAATAGAAGCCTTATTATATTTGGCTTCTATTTTTTTTGATCAAAAGGAGGTGACTGCCTTTGGCAGCCGAAATAAAAGAACCTGTCAAAATGACAGCATCCCAATTAAAAATAAAAGTTGCTAATTTAGAAGATAAGTTAGAAAAACTCAAAAATGGAGCTTGGTGCTATTTATGTGATAAACATAAGGCGCGAGATAATTTTTATATGACAACAGATCCGATGAGCAAAAGTGGACTAACTCCAATTTGCAAAGATTGTGCTCGTAAAATTGCTTTAAAAATTGATAAAAAGGGCATTGAACACGAACCTGATAAAGACTCGGTGCGTTTAGCATTGAGGTATTTGAATAAGCCATTTCTCGAAAGTGTTTGGGATTCCAGTATTGAAGAAGTTCAAAATTTAGCATCAGGAAAGATGAAATCAAATGTCTGGAACGCATATATTCGGCAGATTTCTATGGGGCAATATAATGGGAAAACTTATTTTGATAGTGATGGGCTTATTCCCAATGCACCGGAAGAAAATTCCAAATCAGAAACTACTCGTAAAGAAATTGTCTTACATGATGATTTTAAAAAAAATAAAGCAGACGTTATTAAGTTACTCAATTACGATCCTTTTGAAAAAGAAGATGTATCTGATCAGCCATTTCTTTATTCTCAACTATTAGGTCTTCTTGACGCAAGCAAGGACGCAAACGAAGATATGATGAGAACAGCTTCTGCAATTTCCGTCGTCAGAGGTTTTTTGCAACAATCAAAGCTGGACGATGCAATTGCGAAACTTATGTCTGACGTATCTAATATCGAAAGAAATTCAGCAACAATAAAATCTCTTCAAGATAGTAAAAATAAAATTTCTTCAGTAATTACATCTTTGGCTCAAGACAGTTGTATATCGCTTAGATATAACAAAAACGCCAAAAAAGGCGAAAATACTTGGACAGGGAAAATTAAGCGAATTAAGGGTCTCAACCTACGTGAAAGTGAAGTCAACGGATTTGATATCGATACGTGTAGAGGTATGCGCCAAGTACAAGAAATTAGCGATGCATCTATTATGAAGCAACTGGCATTAGACGAATCAGAATGGTCTGATATGGTTGCAGAAATGCGAAAAGCAAATACTACTCTCCGAAGAGAAAAAGATGCATATCAGGAAATTAACAGAATACTTCTTCGAGAAAATTTAGATTTAAGGGATACGTTAAAGGAAGAAAACTTACTTGATGAATCTCAGCTAAAAAATCTTAAAGATTTGTATTCCGTATTTGGTGATACAGACGATTCTTCCAAAAAGGAGGAATCTGATGATAAACAGTAAACAGATAATTTTAAATTATTATTCTCAGGAGTTATTAAATTACGATAAAGATGTTTATGATCAATATGGCATTTATGTAAAACCTCATGGCTATTCAATTTCTTCAAGGAAAATCGATTCTTATATTCAAATCGCCAATATTCAAAAGTATTTACAGTGCAATCCGGTACGAGCAATAGATTTATTTTTTAATATAGAACTTCTTGATGGGCAATCATTGTTAGTAGAACGTAGTTGGATTTGCCCAAATGTTCTTGCAGTATGTACTCGTGGTTATGGTAAGAGTACCGTAATTGATCTTGAGATTATGGCAAAAGATATGTGCTTTTGCAACGTATGGACATATATTGCAAGTGGAACCGGCGGACAGGCAGAACAGACTTTCACTACTCTTGAACGTCTTGCAAATGATAGTATAGATACTTTTTACGGATCAACAGGATCTATTTTTAAAAATGAAATCGAGATAAAAAATGCTGCCGGTGATGGATTTTCTCATTCGTCCAATGGCTTTTCCTATTCTTGTTATAACGGTGCAATGACGAAGACTTTAAACAGCAATATAGATGCAAAAAGAGGTAGTCGTGGTTCTGTTCTATTTGATGAGAGCGGGTTCTTGTCTGATGAAATGATGAATGTATATGGAGCATTCGCAGCGGTAAATAGGAGTTTGAAAACAGGTAAGGATGCAAACGGTAATTCTATTGACCCTATTCGACAAAGATGTATTCCGCGTGATCTTTCTTATCAAAAATTCTATATAAGTTCTGCATCATCAACTGACACACAGTTTTGGCGCTTATACAGAGACTTTGCAAAACGACAAATTATGGGGGATCCTGATTATTGCGTTTTACACATCGATTGTGAGCAAGCGTTTAAACCCACATTAAAAGGTGAACTGGTCACTCCTCTTCTGTCTCGCAGCACGGTTGAGACAGAAATGAGGACAAATCCAGAGAAGGCAAGGCGTGAATATTATTGCCAATTCAGTACCGACGCTGGCAACGATGCGATCATAAAACGCGGTGTTATTACCAGAAATGAGGAAGTTCGGAAACCGCTTTTATATAACGATACCGGTGATAAAAAATTTGTTATTACATATGATCCAGCCAGAAGCAGAGATAATTCTGTAATTCTTGTCGGAGAAATTTATGATTTTGAACAAGTTGATGGTAGTCTTGATACACGTATGCGTTTGGTTAATTGTATTAACCTAATAGACGTTGGAAAGAAAATCAAATCTCCAATGCAAACACCAGACCAAATAGAATATCTTAAAAAGGTTATTTTAGATTATAACGCTGGTGCTGATGCTTATGGAAATATTGTTGGAATATACATCGACGCAGGATCAGGGGGCGGCGGAGTAAATATCGCTGACTATTTGATGCCGGATTGGACTGACGCAGCAGGTATTGTTCATAGGGGATTGATTGATAAAGAGTATTCGGAAGAATATGTAAAAAAGTTTCCAAATGCTGTTGATAAAGTTCATTTAATGTCTCCATCTGCTTATAAATCAGAAATGTATGAAGCAATGATCGAGTTAATGAATCAGGACAAAATCAGCTTTACTGCTTCATATGATAACAAAGATTATTTAACAGTGTTCGATGTTGATGAAGACCTTTTAAAAAAAGAGCGAGATCGTATTTCAAAGGAATTAAAAGGCGAAAATCTCAATGAAAAAGAATTCGAGAAAAAACTTTCGGAGAAAATGGATAACATTCAATCTATTAAGACAAAAATGATAAAACTTGATTGGCAAGACAAGATTGCTTTGGCAAATATGGATGCATTAAAAGAAGAACTTGTAAACATGGTGAGAAAAAAGAGAGATTCTGGAAAAGACTCTTTTGAGCTTACCCCAGAAAAATCAAACAAGCTTCATGATGACAGATCGTACACATGCTGTATGGCCTCTTTCGCTTTAATGTGCGAACGTAGAAAAAATATCACACAGCGTAAACGTCCGCAATCTGATGCGTCTGATTTTGTCAACTCTCTCACTATCCGTAAAGCCCGTTATAACTAAGGAGGTGCATTAATGCCCAGAACAAAAAAGACAACGGCAGGTGCTAATGCACCTACTACTACAAAAAATACTTCTCCTTCTACCACCGAAAAAAAACAGCCAACAGCGAATCAAATACGCGAGTGGTACGAGAAAAATAAAACAAAATTAGAACGCTACGAAGACGCCACGAGCGCAATTACGAATCTTCGTGACATTCAAAAATCCACGCGATATACTACCATCAATAACTATTCAAAGGAAGATGTAAAGAGTTATATTCAAAGCATTTCTTCTAATGAAAAGAATTTACGTAGCTTATCTCGTTATCTATATTATAGATCAGAAATCTATTATCGTCTTTGTAAATATTATGCAAATCAGATTGATCTTTCCATTCGGAATGTAATCCCCAAATTTGATATTACGGAAGATAACGATGTTGATTCGACATTAAAAAATTATCAGGAAACACTCGATGTTCTTGAGACTTTGAGTCTTAATTATGAATTCAGAAAAGCCGCATCCATTTCATTGCGCGAAGATGTATTTTATGGTTGCTGTTATTATACGGAAGGCGAAGGGATGTTTATCCTCCCACTGGATCCTGATTATATGAAAATCGCCGGATGGTATGCAAAAGGCGATTACGCCCCAGCTATGGACATGTCTTATTTCAGAAGTAGACAGGAACTTTTGGAATATTGGGGCGAGCCATTTCAAAGCATGTATAACACAAGCCAAAGTACCGGTGAAAAATATCAAGTATTCCCAGAAGAGTATGGTGTATGTATTAAATTCAGATCTGAGGATTGGGAAACAGTTGTTCCGGTTCTTACACCAATTTTTCTATCTGTTATCGATCTTTTAGACATGGCAGATTATCAGGCTGTACAAGAGGCTGCATCTATTTACAAAATGATTTGGCTTGAAATGAAAACCCTTGGAAACGATGTGGACGACTGGGCCGTAAACCCAGAAATTATGATTAAGTATTTTAATCGTATGCTGGACGATGCTCTACCCCCATACATTTCAGCAGCCATTGTTCCTGGCCAACTGCATGAGATTAGTTTCCCAGACGATTCCAGTTCCGATGTTACAAAGATTGAAAAGGCAACCAAGGAAATTTTAAACACCGCCGGGGGAGCACAGATTCTTAACCTCAATTCAGCTTCCAACTCTACGGCATTCACATACGGTGTTCTTGCAGACTCTACATTCTCCATTTCAACATTAATTCCACAGATTCAGGCAATTGTAAATAGATTACTATCCAGTTGGATTAGTGATTCATGCATGGTTAAATTTTTTGACGTGTCGATTTATCAGAAAGACGATTTTAGAAAGGCTATTTTGGAATCTTGTCAAAATGGACTTCCAAACAAAATTTTATATAACACACTAAATGGAGTTTCCGAAAAAGAAACATTGGCAATGAACTTCCTCGAAGAAGATTGTTTACAGCTCAGTTCCAAGCTCAAAGCTTTATCTACCTCTTATACCCAATCTGGAAATAATGATAATGGAAAACCTGAGAAGAACCAGTCTGAATTATCTGATGAAGGGCTAAAAACCAGAGACCAGGATAAAAACAATAAATAACAGGAGGTACGTATGAATTATAACTTCCTAAAAACTTCAGATCAGGAGACTATCACTATTCTCTTATCTCAAGGATATAAATTACTTCAAAAAGATGGAGACGTAGCAACATTTCTAAATGACCATACGCTCCGTTTTGATGATAAAAATTATAAGGTACAGTATTCCAATATACTGACATTTTAGTCGTCCTCCTGGGCGGCTTTTATTATGCAAAGGAAGGAGGAAACGACAAAAAATGAATCGAAAAATAATGACGATTGATGAATTATATTCATCTTGCTTAAAAGAAAATTTTGTAAAATTCGATAGTAATGATTCTGGGAAAGAATTATTGGTTCAAATGCTGGGCAGTTTTTCAAAATCAGATGATGATCAAGATAAACTCACAGAGGGTATGACACCCTTTGTAAGTAAAGCGTTTCATGACCATGTGAACCTGAACAAGTCTCAAATCAAAACAAAAGCATTTAAGGATAATGTTCCATCATCTCATCTTCGTCCAATTTTAGCAAATATAAAAAAAGATGAAGAAACAGGAGAACTTGATTTTGGTTCTCATGATTTTCATATTGAAAAAGTCACTGAAACAGATGAAAACGGCAATATAGTCGAAAAAGATAAAGTAGTTTATGATGAGCGTCCTATTGGGGTTATTGATGGTTCAAAGACCACAATCGAATACGATAAGGAAGCAAAAGTAAACCGCGCAGTATTACATGGTTTTTTATACAACGAATACTGTCAGGATGCTATTGATATTCTAAATAGACGCGGAACGGTCGATTGTTCTGTGGAACTTGCTATTCGATCAATGAGTTTTGACACATCTTCAAAAACACTTGTATTAGACGATTTTTATGTATCAGGTCTGACACTTCTTTCAGCTAATACAAAACCAGGCATGGCTGGTTCGAACTTCAAAATTGAAGATTTTAGTGTTGATGAAGGTTGTGCAAAATTTGACAAAGATGAAAAAATCATTGAATTACTGGAAAACATGAATAAACTACTTACTAATTTCAGTGATGATAAAAACAATCAGAAAGGAGGAACTACAGGAAAAATGTTTGAAGAACTTTTAAAGAAATATAATAAAACAGTTAAAGATATTACTTTCGAATATGAAAACTTATCTGATGAAGAATTAGAAGCAAAATTTGCGGAAATATTTGAAAACGACAATACTGGAACTGACAATGGTGATGAACCATCTGGCGAAGGGGATAACGGTGACAATTCTGATCCAGAAGGAAATTCTAACGGTGAAGGACAGACATTTGAAAAAATGACTCGTACATATGAGATTTCCCATGAAGATATAAAGTATGCACTTTATCAGCTTTTATCCAGCTACGAGAGCGTTGATGGAGATTGGTATTTTATCAACTCTGTTTTCGACGATTACTTTACTTATGAAAATTGGAACGGAGATAAAATCTTCGGTCAGAAATACACCAAAGACGGCGATAATGTAGCTTTTGATGGTGAAAGATATAATCTTCATAGAGAGCTTTTAACTGATTCAGAATTCGCAGAATTACAGTCCATGCGTTCCAATTATGCTGCTCTTAAGGAATTCAAAGAAACTGCCGAAAAGAATGAACTTCGCAATCAACGCGAAGCAATTCTTTCAGACGAGAAGTATTCCGTATTAGCCGATAATTACGCATTTTCAGAACTAAAGAATAATATGGATAACTACTCTCTTACTGATCTTGAAAAAGAGGCAAAAGTTATTTTTGCTGATTATGTGGCATCTGTCGGAGAATTTTCTGCAAAGGAAAATAAAGCAAGCGGTATTAAGATGTTTGGAAATCCAAATAGCGGAAAGAGAAAAACAGGTCGTTATGGCGATCTTTTCACAAAGTAAAAATAAAAAAAATTATTTCAATGTGCAAACACTCACAGAGAGTGTTTTTTTATTGCACAAAAAAATAGGAGGTAAATTAAATGGCGATTAAGTTAAATATTGAAAAATTCCCAGTTGCTTATCCGAGTAAAGTAGTTGCTCGTGAAGGCGGCGCACATATGTACTCACTTCAGCACACAGATGATGCATGGAACGGCGCAGTTGTAGCAAAGGGTGATTATGTAAGCCTTGATCTTTATAAGGCAAAAGATGCGGTAAAGGTAAATGCAAAGATTGTTGATGTTGCGGCAAACGGAAACTTTTATGTAGAAATTCAGGAAGATATTCCTGCGACAGAAGCACTTATCGTTTACAACCCACCGGTTATTGAAGAGGAATATTCTAATGCATTTAAGGTAGAGTCTAACTTCTATATTCCAAAGGAAATGGAAGAAAGAGCATACCCGCTTCGTGAAGGTGATATTTGGGAGCTTTCTAAAGAAGCGTTTACTGGCACACCGGCAGTTGGTTCTACGATTACAACTATCACAGAAAAGAAATGGGTTATCGCCTAATTTTACGAAAGGAGTAAATACATACTATGGAAAGCACAGTAAGAAATTTAATGTTTGATTTAGCTACCGGTCGTAAAATTTTCGACGATAGCGTAAATAGAGAAATTGGCAAAGATGAAGCTAATGACAAATTAAGAAGTATTATGTTTGAAAAGCTCGGTTTAAATGAGTATTCTACTGAAAAACAGATCAATAAAGCTTTAAAAACTGAAAGAGCCACAGAATTCTTCGATGTTATCGAGGAAGTAATTGAGAAGGAAATTGAGTACGGCTGGAAGGATAACGAGTTCTTCAACGATTTTGTTGAAACAAGAAATCTTGCAGACGGCGATAGAACTGACTTCTGGACAGATGAGGATATTATCCTTAATGTCGCTAAAGTTAGCGGAGATCATCATGATTATACCGCTCAGCGCCTTGCTTCTGGTTCCAGCTATACGGTTCCAACAAGTAGATATGCTGTAAAGGTTGGTAGCGATATCCGTCTTTTCTTAACTGGCAGAAAGAACTGGTCTGATTTTATCGATGCGGTTGCAAAAGCATATAGAAAGAAAATTCAGGATGAGCTTTATGCTGAATTTATGAATGCTGCAGCTAAGCTTCCGGTAACAACTGGTTTTACTGGAACTGGCGCCCTTTCCAAAGACAAGAAAGATGACTTTGATAACATTATCTCTAATGTCGCAATGGCTAACGATGTAAGTTCTGTTGTTATTATGGGTACAAAAGCAGCACTCAAGAAGCTTAATGCTCTTTGTGAAGTTGACTGGGCTTCCGACGCTCAGAAACAGCAGATTAATGAAACTGGTATCCTTGGTACATATGAAGGAACAACTCTGTTAGAAATCCCGCAGAGATTCAAGGACAATAAGCTCGCTGAGAAGCTTGTAGACTCCAATGTTCTGCTCATTTTCCCGGTAATTGATTACAAACCAGTTAAGTTTATCGATGGCGGAGAGACAACTCTTGAACGTTCTCAGGCTGGTGACAACATGGATGATCAGCAGACATGGGAGGCTCAGAGACGTATGGGTGTTGCAACAATCATTACCCGTCAATTCGGTCAGTGGAAATTTGCTTAATCTATATTATATTGAGGAGAAGTGCTTCGGCATGTTCTCCTCTTTTTTGAATGGAAGAAAAGGAGTCTGTAATGGCATATACAAAAAAAAATGTTAAACCGGCAGATACAGTAATTGAAGTATCCGAGTCGGTCGAAACAAAACCAGAAAAGAAAAAATTTGATAAAGAAGAGACGATTACTTGTAAATCAATCACAGATGGTCTCTTACTCGTAACCGGTGACAAATCAGGAATTCTTTATAGATGGCCAGATTATGGCGCTACCGAAGAGGTTGAATACCAAGACCTTGTTTATATGGTTAGAGCAAAAAATCCAGCGGTTTTTAAGCCGAGATTTGTTATTGAAAACGAGGATTTTATTGCGGAGTATCCGGAACTCAATAAACTGTACGATACTCTTTATTCTGTTGATGATCTCAAGGATGTTTTAAAACTCCCAGTATCTCAGATGAGAAAAATGATCACAGAACAGCTTCCAGTTGGCGCCGTTGACGCTATTAAGGGTTTGGCTGCATCCATGATTATGGACGGTAGTCTTGATTCTACAGCAAAAATTAAGGCACTCGATGAGATCTTTGGTACTCATCTTCTGCTAACATTAGCACAGGGTTAATAAAGGAGGTGCTTTATGACACTCTCCTATGAAAAAATATTCTCTGCCGCTCGTGGGCTTTATACTGATCCAAAAGAGTTATCTTTGTCCACTGATGATTTAACTGAGATTTATACAGAGCGCCTCAATCGAGTTGTGGGTGATGCTCGTGTTGAAAATACGTTTTTGACGCTTGAAATGGATGATGAAGTTCAGAGAATGGAATTTGCTTTAAATCATCCTGTAAGTGACGGATCAGATATGCGTTTTGTTGTAAGATTACTCTCTCTTGGTATGGAGATTGAATGGTTACAGCCACAGGTTGATTCCATCTTATATTCAGCTCCATTTATTGGGTCTGCTCAGGAAAAGAAAATTTTAGACGGGCATTCTAATATGATTAATCGTCTGGATAGTCTTAAACTACAGTTTAACAAAATGATTCGAGATCATGGATATGTCCATAATTCCTATCTTAAGCAGGAGGGCTGATTATGGATTATCTATATGGTAAGTTTGCAGACCATCAGATTGATGTTGCTGTGTCTATTATGCATGGAGAAATCCATAAATTGCTACTTTACAAGGATAAAAATACCGAAGATACCATCTTTGAAGATAATGAAGATTTTTTTAAATATTTTAAAAATCTGCTTGTACGGTATGGCGCTTTAAATACCCTTATGGGCGAACCGGAACAGATGGTAGCCTTTATGTCTACGCTTGAGGCCGCCTATGAGGAAGTTTTAAAGCCTAAAAACGAATACAGGTTTCGGAGATTTAGAAAACTGATTCTTGATGCACATGGTTATCTTAAAATGATGTTCGAGGAGGTGGACAAAAATGCCGAGTCTATCAACTTCTAAACGAGCATCTTCCATAATCACAAATGGTGCTAAAACGCTGGGGCAAATTCATAAAGAAAATGCGGACTGGGCGATGGAATACACATGGGATACAGACCCACAGAGTAAAGTTTGTTATATTTATGATTATTTTCACGATGATCAGCCACGTCTCAAAGATCATATGACATATCGAAACACAACAAAGACTCGCATCGATGCAAAGTTTATTGTAAAGTCACATCAGTCAATTGATAAGGATCAAGTTGAATATTACCTGCAATTTAAGCCGTCGCAGCCGGTTGAATTTGATCAGAATGATGAACTATATTATTTCGAGACAGAGTATCGGCAGCGCTATGGAGTTGAATTCCCGATAGGCTGTTACGTGGATATTCCTGATGATAAAATGGTATATCGGAAGTGGTTGATTTGTTCTTCTGAGCCAGCTAACCAATTTCCAAAATATTTGATTCTTCCATGTAATTATAATTTAATGTGGGTAGAAAAGAATAAGGATCAGAGAATTAAAAGAAATATGTGGGCGGTTTTACGTCAGCAGAATTCGTATAATTCTGGTCTCTGGAGAGACTATTATTTTCAGACTCAGCAGAATCAGCAAAAATGCTGGTTGCCACTCAATCCAATTTCCGAAAAAATTTGGTACACGACTGATGATAACAAGAATATGCGAGTGCTTCTTGGTGCTCTAACCGAACATCCTGTGGCATGGGTTATTTCCAAATGCGAAAACGCTGCTCCTATTGGAATTCAAAAGCTTACGTTGTATCAGGATACATTTGATCAAACAAGAGATCTGATTGAAAAAGATTCTAAAGGGAATGTCATTGGAATGTATGCTGATTGGTATGATTCTTCTATTGAACCAATTGAGCAACCAAGAATTGATATTCCGACACAAGAAATATATGCAAAAATTTCTGCAAGTACAGCAAAACTGAAAGTCGGAAGTCCATCTTACAAAATGCTTACAGTAAATATTTTTGACAAATCCAATTTGAATATTTCAAAAAATTATTCTACTGCTGTATTTAAATGGACATGTTGTGTTGATGATGAGGATATGACTGATAAAGTAACATGGTTGAAAAATACATCGGACTACAATCAGATAAAGGTTAAGTTCCCAGCAGAAAAAACCTATCTTACTAAGATATTTACAGTAAAGTGTACAATAACTATGGACACAGAGATTGTTAGCTCCATGGCTGATTTCGAACTTTATTAGGAGGCGAGTTATGACTGAACTCATTACAAAGAAAGATCTTCTTAAAAAGCTTGGAGTATATTCGCTCACCCCCGACGATGAAGGAATTCAGTATAAGGCAAAAATCAAAAAAACATTTATGGGGTGTCCTGAGTTATTATACGCATTAAATAATAAAAAGTTTGAGTCCGAATTATTCACGGATAATGGCGATATAAATTGGGACCCACAGACTCATGAACCACATGGCGAATGGGAATTATATTTTGGCGACAATTCTAATATTCGACCATTTTTGTATTTTCCAGAAACTCAGGATTTGGTTATGAACTATCTTTGCTATCAAGTTAATTTTGATGAACTTGCGAGATATAATGATAGGTTAAAGTATACACAAATCACTTTTACAATTTTCGTGAACGGCAAGAATGCAATTGATAAAGAAACAGATATTCCACGTCATGATTTAATTGCTTCTATCATTCGAGAACGATTCAATTGGTCTAATATTTTTGGGATGCAAACACATATCATTTCTTCTAAGGAATCTCTTACTGATAATAATTTTATTACTAAAACCCTCGTCTTCCAGCTTGTTGATACAAATGGTCTGGTTAATACTCCGCATGGAGGAAAGCCGTCTATGAATAACTATCAGTTAAGAAGGTGATTCAATGAATTCTTCCGAAACATTAGATAAACTTCAAGCGGCAGTTATTCAGGAACAAGTTTCAAAAAATTCCTCAAAAGAAGACAAATATCATTTTGACGAGCTAAAGCTATTCTTCGGCGAGGATTATTTTGTCCACGGCATCAAAATATGTCAGCCAACAATCGGTGACATTATTGATATTGGTGAATCCAGGATCTATTCCGCACTTTCTCCCTTTACGAATAATTCTACATCCATTCGACTTTCTCTCTGGAATATGGGTATAAAAAACTGGTGCAGAGTAAAAGACATTGAAGTCTTTGGACTGCTGTCCAATATACCCACTACTGATTTTTCTCCATTAAAAATTGTTTTCCCTGATACGAATATAACAGAATATAAGTTAATTTCATACGCAGGGAACGATGGCGAGAAAACCTTTGGACTTTTTAATAAAAGGACTAAGGATCTGATCGCAGAGGACGAATATATGGAAATTGCAGAGTACATACGAACGTTCATGAATATGCATCCAAAAGTGGAAAAGGCGAAAGGGAAGACGGTTAGGGCTTGGATGATTCAAGAGGATCAGATGAAACTTGCCGCAGAAGATCTCAACAAACAATATAAATCCAGTTTGCTGCCGGTGATTTCAGCGATGATAAATCATCCTGGCTTCAAATATAGATTAAACGAATTAAGGCAAGTAAAAATATATCAGTTCTATGATGCGGTGAAACGTGTCCAAATTTATGAACAAACTCGTGCTTTATTGTCTGGAAGTTATTCCGGATTCTGCGACACGAGCAAGATCGACAAAGAGCTGTTTAACTTCATGAGAAGTGAATAGAAAACGAAAACTTAGAGCGGCGTAATGCCGTTCTTTTTATTTTAATAAACCAATAAGGAGGACTTAAAATGGCATTTAAGTTAGGTGACGTTATCGTCGATAGACTACAGTTTGGCTATGGTGCTACATCCAAAGGTAAGCCACTTTACGCTTTAACACAGCTTTCAGAAGCATCCATTGAGATTACGGCTGATTCTACAGATATCACAGACAAAGATGGTAATCTCGTATATAGAAAGTATTCTGGTAAGCAGGGTACGGTTACTGCAACAAACGCATTCTTAAACCTTGCAGTACTTGAGGCAATTTCCGCAACTGATGCTGAGATTGCAACAGCAGAAAAAGGTATTGTTATGCCAATTTTCACAACTGTCGAAGCTGGAAAAACACTCGACATTGAGGACTATGTAGAAGGATCCGTTGTTGTAAATGCACTTTCAGTAAAGGGATCTATGGGCAAGGAGTATACTCTTGGCACAAGTGAATCCGCAAGTGAATTTAAGGTTGACAAGGAGTCTCATACTCTTACTCCTCCGACAGACACAGAGGAAGTTCAGTATATCGTTAGATATAACAAGACTGTAAAGAGTGGTGCAAAGATTACTATTTCCGGCAATAAGTATCCGAAGGCACACGAGTTATTCTTCAAGGCAATTGTTGTTGACAAGTGTGATACAGAAAACTACAAGGCTGCAGTTATTCATATTCCGTCCTTCATGCCAAGTCCAGAAGTTACTATTGCCCTTCAGGGTGGTGACTCTCAGACAATGGATTACACAGGTGCGATCCTCACAGATACATGCTCTGTTAATCAGACTATGGTTGAAATCTATTACATCGACGAAGAGGAAGACGTTTAATAGAACGATTTTGGCCGTGGGATGAGAAATTGTCCCACGGTTATTTTAGGAGGTCCAATTGAAAGATTATAGAACCTGTGCAGTATGTAGAAAGCAGTATTCTTTTTGTCCGAAATGTGGAAAAGATAAGGATAAGCCATTATGGTTGTTCACTTTTTGCTCTGAAGAGTGTAAAAACATTTATGAAACAATGTCCTTATATGAGAATAATGAGATTTCTGCGAATGATGCGAAAGATAAACTTGATAAATTAAAGCTTGATGATAAATCCTTAGTAGGCAGCTACAGAGAAACATTCAAGAAAATTAAATCATCTCTTGAAAAAGAAGAGATGAAAAAAGAGAATAATGTTGAGTCCGACAATTTATCGGATTCTAAGAAAATTAAAGCTTTTAGAGTTTCCAAAAAGGAACTTAACGATGTTGAACAGTGATTTTTTAATTCCAAATATTTAGGGAATATAACATTACTGTTTGATGTTGTATTCCCTATTTTTTACGACGGAAAGGATTGAGTGGATTATTGATTGAAACTAATTTAAAATCTCGAAATTATGATTATCACGAGGTTGTAAGAATAGTTAATCCAAAACAATATTTGTTATATATAAAGAACGGTGTATTCCCAATCGACTTGTATACAAGTGTTGACGGAGAAACAGGCAATATTATTTTGGCAATGATTTTTCTAAAAGCTGATACCATTGAAGTTTATAAAAAGTGGTGTAGTTATGATTTGAAATAGAGGTAAATTATTATGGATTTTTTACAGAATTATATGATGCCGGTAGTTGTTGGCATTTGTTTATGTGTGGGTTTTGTTTTAAAGAAATGGGTAAAGGACGTAGATAATAAGTATATTCCAACTATTTGTGCTTTACTTGGCGTTATCATCGCAGCCTGGATCCAGGGATGGACGCTTACTCCGGAGGTTGTGCTGTCTGGTCTCATTTCTGGTTTGGCAAGTACAGGTCTTCATCAGGTATTTAAACAGTATCTCGAAAAAGATTCTACTACAGCGATTACTGAAGATAAGATGGAAAAGAGTGAGTAAGTGCAGAAACGTTCTAAATACCATGTAGATATTTCCGAAAAAGGAAAGGAAAAACGTACATACAAGGGTATTCTTTACGATAGTTTAACTGAGATGCAGTTTGTCAAGGAATTTATTGAACCACGTCTCGAAAGTGGAGAAATAAAATCATATGAACGTCAGGTAGAATATGTTTTGCAGGATAAATTTAAATATAACGATAAAACAATTCTACCAATTAAGTATCGATCAGACTTTAATGTAGTCTGGGCAGACGATACTTTACAGGTCTTCGACGTGAAGGGAAATCCTGACCAAATGAGTTTGTTGAAGCGAAAACTGGTATGGGCAAAATATCCTGAAATCAATCTTACATTTATTTGCCGTAATCTTAAATATGGCGGTTGGATTGAATACGATACGCTAAAAAAACTTCGTAAAGAAGATAAAAAGAAAAAGGAGAAAAAGGATTAATGGAAAAAATTGGAATTAAAGCGTTTGTAGAAAGATACGAAAACTGCGCAACAGAAAAAATAAAGCACGATTGTTTAAAGGATTATCTTGAAGTCAAAAAATATATTCCTTTTAATTTAAAAGTAGCACTGGCGGAAAGACTTGTAAACGTTACATGCTTTGAAACTATCGAGAAGAAAGATCTTGATGGAAAATTGATTAAAAAGAAAACCGGTAGAATTAAAAACAATTCTGTTGGAAGAACACTTCTCTTCTATCGCATTGTTGTGGAACAGTATACGAATCTAACTGTAGAGACCACAGGATTTTATGAGGAATATGATATGCTCAGATCTTCTGGGATTCTCGAATATATTCTCGCGTTAATTCCAGAAGATGAACGTGCGGAATTTTCTCATATCGTTGATATGAAAGTATCTGATACACTCTCCTATTATGATTCCCCACAGAAATTTGTAAGTGATCAGGTAGAACGTTTCGGAACTCTCATCGGAGTAACACTGAATCCATTTCTTGAAAAACTGGCAGATCAACTTGGAGAGCTTGATGAGGAACATATTGATAAGCTTGCAAAAATCGTGGCTGCCGGTGCGAAACTGAAAATTTTAAAATAGGTGAAGAAATATGGACAAAAGAATTTTTATCGAAGAGCTTATTTCAACAATTGAATCAGAATTTGAAAAAGCGAATTCCACGCATTATTACTGTGAGGATGGGACTGATATTCATACAGATGTCGGCTATGCTTATTCATGGTTCGAAGAATACAAAGAAGTTTTAAGGAAGAAATATTGTAATAAATAAAATTCGAGTTTCAACGGAAAATAAAATGGGTGTCGTACCTGGTTTAGCACGAACACCCATTTTATATCTTTCATAATTCTTCCCTCTTGTGCCATTAGTCCTTAAAAAAGGAACAATGGATTTTTAAAAAGCCAATCTTTACTTCTAAGTCTTTCATACAGTGGTGTCGTACATAAAGACAAATCGGAAGACCGACCATTAGTAATATAATGACGATAAAGACGAACGTCGCCATTTATATACTCCTTTCTGGCGCAAGAGCCATAGACCTTCGATGGCGTGTCATGTGCATGACATTACCATATTCACTCCCGTGATCCCCACGGGTCCAAGTGCATAGGGCGGAAGTCTGAACAATATTATTATACACTTAAAATGTCGAAATTTGCAACCTCTCATGCGGTCAAATGTATGAGGGGTATTTTTATGAAGAAATGATGACTATTATAAGGGGTGATTTTATGTCAAGCAGTCAAAATAAATTCTATCAATCATATATGAGTAAGTTGCAAGAAAAAGCAAAAGAGGCTGTAAAAGAAGCTCAAAAAAAATCCTTCTCAGAGTATTTTACTGTTGCTGAAAAAAAAATAAAAAATATTTATAAGGAAACAATTGATGACTTTTATAGTAGTTATCCTAATCCATTTTATCAACGACGTGGTAGTTTGTACAACCTAATTAAAACAAAGAAAACTGATGACTATTTGAGTATTTGGTTTGAACCATCATTGATCTCTTACAGAAATGGGTATGCGGGTGAAGATGGTCTATATGATCAAATATTCAGGCAAGGTTGGCATGGTGGTGCAGATGTTAAACATAGAGGGAGAATGTTAGTTCCTTGGTCATATCCGACTTTAGAATATAATGGTAAAACATCACCTTGGGAGCCTGAAATATGGAACAGTAAAAGTATTTTATCAGGTTGGGAACTGGCAGAAAGAGCACCGATATCACCGCTTCAAGATTTTAATAATAGATTAGATCGATATCAAAGTGACGAGTATCAAAAAGATTATGAAGCTATATGGAACAAAAACAAGTCAAATATAAAGATAGATATATAGGAGATATATAATGGCTGACGAAAGGAAATTAAAAGCACCTACAGTTGAGCAACAAGTAGTTGTTAATATTAGTGGTGAAGAAAAATTAAAGGCATTTTCAGATACTCTTGATAAAATTTCCAATAATAAAAATCTTCAGAAATATTGGAAAACCCAACAGGAATTAATTAACGCAACATCTGAGGCATACGGTAATTTTCAAAAAAAAGCATCTCAGGATAATGCTTCAGAATTAATCAAGATTGTAAATGCATTAAAAGCAGTATCTGGAACTGACTTATCAAATGTATTACCTAACTTTGATAAAATTTCAAAAGGATTAACGGATGCTCAAAAAATAGTTGGAAGCATCGATAGTGCGTTTTCTGTAAAGAGTTTTAAAGAGGCATTTGATTCGTTTGAAGCTTTAGAAGCATACGGCACAGATGTTACCAAAGTATTGCAGCGCCTTGGCACTTCTGCAGATGTAGATGCGTTAAGAAATCAAATCGATGATCTATCAGAAAGCCTCGAAAATGCAGGAAAAAAAATTGAAAGATTACGAGACAGAAATTCAAGTCTTTCGGATGAATTATATGAAGTAAAATCCGGCTCAAGAGTAACGGAGCTTGAAGAGCAATTAGAAGAATTGCGTAGTCTAAAAGATAGGACCGTTGAAGAATTCAAACAGTCATTAGGATATTTTGGCTTTGATGAGCATCAATTTGACCTTGACCCTTATATCACAAATATTGAAGAGGGTGTTTATTCTGCAAAAGGAGCATTGGCTGATTTTAAATCAGATTATAAATATTTGTTCGAAGATGCTTTCAACAATAAACAGAATATCGGTACTGACCAGTTCGACAAGCTTGAATCCAGTTTAACCGAAGTGTTAAAAGTGGTTCAAGAAACATCAGCAGGAATTAAGGAACTACAAAATCAAATTGATATGTTTTCTGCTCCAGGAATCGAAGATGATTTCAAAGGTTCTGACGAGTCATTAAAACAAATTATAAATCTTTTTGGACAAATCAATAACAGTCTCTCTTCTCTTCGTTCTATTATTTCTGATGTTGGTGATGGAGAAGAATTCTCACCGCTTCTGAAGACAATCAAAGAAATTACTACCGCCGTTGACACTCTTAGTAAGTCAGTTTCTAACATTGGACTTAATGTAAATATTGAGAGCGGCGGTATGGATCAGAAACTCCTCTCCTCTCTCGATGCAAAAAAACAGTCTTTATTAAGTGCATATAAAACACAGTTCGATGCAATGCGGGCGTTTAAACCGTCTGGTGCGACTGTTGCAATGGCAAATCCGGAAAATCGTAGTCGAATCGCCGCACTTAACAAGCAAATTAACAACTTTGATGGTGGTGCAAGTACAGACAACATAGACCAAAGAATAACTGCCTATAAAGAAATCATTAAACTGATGAAGGAAGTATCCCAGCTTTCTTATGGAGAAGATATTTATTCCGATATGGATTCTTCTTTCAAAAATGCAGTTAGTTCTGCAACAGGTCAGGTCACAAGAGTTCAGAATGAATTAAAGAAAGCAAATACAGATGGAGCCGGTTTAGAGAATCTTTTTGGGTCTCAGGATCTTAGTAAGGTTGTCGAGCAACTTGGTCGTATTGCAGATCAGTTCGAGAACATTGCAAAGGCAGCCAGCGAATTTAAGGCGAAGTTTGCTGATGGCATAAAGGTTGAATCTTCTGTACAAGAGGTCGAGACTCTTACGAAAAAGGTAAAGGAACTCGAAGAAGAAATCAGTAAATTAAAAGCTGGTTCTGAAACGAATATTTCAACGCCAAAGAATACCACTTCTGACACTGCAGGAGCCTCTGCAAAGGATTCTAAAGTTTCTATTGAAGGAGAAGCGGACAAGCTAAAAGAAACCGCCCAAAATGCTACTGAAGCCGCAAACGCGAAGCTGAAATTCGTTGATGCAAACAAAAAGGTAAAGGATAGCGCAAAAGATTCTGCTGATGCGGTTCAGGGTGAATCAGATTCTTTTAAGAATGTTAATACCGATCCTTATTCTACTTATGTTCAGAACGTTTATAAGGCGTGGCAGCAAGCGGATAAAATCAATGATGCCTTATCAGAAACACAGCAGAAATTTCAAAGCATAGAAAATACATTTGGAAAGTCTGCTACCGGCGGAAGTCGGTTCGAAGAATTATTCCCTGGCGTGACCGATGCAGTTAAAGAGCTTGACAATAAACTTCAACAAAGCAAGATATCTGTTGCAAGTTATAAATCCCAAATAAAAGACTTACTCGAAACAAAGCCAAATAATTTGGTAAATAGTAATCAGCTTTATTCAGAAGCAAATCAAATCAATACTGCTTTAAACAATGTTGAAAAAACCATCAATGGATTAACAGTTCCATCTAATTTTCAAAATGATTTTGTCAATGTTAAAACAGAAGTTGAGCAGTTAAATGAAAAATTAAAAGAGGGTAAAATCTCTGTTTCTGAATATAACACTGCTATTGATAATTCTCTTGGATCACTTTCAGATTCAATTCAGAATCAGCTTATGTCCCAGAGTCAATTGCTCTCTTCTGTTCGGTCTGCAATTAACTCTGCAAATAAAAATGTAGAGAAACAAGAATTAAAACCGTCAGAGGTTAATCGAAGTGATACCTTTGGTAAACAGATTGCGGAATATAAAAATGCAATTTCTGAATTGTCGGCTGCCTATGATTCAATAAAAGGGAAAGATTTTATTTCTGATGAAGAGGCTGCGAAAATTTCTCAATTGCAAAACAAAGTAGAAGCTCTTGGTTCGGCATTTAAAAGCTTAGATTCTTCACAAAAGGGTTCTACTGAAATTTCTCGTTCCAAGCTTTATGATAAAATCGGAGAATATCTCCAGAAGAACACTCGTATTAGTGCAGAATTTCGTTCTCAATTAATAGCGCTTCAAGAAGAATTGAAATTTAAAGGTGCAGATGCCAATGTGAATAAAATTGCCACTGCATTTTTTAATTTAAAAGGTAATATTAAAGACGCCGGTCAAGAAGGCCGCCGCCTACTTGATATAATTAATGATAAAGCTTTTTATGGATTCGCGGCTCAAATCGCCGGAATGTTCAGTGTTCAAGACGGTTTAAGATTAGCTCAAAATGCAATTAATACAGTTGTTGAACTCGACACTGCTTTGGTAGATCTTAAAAAGACCACATCTATGACATCTACGGAGTTGAATAAGTTCTATTATGACGCAAATGATGTCGCTAAACAAATGGGCGTAACAACTCAAGAGATTATAGAACAAGCAAGCGCATGGTCAAGATTAGGTTACTCATCCAAAGAAGCCAGCACGGAGATGGCAAGGCTGAGTTCCAAATTTGCCGCAATTTCTCCTGGTATGGATACCACGGAAGCACAAGAAGGTCTCGTTTCTATTATGAAAGCTTTCGATGTGGAAACGAGTGAAGTTGAGTCAAAAATAATTAATAAAATCAATGTTCTTGGTAACAAATTTGCCGAAAATAACCAAGATGTTGTTGAGGGATTAAAACGTTCATCTGCGGCTATGGCTGCGATGAATCAGAGTTTTGAAGATACGGCAGCTCTGTTTACAGGTGGTATGGAAATTCTCCAAGACGCAGAATCCATGGGTACTGCCCTTCGTACACTATCTATGCGTATGAGAGGGTACTCAGAAGAAACTGGCGAACTTGATAACGAACTTGTTAATTTAAAGGGTGATGTTCTTGATCTCACAAAAACTGCAAATAACGCACAGGGTATTTCCATTTTTACTGATGCTACTCAGCAGCATTACAAATCAATGGTTCAGTATCTTGGAGAGATCGCAGATGAATGGGATCAAATTTCAGAAGTTAATCAAACAGCATTACTTCAAAAGTTATTCGGAAAGAATAGAGCACAGGCCGGTGCTGCAATTTTAGGAAACTTTGATCAAGTTAGAAAAGCCATTCAAGAAATGGAAGATAGTGCAGGTTCGGCAGATCGAGAAATGGAAGCTATCGAGTCTTCTCTCGAATTTAAGATTAACCGACTGAAGGAAACGTGGGTCGGCACGGCGCAACAGATTGCTGATCGCGGAGACATCGGAAAGGGCATAGATGCCTTATATGAGGTTTCTGAAGCTATTGGCTTTATCATTGATAAAGTTGGAATTTTAAATATCGGAATTGTCGGCCTAACAGCGGCACTTGGTAGAGGTAGATCACAAGAACGATTTTGCCCTATATGGTAGTGATACCATATGGCAACGCCAAGTAAAATAATGATTAAGGGTGTCAAATTGCGGGAAATATTTATAACAACATCATTGCAAAAGCTCGTACTATAATGGTACGATGTGATCGAGTTGAAAAACGGGAAAAGTATGATGTTTGGTCATATGCCAACCAATAATGCTAAGTGACCTGTTTGTCATGGGTTGTGATAAACGCAATTAAATAAAATCCGCAGCCAAGCTATAGATAGTGTGGAAAACTATCTTCCTACTCTTCTATTTTAGAAGAAAGGGTGAAGGTTCAACGACCAGAAGGCACGATATCTCTATGAGATATGGAAGTATGGTCTGGTTTCTACCGAAAGGTAGTTTATGCTCGCTGGTATTCAGACCAGCTCGGAAGTAGCATAAAATGTAATTGAATGTGATATGCTTAGTTAAGGCATATAAAAATATATTATTATTCGTCCCAATTTACGATGCAATGGCACAAAAGAAAAAGGAGACCACCTGCTTGTATCAGGCAGTCTCCAATTTAGGAGATCATAAATGGCATATTAAATACATTGAAATTATTCCTCTTTATGCTTTGACTTTTTGAAGAATTTTCCAACAAGGTTCAATTTTCCTGCAAGCAGGTCAACGTCAAGTCTAAAAGACTCTACACCGGATGAGAAAATTCCATGGACTATGTAGAAGCAAAGTGCTAATAGTCCTAAAATAATAATCGTTGAATTCTCCATTTTTCACCTCCCTTTCTGCACGTAGTACATAGAAGGGGATTATTATACGGAGAACCCGTAGATGTGTTTCTAACACAAAGATTTGTCCTTTCTTTTGTATTTATGCCTTTCTTTTCGCGCAATGCGCTCCCACAGGCGCTTTTGCCAAGCATATCATCGTGGAACACAAATCGCAATGTGGTCATACGGTTATGGTATGCTTGCTGTCATTGTATCATAAATTGGGATGAATTACTACAAAATGGATTATTTTTCGATCTTCATTTTCCGTAGATTTTTAAATCTTCTCTTGACAAAACATTCTCAGTAATATACAGTGATTATATAAAATCTATTATTTGGAAAGGATGATATATTATGCCAAGAGGAAGAAAGAAAAAAGAAGATATTACATTAGAACAGCAGCTTGAAAATATTGCTACTGAAATTGCAAATAAAGAAGCTGAATTAAAAGAATTAAAGGCAAAACAGAAAGAATTAAAGAAGCAGCTTGAAGCTCAGAAGGTAAACGAATTACTCGCAATTGTCGAAGAAAAAGGAATGTCTATTCAGGAAGCAATCGATCTTTTTGCGGATAAAAAAGAAGAAAACAACGAACAGTAATTAAAAGGAGTCGGCAACGGCTCCTTTTTACTATGTCTGCCACTCATATCTTTCCAGTAATCTCCTAATGAATATTATAAAAATAATGGTATGATATTCTTCGAGGAGGTGAAAAATTGGATAAGACAAATGATAGTTTCTTTAAAATTATTTGTGAAGAAGTTACTCCATTCGAGAAAGTAATCCACGAAGATCGAAACTTCGGGACTTTCGAGGAAGTGAATGCTTTTGTCGCAAATAAGTTACATAAATATCCAAATGCAAAATGGGAACTTTATGTAATCGAGAAAGTCAATTTTGTTGTCTTAAAGAAATGACAACGGCTGCCCTTATGGGCGGTCGTTTTTGTATTATATGAATATATTCAGAGAATATTATTTTAGAAGAATGGCATAAATGGGTCTAATAAGGGAACGTGTAACAAGTAGGCTTATATAAGACCTAAAGTTGGATATAAAGTGTATGCGATTGAGACCGACTTTTATGCTGTTCAACGATAAAGCTCTGGCAGAGTTTCATGAGCAATTAGATGCCTGGAAACATAGTCAATCCAAAATGCTTATCTTAAACAAAACTCCCGAACTCAATGCTGAAATTAGTATCGAGTAAAAACAAGAAGGTGATTAAATGTACAAAAACTATAATCTCGATCATTGGATTTCTACATATGATTTTAACTACTATGTTTCAGAATTCCATCCATTATTTTTAAAGATATTTGAAACCATTGAAAAAAGTGGAATTGATATTGAAGACGATGAATATCTTAAAGACTTTTTTCAGTATTGTTATCATGTCGTTAAAAACCCACAAAGCCTGATCCGTACACCATGGAATAGCTTTAAAGAATTTGTAGAGGAAACTAAAAAGCTTCCTCTACATGATGATACTAATGATTCTGAATAAATTCCATTCCAAGAGGTGTGATCTCACCTATTGAACTTGCAGCACATTTAATGGTGGATCCGGAATACTTAAACTCAATCTGTGCCAATCCCATATTTTTGCATTGAATAAGATTGTATGCGACCTCTTCGAGAGAGTATTTTTCTTTACTGAGAGAGTCTAAAAGTTCTGTGACGCCAGGTGTTCTTATGTCGATGTCATGATAACCATACTTCTCGACTTTAACAGATGTGTTTTCATTGATATATACCAGAATATCCTTTATGCAATTGTCGTTCTTTACCATACTCTTACCCTCCTGTGTATTTTGTATAAATACATCATACCACTCGTACTGTTTCTTGTGCAGTCTGAACATTTGTTCTAAAACATACTCTGCACAAACACCTTGTAAAACTTGTCATCAAGACAGATCAGAGACTTCTCACCGTTTTTCCATTCTACTGCGATCAGATACTCAGAAGTCTTTTTGCCACCAATTCCGGCAACAGCACCAACACCGCCAAGCAAAGCCACACCTAATGCTCCCTTCCAGAACGAATACTGACTTTTGTTGTTTTCGTTGATGAGGGTGTAAGAAGTTACATAAGGTTTTTGCAACGAATATACGTCTGTAAGCAAATATGATTTATATTGTGAAATATTACTGCCTTTTCCTGAACCTTCAAGAATCACGTTTACACTTTTCATATTAATCGCCTCATAATATTGGTTTAAAATTTTATGAGCATTGATTTTATAAGTGTTTCGTAGTTATCCTTATCGATGCAGATTACAGAATCATAACCGTTTTTCCAGTTTATTACGATTAGGTACGTCGTTTTTTTCTTTCCGTCAATACCTGCAACCGCACCAAAACCACCTAAAAAAGCTACTCCCAACGCTCCTTTTAAAAAAGAATACTCTTTTTTATCTTCTTCCGTTAATACCGTATACGATTTTACCGTTTTGGTATAGATCGTATCCATATCTAATCCACTTTTGCTATGAATACTCAAAAAATTTCCTCTTTTGATTTTGCATCCGTTATATAATCCTTGAACAACCGTATTTATTTCTGACATATTCGTCCTCGCTTTCATTTTTATATACAGTTATTATAACAAATATTCATTTCACATTCAATTACATAAACAGAAAATCTCGACTGTAATAAAAGATTTGAACGATGTCGAAGATGCGCTTAAGAATTTAACTGCAATAGGTCTTGATTCTTCACTTGTATCGGCAAAGCAATTAAAAGTTCTGGGAACCATGATCCCAAGTGGTGATACATCTTTTGTTGAAGAGTATATTGCAAAAATTCAAGAAATACGCGATGCTCAAAATCTTACTGGTATAGCTGACGATTTATTCAACTCTGAACAACTTATAGGTTATACGAACGCTCTTAAGAATCTTACTCCTGTACAGCAAGCTGCAATCCTCTCAACCCAAGGATTATCAAATGCTCAAATACAACAAGTTCTTTCAGCTAAAAAGGCAGAAGACGGTTCAGTAGCTCTTACAGCACAAGCCCAATACGAGGCTATGGCAGATGCTGGGCTTCTTACTTCTAAAAAAGCTCTTACGGCGGCGCAGATGGAACAGGTGGTTCAGACGGCTCTCGGAACAGATGCCGATGTCGCTGCTATCGCTACGAAGCTTGGTCTTAAGACTACCATTGATGCAGAAGGTAACACGATCTACAAGGTAACTGCCGCGAAGATTGCAGATGCTATTGCATCCGGAACTCTTACCAAAGAGGAAGGTCTTTTACTTGCGAGCGCGGCGGGTGTTAATACACAGCTGATTTTACAAGCTAAAAGCGTTCTCCCGGCACTTATCAAAAAGTTAGGGCTTACCGCTACTGCTATTTCTACTGTCGTTAAAGAAACCGCGAAATGGCTCATAATGACTCCTGCAGGTTGGGCAACTCTCGCAGTTGGTGCTCTTGCGGGCGTAGCATTTGGTTTTAAGAAATACCAGGAAGCTGTCGAGGAAGCTCGAAAAGAGACTGAACTTGCAGCTGATCAGCACAAGGAAACTGCTGATAACCTCAACAATGCAGAGGAGAAATATAAAGAGTACGGTCAAGCTCTTAAAGATGCTGGCGATGACGAAGAAAAGATCTATGCGGCTAAGAAAAATCTTCTCGACTTACAAAATGATCTGAACGAAAAGTACGGCGATGCTTACGGCAAGATAAATCTTGTGACAGAGGCCTATGATGAACAGGCAACCGCAATCAGAAATCTCAATAAAGCAGCCGCAAATGAATTTCTGAACGATAAAGACAATCGTAAGTCTATTAACCGCGCCGAGAAAAAGATGACCGAGAAGAAGACTTATACTCTCACACCATATGATTTGAGTTATGGTTCTGAGTATAATGCCGAACTTCGTAAGATTGCAGAGAAATACAAAGATCAGGGAATGCAAATTTCCGATAATTCTTTTGATGACACATTCAACATCAAGCTTGTAGATGTAGACCCGACTCAGGCATACCAAACAATCCAGCAGTTTGAGACTGATGTTCGTGCAAAAGCAAAAGAGCTTGGAAACGAACATCTTTTTGATAATGTATTAAATATTTCCGGTGACGCATCGGATAAGGCAAAGGATATCATCGACAAATGGAAGTCTATTCGTGAAGAAGGTCAGATGGCTAATATAGCCGAAGATGATACTCTTACAAAGCAAATGGACGAGGCTTCTGACGCAGTTGAAAAATACAATAACGCCTTGTTAAAGAGCAAGAACCCTTACGAGGATGAAAACGTTAAAGCGGCTTATGATGATATTCAGAAGATTAAGGCAAGTCTTCAAGATGATAATGGCAATTGGATTGAAAACTGGCAGAAATATGGAAACATTATTGCCGACGTTTTCGATAAGGCTGACACAAAAGTATATGATTTCGCACAACAGTTAAAATCTGATAATGGTCTGAAAGAATATACTGATCAACTCAAGGGCATGTCCGATGTTGATGTAAAGGCGCTTCTTGATTCTGATGATAAGAGCATTGCGAGTCTGAAACAATCTGCGAATGAAGCAGGTATTGGTATTGAACAGTTAATCTCGGTTCTCAAACTGCTTGGGGTTATTGAAGAAACAGCCTCCACACAAGCAGACGAGGTTACAAAGCCATTCACAAAATCTGAGATGATCTCTGAAATCAATGGGCTTTCTGAGGGATTTGAAGAACTCGATAAGATTATGTCCTCCATCATTGATAAGGATAAGGCCTTCGACTTCTCTCTGCTTGACGATAAGAAGTTTAAAGAAAATTTCCAAGATTATACAACAGAGTATAATAATTTCATCAACACAGTTACTAAGAATCCGAAAGATATTAAGGCTTGCCAGAGTGCGTTCGACGATCTCGCAACAGCCTATATTTACAACTCTAATGTAATGAAAGGTCTGAGCGAGGACACGGCTGATGTCGCGGCTCAGTATCTGAAACTCATGGGAGTTTCCAACTCTGCTGAGGTCATCGCGGCGGGACTTGCGAAAGAACATGTTGATGCGGCATTAGCATCAAAAGATCTTAGTAATGCAACATACGAAGAAATTGAAGCTCTTGCGAATGAAACAGAAGCGACCGATGCGGGTCAAAGGGCGTTTAAGATCTATGCAGCACAGAAACTGTTAGCTCAGGACGGATTCGATGTTTCCGGTGATATTACTGCTCTCGCTAATATCGTAAATTCATTGGGAATTGCTACTACTGCATGGGTAACTTACTATCGTGCAAAACGAGAATTGGATGCAATTAATGCCTCCAGTACGGGGAATTATTATACAGATAGAAATGGCAATTATCTTACTGAGAAAAATGGTAAATATTATCTCGATAGCGGTGCGGAATATAGTGGTCAAAAGATAAACCATATCATTGATGATGGATATAAGAAACGTTTACAGAATCAAGCAGCTCGCGATAATAAAAAGCTATTTGATGATCTTACAGAACAGGCTAAAGTAACCGTTAAGGAAACCGGTGGAAATAAGACTGCGAACACCGGTGCGTCAAACGCTAAGAGTTCTAAGGATTCCGAAAAAGCCCCAACCACCTTCGATTGGATGGAACGCAAGCTCACGATCCTTGATAAACAGACTTCCACCCTTCAAGACAAGATCGACAACCTTGTAGGTTATAAAGCGAAGAACCAAGTAACCGATACGGTTCTTGATCTGTTAGGTGATAAGCTCACAACTCTTGAGAAGATGTCTGCCCGTTACCAAGAACAACTTAATTCTATCGACCTGCCGGAAGAATGGATTGAGAAGATTCAGAGCGGCGCATATGACATAGACTCTCTTGATTCCGACAAGGATAAGGCTCTCATCAAGAAGATCCAGGACTACCAGACATGGTACGATAAGATTCAGGACTGTAAAGATAAGATAGACGAAACTACAAAATCCATCAAGGAAATGAATCTTTCCAAGCTGGATAACATCATCGATCAGTTCGACCAGACTAAAGATATCCTTTCTCAGATTATCGACACAGAGAAAGATCTACTTGACCTGCGTGAACAACAGGGTGAAAAAATCAGCGCCAACGATTATATTTCTCTGGCGAATAAACAATATGAAGCTACCAAGCAAAATATTGAAGAGTATAACCGTCTCTCTGCAGAGATGTCCAAACTGAATCTGGAACATGGTTCTGAGGAATGGAAGAAGTATAACGATCAGCTCCAAGATCTGAAGAATAACATGATTGCCGCCGCTGATGCAGTTGAATCTTATAAGGATGCGATGACAGAACTTGTCTACAAAGATCTGGATGATTATAAGAGTAAACTGGATTCTCTGAATGGTACAATAAGCACGATGAGTGGTTTAATCGGTGACACGAACCTTGTGGATGATAATGGTGAACTTACTGATCGTGGACTCGCACAGTTAGCATTATACGCACAGCAGCTATCCAATGCAAAGCACGAAGCGGCTGAGTATGATAATGCGATTGATTCTCTGAATGATGCGCTCCGCACAGGACTTATCACACAGGATGAGTACAACTCCATGCTCTATGAGTACAAGTCTGCACAGGAGTCTGCCGTTTCTTCTGTGAAGGATGCAAGAGATTCTATTTTGGCACTTGTGAAGGATGGAATCCAAGCAGAAATTGATGCGAAGAAGGAACTGATTGATCAGACCAAGGCAGAGCTTGAAGCTGAAGAAGATCTTCATGATTACCAGGAATCCATCGCAGACAAGCAGAGTAATATCGCTAAACTTCAGCGACAAATTGCAGCATTGTCTGGTTCTACTGACCGTAAGGACATTGCACAGAAGTTGCAGCTTCAGCAGGATCTTTATGATGCCCAGAAGGATTTGTATAAGACTCAGCGTGATCATGAACTTGATGAACGCAAGAAAGCTTTGGACGACGAGTATAACACTTTCGAAGAGTCCAAGCAAAAAGAGATGGAAGAACTGGAAACCGATCTGGATAAGCAGGAAGCTGCTATCAGCAAATATCTGGATAAGGTTAAAAACGACCACTCTACTGCTTATGATGTTCTGAAGCAGTACGGAGAGAATTATAATCTGACGGCAACTGATGATTTAACAGAACCGTGGGAGTCTGCAAGTTCAGCAGCCGATACTTGCTCTGATGCGATTGGAAACGTGACTGCGAACATTCAATATCAGATCAACAGTCTTGATTTTAGTTCGCTTTATGAACTTATCAACCTGTTAAATACGATTAAGGGACTTGGCTATGGTGACAGTGATGCTACTAATTCCCAATGGGAAGATATTTCCGGAACTGGCACATGGCACAAGAGTACCGCGAGTGGACGTTGGTGGTATGGAGCTGATGAAGATAACTATGCTTCTGATGGAATCTATACGATTGATGGTAAGCAGTACGGCTTCAACGGCAAGGGACAGATGGTAACCGGTTGGAGAAATGATATTGGCGATGATGGTACATGGAAGTATTTCGAGCCGAGCAACGGTCAGATGGTTCGTTCCGAATGGAGGAAATCCAAAGATGGAACATGGTATTATCTCGATCATAACGGTAAGATGGCTACTGATATGGCTGTTAAAGCAAAGGACGGTAACGGTTACTATTATGTAGACAATGATGGTAAATGGGATGGTACTACTCTTTCCAGTGAAGATGTAAATCGTCTTAAGTACAAGATTGGCTACAAGAATGGCACGAATAATGCGACCCGTGGATATCATCCGGTATTCGAAGATGGTTCAGAAATCATCACACTAAAAGATGGTACAGTTCTGTATCCATTTGAAGGCGGTGAAACTGTTCTGGATCATGCGAAGACGGAGAAGTTTATGAACTCGCTTAGAACTACGATGCCGAGGTTCACGGACGGATTTAAGAACTCTACATTGGATAATGTCAAGGTGAAAGATGTTGTTCAGACAATTAACATTGATATGCCGATTGGCGGAGTGCTTGATGAAGCGGCAGCAAAAGTTCTGAGTAAGGAATTACCAGGATATCTGGAAAAGAACGGCAAAGTAATTTGCAATATGGTTGCGAAAGACATGACAAAATCTACACGTTGGTAAATAATTAAGGGCGGTTTCGCGCCGCCCTTATGAGCTAAAGGAATTGTGCTGTGGCATTTTGCACAAAAAAGACGAGCCTAATTTACAGGTTCGTCTTTTCTTATATTGGGGAAAATGACTTGTTACGCCATTATTATAATTTTTGCATAAAAAAATTGTAAAGGCGAAATAAGTGTACATGAAAATATTTTTTAAAAAGGAGGAAATCTGTGTTTGAAAAATTTGTATATGATGGAACAATGTGTAGCGAGTATGGGATCATCTGTGCATATTTTGGAAAAGAAGGCCTAATTACTCCAGAAGCGCAAAAAACCGATTTAAAAACAGAACAAGCGCTTCGCGGGAACACATTTAACATTATCTCTCAGGATTATTCTGAACCATTATCTTATACAATGCAAATCGTAAATAAGGACTTCTCTCCTATTACTTCTATTCAAGAACGAGCTTTAAAAAAATGGCTTTGTCAAAGAGGAAAATACAACTGGTTTTGTATTCTTAATGAACGCTATGCAGATACATGGTTCTATGCAAATATAAGTAATCCTAAGATGGAATATTTTTATGGCAGTTATGGCATGGAACTTACGATCAATACCGATGCTCCATACGCCTATTCTGATCCAAGAACCGTAACTGCAAACTTTAAAGCAGGTGAAATTCTTGAATCGCTTTATGTGGACAATGACGAAGAAATGCCAATTTATCCGGTTTTAACAATTACTTCTGCAAACGCTGGAACTATTACATTAAAAAATCTTTCTCTCCCAGAAAAAGATAATACTTTGATTATTAAAAACTGCACCGCAGGAGAAGTAATTACTTTAGACTGCAATATGCCATTAGCGATCTCATCAAATCAAAATCACAATATCTATAATGATTTTAATCTTTGGTGGCCGTATCTTATTGATGGATATAATCGAATTACGGTAGATAAAGATTGTGTTGTAAAGTTAGCGTACCGTGAATATAGGAAGGTAGGGATTGTCTGATGGGAATGTTTTCTTATAATTATTATAAAAACCTTAAGCGCCCAGAAGTATATCTCTCCTATCCTGATAAACGAAAAATTGGTCCTATACAAGTTCGTGAGTTGCAGACAGATATTATTGCTAATTCCTGTTGTACCGGAAGCTTTAAAATTTATAGTCATGAGAATAATGTGCCATTAGAATTTTATACCGATGTCGAAATTGGAAAGTACATACTCGTCTTAGGTGTAAATTGGTTTAGAATCAACGAGATTAATATTCAAAACGAGGGCACTGATAATGAATATAAGGAAGTCTCTTTTGAATCATTAGAATCCGAGCTATCACAAACTTATCTCACGTCTTTTGGATCCATGGGAACCGATGACGATGAGCAAGGTGGACTTGATAGATACTGTCTTTATAGTCTAACTGATCAAGAACATTCTATTCTACATATCTTTCTTCAAACAAATCCAGGCTGGTCAATTTATTATGTCGATCCAGAAATCTCGAAAGAATATAGAAACTTCCAAGAAGACAGTGTATCGTCATATTCTTTCTTGACTGATACTGTTTCTGATGTTTATGAATGTATTTTCATCTTTGATAGTTTTAATAAAACTGTATCAGCTTATAAGCTTGAAAATCTTGGTAAGGACACTGGAATCACTCTGCAGTATAGGAACCTGATAAAGTCGATTAAAAAGTCTTCTTCCGAAGATGACGTTAAAACTGTATTGACTGTATGCGGTGGAAATGATGATAGAACGAATACTACTCTCGGTATTATTGAGGTAAACATTGGAGGATCTAATCAGATTTATGATTTTAGTCATTATTATCCAATGATGTCAGACGAGCTGAAAAATGCACTGATCGCATATAAGAAAAAATGTGCCGATAACGAAGCAGTTTATCAAGAAAAGCTTTCCGGTCTAAAGGAAAAATACGAAGAACTTGGAACATTACAAAATCATGTTCCTGATGACCACGATACGACAGATTGGACGCAATATGGTTTGGCTGAGTTAAATGAAAAAGAAGCTATTTACAAGACAAATATGAAGCTTTACATGAACGACTCTGACCAAACATTATATTCCAAAAATCAGAAACTTCATGCTGCAGTCGAAGCAGAAATCGGTGTTCGCAAATCGCAAGTTACAGCTAAAGAAAACGAGATTAGTGAATATATAAAGACCATTAATGCCTTAATTGTCAATCTCCGCGATTTTATTGGTGACAATTTATATCAGCAACTTGGTCCATTTATTCGCGAAGATACTTTAACTGATGATTCGTTCATTGTGACAAACACAATGGCTGACGCAGAAGTGCTTGAGATGCAGAAAGCATTACTCTCTCACGCCTACGAAGAACTGGCAAAAGTATCATCTCCGCAATACACGCTTGATGTTGATCTTGTAAATTTCACAGTAAATTATGATTATAAGGCATTTACCGATCAGCTCGAAATGTTCAATATTGTCCACATCTCTATGGATGATCCTAATGAAGTTATGGACGTGCGACTACTTAAGCTTCACATTAACTGGGATGATCCAAGTGATTTTAGTGCGACTTTCAGCAATAAAGATACTCTTTCTGAAAAGTGGAATACTTTCCAGACGGTAAAAAAGCAAGCTGAAGATACTGCGTCAAAAGTAGATTTCTCTACCGGTGCTTGGAACAAGGCTGCTTCTACATCTGTCACCATGGATAAGTATATGAACAGTGTTCTGGATGCAGCAAAGCAACAAATTGTTTCGAATGAAAACAATGAAATTATCATTGATCAAACCGGTATTCTTGCAAAGAAATGGTTGCTGGAGAAACAGTCTTATGATCCGGCGCAGCTCTGGATCACAAATAACTGCATCGGTATTACAACGGATAACTGGGAAACAGTTGGAATGGCGCTGGGGTATGTAAAAGTCGGAAATGACTATTTTTATGGAGTAGTTGCGGATAAAATTTTTGGCCGCCTCATCATGTCCAAGGGATTATATGTAGAAAACGCCTCTGGCACTTATACAATCAATGATTTAGGTCTTACCGCACAGAACGGCTCTTATAAAGTCGGAATTAATCCAAACACTCCGTCGGACATTTTTACAATCTCCATTGACAATAAGAAGCTCCTCTACGTCGATGCTGATAATAAAAAGCTCAAATTCGAAGGTGACATTGAGAGTAAATCTGGGCATATTGCAAGCTATGTAATATCAGAGAACGATCTCACTTCTGGTAAAGTCGGTATAAGTTCCACTACCACCGCCGGAGCGATTTCATTCTGGGCTGGAAGCACTGATAGAAATAACGCAGCGTTCAGAGTTGATAATAATGGAAAACTTGTGTGCTCGAATGCAGTGATTACTGGTGGAAGTCTAAAGGTTGGAGATAATTTTTCTGTAACATCCGATGGAAAATTGAAAGCTGCCGGTGCAGACGTATCTGGGAAAATCACTGCTTCTTCTGGTAAAATTGCAGGATGGACGATTAATGGCAATAAACTGGTTGGAACGTCAGGAAATTCCTATATTGAAGGTGGGCGTATTGATATTGGAGATAGCTTTTTTAGTGTTGACTCTGATACTATTAGCCTTGGAGATTTCAAAGTTAATTATACAACTCGTGGATTACTGCAAAGCTATGATGAAGTTACCGGTATGTCTACAGGAGATCTTAATCATGGTGAGTGGTTACTTTGGGCCGGTTGGGAGTTTGGCGGTCTAACAGACCTCCCTCTTTTTGGCGTAAACACAGGACAAGTTCACTGCAATTGTGATTTATATATAAAAGGTCAAAAAGTCGATTTAAGTGCTATTAGCGGTGCTTCTAAACCTGGATCGTGGCAACATGGATGGAAACGTAATGATGCCGACATAGCCTATGACTGGATTCAAGTAACTCCTTCGCGATTCCCTGGCAATGGTAAGCAAGGGGTTTATGACGACCGATATTATCAGGCAAAATATGTTTGGTGGAATGTAAACATTCATTACAGTGACGGGTCGGACTTAGGACCAGATGCATAGGAGCGAAATGGAATATATTACTTTTAGCACGGAAAACATAGAAAAAATGGAATTATTATTGAGCAGGATTGATGGAAAATATAATTCAAACATTGTTAAAGAATTATATGAAATTCTTGATTCTGGCGAGCATTCAAAAGAGTTTGAAGACGGAATTATTTCCTTTAGAAAGGGAGCAAACCCATCTGAACAATCTGCACAGCTTAAGGAGAAAAAGGAATTGAAAACATCACTAAGTAAAGTTGTTGGAGCTTATTATATTCTTGATAAGTTAAATAATGATCCGACATTATCATTTAAAATACACTATTGGTGTATGCGAAACAATCAGGTATTTAATGACTCTGTGTCTTTCTTTCAAGAGGAAAGAAATAAGTTATATAAAGAATATGCAAAACCTGATGAAGATATTTTTGTAAAATCAAAAGACAATCCTGATATTGTTATTTTTAATATTAAGGATGAAAGTCTTACACAGGAATTTGCAGATAAATTCAATGAACTTCAGAATATGGAGTGCGATATCGAGCCGTATAAAATTGATGCTGAATATTTATTCTCTCAGCCAACATTCAATGTTTCTGGGCAAGATATTTTTCAGATTGATTTCCTCATTGACGATCCAACAACAAAATAATTCGACACTAAGAAGGGTTTCTACTGCCCTTTTTTTTAATGCAAAGAAAGGAGGGAAATAAGTGGAACTGATAAATGATTTTACGATAGACGTTGGAAAACAGCAGTCATTTAAGTATTTATGGGCAAAACAATATGATCACAATTCCAGACGATATCGCCTTGTAATTACGAACCAAAATGTACCTCTTGCACTGACTGGCAAAGAGTACATTGTTCTTTCTCTTGAGGATAGCGGCGGAAACAACTATTCCAATACATCTTGTCCGTTTGGAGATGACGGATATCCATACATCACATTCACTGATTCAATGCTTTCTCGTGAAGGTGATATTAAATGTGAGATACGTGTCTATGACCAAAAAGGCGATTCTATTGCAACAACTTTCACTTTTAACATGGAAGTATCTCGAAGTCTTTTAAGCCAAAGCCGTATGGTCGAATCGAGTGAATTTAACATTCTCAACGATCTAATTTCTCAGGCAATTCAGGTCACGGCACTCTTGGAAGATTTCAAGGAAAATAAGGCCGAAATTGAAAAGCTGATTGCTCAGATAAATGCTGACATCACATCTTATCGTTCAGATTATAATTCTCTATCTCAACAGACACAAGAACTGATCGATCAGATACAGACATTCCTGACAACGGTACAGCAATCTGAAAATGATCGTGTTGCGGCTGAGAATGCCCGTGCACAGGCAGAGCAGTTACGACAGTCTGGCTATGAATCTAAGGTCGCTGAAGTCGAACAGCGAACAGCAGCGGCTATTGCAGATGTTAAATCTCAAACTGCTACTGCTATTTCGGATATGCAGACCGCTTATGATCAAAAAACGCAAGACATTGAAACGAGGGTTTCAGACGCCATTTCTGACGCCACAGAAGCCACAGGACGGGCAAATACGGCTACTGAAAGAGCAAATTCTGCAACAGATAGTGCAAAAGCGGCTACAGAGGCTGCTACGACCAGTGCTGTCAGCGCAAATTCTGCCAGAGACGCATGTCTGGCTGCAATTGAAACACTAAAATACACAATGGTTGATCTGGACGGTGGGGAACCGGACAGTGATGCCAGCTTATATGTAAATGACTACAATGGCGGGGAGCCGTAATCCCCGTCTTTTTATATGAAAGGAGACAATCATGGATTTTGCAAAAATCAGACCAAGAGGTGGCACTAAAGCGCAATGGGAAACAGCAAACCCAGTTTTGGGGAAGCGCGAAATGGGTATTCAATGGGAATCTGAGATTGGTGTCGGAAAAGTAGTAATTAAATTTGGCAACGGAGTTACAGCATGGAACAATCTTGACACTGCAGTTGAGGTCGAAAACGATCTCGTTAATAAGATCATTTCAAGTATTGTAACTGTGTCTGATGAGTACCCGATTCTTAACGACGGAGATTCTCTTAGTACATTGGTTGGCAAAATTAAAAAATATATTCAAGACCTTAAAGACAAGAAACTGGACAAGTCTGCACGTTATGATGGTACGGATTCTACTTCTACAGAACTCGTTCCGACAGCTAATGCACTTAGAGGAGTTAATGCAAAAGCAGACAAGAATGCGTCCGATATCACGACCCTAAATAACAATTTGAGTAACAGTCGCAAAACGGTGCGAACTCCCACGAACATTACGACAGGAACCAATATTTTAAAATTAGATCCCGGAATTTATAGTTATGAGGATAGCAATGCAAGTGATGAGCAAAAACTTGCTATGGGATTTCCCAAAGCTATGTGGCACTCCGAGATCACAGTCACTGGGTACTGGGCTGACAATAATAAATCGACTGGTTACATCAATATTGTGGTTCGTGATTGCAATAGCGATACTCCGCGTATATATGAAAACCTTTTCAGTTGGAATGAATGGAGAGGCTGGCAAGCTTATGCTTTAAAGAGTGATTTGTGGCCACAAAATTCAGGTGTTGAAATTACAGCCGGAACAGATATGCAAACAATAACAACTCCAGGGCATTACTATTGTGGTAATAATAGTACGACTGTTTCATTGAAAAATTGCCCGATTTCAGATGCTTTTACACTTGTAGTCTATAGATCTACCGGTGGCACAGGGGATAATATTTATTATGTGGCGCAAGAATATACTTCTTATCTTTGTAATAAGCGTGTCATTCAAACATATAACAAGGATAGCAAAAAATGGACAACACACGAGATTCAGTTCAAATCTTAAATGCGATTACTGTTTTTTCGACAAAGGAACGCTATTCCATCCAGTCCACCCCGCACTATCACCGCTATATCCATTATAAAAATTCACGTATATAGTGTCTGCTGAAGTCGGAATAAATATTATAAAAATCCACTTGCCTGGCTGATTCTGACATACTAACGCCATTCCATATGTGCTAACTGGTAGGTTTTTTAAGTTTGGTCCACAGGAATAAAATCCATGAACAGTGTTGTCCACATACATAATACTATCGAACGGATAATCTTTTAAAATAAACAAATTACTCAAATTGTTACTCGGAAATTTCAGAGTAATACCTGTCTTCAGTTCTACCATTGCTCTGTAGCTCTTCTACTTTATGTTGTGTTTTCCATATTTTTCCAATTTAACAAGAGAATAAATCCATATCAAATGATATATGGAGGAATTAATTATGATGACAACGGAGATTAGAAACAGAGTGATGGTGGAACTTGGAGATACGTTCACGATTGAGGAATTACATATGATTGACCTTGCGGTGGCAAAAGCATTACAGGGTGTTCGAATTGAAAAGGAAGAAACTCTACCAATGTTGGTTGGTTCATCGCAGAGTATGTTTGTCCGGGAATTTATGGCACGGAAAAGAATTAAAGGGTGTAGACCACGAACGATTGAAGCGTATGAAGGATTATTAAGAGAATTTTCAGATTGGGCAGATGCTGCACGGAGACCTTTAGATCAGGTTAAGGATATAGACATCTTGATTTATTTAGACTGGGTAAAAACAAAAAATAAAGTAAGTGACAGAACATTGGAAAATAAGAGGCTGATCTTGTCTTCGTTTTATGCGTTCATGCATAACACAGGGAAGATGGCCTGGAATCCTACTCGTACTGTCGATCCAGTTAAATATGCAGCGAAAGTAAGGCATCCACTTACAGATATGGAATTGGAGAAGGTAAGAAATACATGTGAGACACCAAGGGAACATGCATTATTCGAGATGTTGTATTCAACTGGCTGTCGTGTATCCGAACTTGTACAGATTAACATTTCAGATATTGATTTTCAGAAACGGTCTCTTGTGGTTGTTGGTAAAGGTAATAAGGAACGCTATGTATTCTTAAATGCAAAGGCGATTTATGCTATCCAGAAATATATGACTTCAAGAGATGATGATAATCCAGCATTGTTTGTGTGGAATAATAAACCACACAATCGATGCAGTAAAGCTGCTGTTGAAGCAGTTATTAGGGATCTTGGAAAACGATCAGGTATTGGTCGTCCATTATTCCCACATTTACTGCGCCATACTTTTGCAACAGATTTACTCGCTCATGGCGCAAAGATTTATGAGGTATCTCAGATGTTGGGACACGCTCAGATTGAAACCACGAAAATTTATGCCAAGTTGGGCAGCAATGCTCTTAGTAATGCTCATGCTCAGTATTTGGCATAATACATATTTTATAAAGGAGATAAACTTTTATGAATATTACTTTAAAAGAAAAGGTGTTTAAGATTTATGACAGCGTTGAAAATACGGCAGAAGGCACTCTCACGCTTCGGTTTTTAGCAGAAAAATATGGTATTGATGCTGTTAAAAATTATTTTGGTTCTGCCACAAAGGATGACCTCGATGAGATTGTAAAGACGACTGATGAAGGTGTTCATGTTGTAACATACAATCATTATACAAAAGTTCTGGTCAAGGCAGCTTCTAAGACTATTTCCATCGAAAAGGATTCTACTAAGATTGTTAAGAGTCAGAATGAGAATGGCGAAGAAATCGAAGTTGAGGTTCCAACAACTGTTACAGAGGAAATTGATGTTGTAGAAGTTATTCTTGGATATGAAAATCCGACAGATCGCCTTGTAAAAGAGCTTGATGAGAAAATCAATCCAACAATTGACGTTGAGGAATGTTCACTTGACGAGTTAAAAGCTTGGCAGAAAAAGCAGGTAAACGTAGCTTGTAAGGAAGCTATCGAAGCCGGTGTTGATGTTGAGTTATCAGACGGAAAGACATATCATTTCTCCTACAAGGCAGAGGATCAGATCAATTATGTAGAAATGCGTCAGGAAATCGAACATGATGGTTACACAACTGTCCCATATCATCCAGACAATGGAGACTGCACTATTTATTCCTCTGACGATATGAAGAAGATTATCAAGGCACAGATTGCCAATAAATTTGTACTGACAACTAAGTGCAATGCTTATCATGGAATGATTAAAGATGCTGAAGATAAAGCTGCAGTTTCTGCTATTGTATGGGGATCTAATCTATCAGAAAAGAGACAGGCTGATTTTAATAAGATCGTAGCTGCGATGCAGTAATTATTGTTATGCGGGGAGAAATCTCCGCATAATATTCAGATGTTTGTATTGATATACAATGTCGATTTTTGTTTTCGTTCATGTGCGGTAACAATTTGAGTAATGTTCAGCAAAGTATTACTCAATTAAACGGCTATAAAGTATCATATTATGGAATTTTTAATAAAACACTGGAAGAGCTTTATGATTTATCAAAAACAAATACTGCCTGTTATATTGGATTCATCGATTGGAGACAGTCTGAAATTACTATATCAAATGGTACAATTATTTGGTTCGCATGTAACTGGGTTGTCTTTGCAATATCAAATTCTGGTCTGTATGTATTAGAAGGTTCTCCTATGGCATGGAAGAAAATATAATATTAAGCGACACAATACACCGCGAAACCATTTAATGGGCTACCGGATGGAGTTGTGTTGGAACTATCCGATGACCAGTTCCATAAATTGATATCGCCATATGTTGTGAATGAAACAATTCTCGACTCAAGGCTTTGCTGCATAAGAACGACGCATCTGCATTCATACAATGGTTTGAATCCATTCGGGGCAACTCCCACTTTTAGCGTATCGTATCCAGATAAATTCGATGTTGTTGTTATTGAAATATGCGCAACGACAATCTTTCCGTATTTATAAAATTTAATGTTTGAGCTGTCAGTAATGTTTTGTTTTGACTGTATATCAGAAGAGGAAACAACGAGATCTGACTTAGGAACATAATCGGACAACATTGACGTTGTCGCAAAGCGATATTGCTCTGTCCATACATTATTTCTTAAAATGGTAACAACCGCCGTGTCCTTTAAGAGTAATAATTGATTTATTGTTCCGTCACTAAAACGCATAGATAACGTGCCAAATCGTTCAGCAGGGTTATCATTTAAGAGATCAGCGGATGCGATATCGTTTCCAATTAATAATCTCTTACTCAAATTGTTACAAATAGTTTTTTATACCTCTAATCATCAGGAGGTGATCTATGAATAAATATACGTCATTCTTCCTGAAAGAACTAATATTATATCTGATTGGAGGAACACTCTACTATTCTATCGAGATTCTTTGGCGAGGATATTCGCATTGGTCTATGTATATTCTTGGTGGACTATGCTTTTTATACGCTGGTCTGCAAAATGAATATATTGTTTGGGATTATCCGTTTTGGAAACAAATTGGAAGAGTTGAAGCCTTTGTTCTTTGTGCAGAATTTATTACGGGATGTGTTGTAAATATTATACTGGGTTGGAATATATGGGATTACTCTTCTCTCCCATTTAATATTTTAGGTCAGGTGTGTTTGCCATACGCAATTTTGTGGATTCCGCTCTGTGCTATCGCCATAATATTCGACGATTACATCAGATATATTTTCTTTCACGAAGAAAAGCCACACTATAAATTTTATTAAAAAGGAAGTGATATTTTGAACGATATTCTTTCTAATGTACATAAACTATTGACACCTTATAACTATAATTCTGGAGCTACTTCCAGAGTCAAATATATTGTAATTCATTATGTCGGTGGAACCGGAAGTGCAGAACAAAACTGCAAATATTATGCTCAGGCTAAACGTGGTGCAAGCGCTCATTATTATGTTGATTTTGACGGTTCTATTTGGCAGTCAGTCGAAGATAAAGATATTGCTTGGCATTGCGGAGCAAAGAAATATGTCCACCCTGAGTGTCGCAATAAAAATTCCATCGGTATAGAATTGTGTGTTCACAACATAGGAAATAAATCTGCAACATCTCGTGATTGGTACTTTGAAGATGCGACCGTAAAAGCAGCAATAGAACTTACAAAATCCTTAATGAAAAAATACAATATTTCTGCTGATCATGTGATCCGTCACTACGACGTAACAGGAAAAATTTGTCCAAATCCTTTCGTCTATAACCAAGGTAAATATTCTTGGAATGACTTCAAAAATGCAATTTCTGCAACAACTGAACCGGCAGTAAAATCTGGTTGGACAAAAGAGTCTGATGGTTGGCATTATTATTTCGATAACGGCGTGGATATTAAAAACGATTGGTATAAAGATGCTACTGGGAAATGGGCATGGTTCAACGGATCAGGAGTTGCCATTTCTAATGACTGGTATCAGTATGAAAATGCGTGGTATTACTTTGGTGCTGACTGCTATATGTACGAAAGCAGATGGTTGTTTTATAAGGAACAATATTATTATTTTGATGCAGATGGAAAAATGGCTACTGGTGCTTATATAAGATCAAAAGATCCAACTTCGGAATTGTATTATTGGATTGATGAAAATGGAATTTATCAATCGAAATGGGACACAAAATCACCAGACCTGAATAACTATAGACTTGTCGAATAACGAGTAACAATTTGAGTAATTTATTTGTAAATAACTGGATAGTTGATCCGAATACGTGTAAGTCGTTGTTTTCTATTGTAAACGGATGGAGTCCTGATATTTTAAATGTTCCGGATGACGCAAGAAACACTTGGAATAGCTTGCAAACCACCTGGACCTATCCTGTGGATATCGGTGATTTAACAAAAACTAGATTTCAGGCTCTTATAACAGGTAAGGGTACTGTGCATACGAGAACGTATGAAGGCGGTAAGTTCTCAAATTGGTCATAATTATGTCCAGTCTAACCATACAGAGTTGTCGTATACTCGAGCAAAAGTTCCTCCGCCTTGCTCTACAATTAGTACTTGCATACGCGTGGATGTCAAATTCCCTATACTTACTCTATAAACCCATATTGTAAGTAGTATTGAGTATCTGTTCTTTGCGGCATCTGGGATATTGGTGGTTTTAGAGTCCCATCCATTTACGAGTGAAAACGGCAACTTACACGTATTGGGATCTCTTGTCCAGCCGTTTGCAAACAAATCATCCTTTAGTGCATAGCTTGACAAGGACGTCTTGTCAGCTTTGTTACTCAAATTGTTATTCTAACATAGAATTTTATGAATTACAAAAATTTATTTTTATCTTTTCTTATATCATGTCTTCTTGTGTTTATCATTCCGTGTATGTCCACTTCTTCTCAACAAAAATTATCTGATTCTGTGTTGTATATGTTGGCATCTGAAGGTGAAACACAAATGCTCTCTTCTGTTATTGTAACACCAGAAAATAAAATTATTGTTATAGACGGTGGCTGGACTTATGACGCTGAAAGGCTAATTTCAACGGTGAAAAAATACGGAAATAGAATAGATGCATGGTTCATCACACACCCTGATCCTGACCACTCAGGAGCCTTATATCGGGTCTTACAAGGCGGATATGGCGTCGGGATAGGAACAATTTATTACTCCTTCGCAACGGACGACTGGTACGCCGCAAATTCTCCAGATATAGCCAATTTTGTAAAATTATTAAAAAATACTTTGCAGCAATATAATACACACGAGACAAGAAAAAATGATATCTATCACGTAGGATCGGCAAAAATTTATGTATTAAATGATAGATATACATTCTCTCAAAATCCAGTGAACAATTCCAGTATCGTCTATAAAATATTTATTAACGACACATCAATATTATACCTTGGAGATCTTGGATATGAAGGTGGAGAAAAGCTTTTATCCGAAACTCCGCCTTATTTATTATCTTCTGATATTGTACAGATGGCACATCATGGACAAGCCGGTGTTGGTGAAGATGTTTATAAAGCGATTAGCCCCAAAATTGCTCTGTGGTCTACTCCGCAATGGTTATGGACAAATCAGAATGGTACTGGTCATTTTAAAACTCTTGAAACACGGCAATGGATTCAAAAGATAGGAAGTAAAAACTATGTCACAGCAGATGGCGACATCTGTTTGGACTTAAATAGAATTAAACCGTGACTTCAGCGCCCAATTTTCTTTAATATTATTAAGTTTATATTAATTATACTTTGTATCATTTTGTTTTTATTTAATATTATAAAGTATAGTTTTGTAATTATTATCCTTAGAAAGGAAGTTCGCATGTATACATTCTACTTAACAGACAAGAAGGAATTAAGAGCCACCAACCGTTGTACGATTCATCAGCGAGAAAAGCTGGTGGATAATTTTCAGTTTCTTATTCCAAAAACGTATGAAAATATTGATTTAACTGGTGCAAAAATCGAACTCCAGTATCTTAACCCAGGAAACGAATCATGTCGTGAGACTTTAACTCAAAGTGAGGACATCGAAGGTCGTGATGATTATATGAGCTATATTCTCCCAATTGATACAAATTTTACGCGATTTGCAGGAGATGTTAAGTTAAAACTCGCGGTTCAAAAAGTTAATATTGAAGAAAAAATTTTTTACTATCTTGAATCTTCTGAATCAATTGTAACTATTGCACCTATGTCCGATTATTTTGCTTTTGTTTCTGACGACGTGATTAATCCGATTAATGAAAAAATCGCAGAGCTTGACGCAAGATTTCAGGCATTAGATAAGCTTGCAGAAGCTTATGACACAACTAAGGCAGACAATATTAATCTCGATTCTGAAACATCTGAATTATATCTAACAGCAAACGGAAAAGCAATTGGAGATAAGATTTCAATTAATACTCTTGGAGACGCTATTGCCGATGATACTGAGGATGGTTTAATTAAGGTTATTCTGTAAAAGATAACATAAAATTCTTCAGAAAGGAGGGCTAATAATGGCTGCTGATAAAACGAAAAACAGAGCCAAATGGGGTTATTTAAATTATGATGATATTCAGGCACGTATTGATGAAAATAAACTCGATGCTTATGACATTATTTATACAAAAGATACGCACGAATGTTATATATTAACAGAAGATTTAACTCCTGTTTCTGTACATTCAAGGATTTACAGATTTAATGGAATTGCTGCTGCAATAACATATTTAAATGCCGCCAGTGATACATATGAAGGACAGATTGTAGCAATTCGGTCTGGTGAAAAATACCGTGCTTATATTGTAAATCTGGTCGATGATCAATATGACGTTGAATTGCTAATGGATGCCAATCAAGAAATCGATTATAACACATTAGGAAACAGACCGATCATAAATTTGTCTGGAACATTATCTGAACCGGTAACGGTCGGTAATCTTGATGTTGGAATTTATTCCATTACAGGACAGTATAAAATTTTTGACTCTGTTGATACAGTTTTCTCATGTTCTGCAAATCATATCTTTTTGGTCGATAAATCTGAGACCGAAACCCTTGTAAGAGATATATCTGCAAGAAAAATTATTTCTTATTTGTCTGATGGATCTGCCGTCAAGGAAAATGAAATAATCACAGCAGATTATCTTAAAGAAAACAATTACGCAACCAACAGTTCAGTAGATCAAAAGTTGCAAGCTTTGGATATTTTAACCAAGGTGGAAGCAAAAGAATATATCGAATCTACGGTAACTGAATATTTGGATGCAAAACTAAATGACGCCATCGATAAAAAGCTTGATGAAAAACTTACTGAAGCTCAGGATTCTGCGATTGATGGAATGTTCATAGCCGATTAAATGACGATGCTTATGGCATCGTTTTTTTAATATACAAACCTATTAATTTTTTATTTATCCTTAAGGAGGAAATGCATTATGGCAACAAAATCTTACACAATTATCACCCTTGAAAGACTGCAGAAATATGACAGCCTTATTAAACCGTTTATTACTGGTAAAGTATCTGATGCAGTTGCAAAGACTTTCAAAGCAGTTAGCATCGACGGCTTCACATTAAAGTTTTATACAGTAGAAAAACCAGTTGCAGACACAACACCGGCATTTACAATCGATCTTCCAGAGACAGATATTAGCGGTCTCATCTCTAAAATTCAGAATGCTACTGCTGGCGATGTAGTAATTGCAAACGCAGACGGTACGGTTGCCGACGGTGGCGTTAAGCTCGCTGATCTTGCAAAATCTGCCGATGTAACTAAGGAGATTGGTACGGCTAAGACTGAGCTTGAAAGCGAAATTAAGGTTAATACCGATGCTATTGCAAAGTTAAATGGAGCAGAAGACGCAGAAGGTTCTGTGGCTAATGCAGTTAAAACAGCAAAAGACGCTCTTCAGGAGCAGATTACATCAAACAAAAAAGTTCTTGACAAACTTGATGGTGCTGTTACTGTAGACGGCTCTGTTAAAAAGCAGATTAAAGATGCCAGTGATGCTTTAGATGCAAAGATTGGTACTCTTGATGATCTCACAACAACCAATAAAGGCAACATCGTAGAGGCTCTTGAGGAAGTCAAGTCAGCAGTAGGCAATGCTCAGACGGCCGGCGAAGTAACAGTTGACACAACAACTACTACTGCTGGTATGGCTAAGTCTTACACAATCAAACAGGGTGAAAAGATCGTAGCTACAATTGATATTCCAAAGGATATGGTTGTTAAGTCTGGTGCTGTCGAGAAGGATCCGAAAGGTCAGCCAGCAGGTACATACCTTGTTCTTACATTAGCCAATGCCACAGAGGATAAGGTATATGTAAATGTCGGCACTCTTATCGATATTTATACTGCTAAGGCAAGTGCAACACAGGTACAGATTGCAATCGATTCTGCTACAAGAGAAATTTCTGCTACAATCGTTGCTGGTTCTGTAACAGCTACTGAGTTAGCCGATGCTGCAGTTGTGACTGCGAAGATTGCTGATGGCAACGTTACAAAAGCAAAGCTTTCCAAAGAGGTTCAGACTTCTCTTGACAAGGCTGACACTGCACTTCAGGAGGCTGACATTGCTACACTTAAAACCGATGTTTCTGATGTTAAGACATCTCTGGCTGAAGGTGGTGCTACTGCAAATGCAATCGTTGCTGCTAAGAAGGCCGGTACTGATGCTGCGGCTGCCGTAGGTGCTCTTGAGAAAGGTCAGGTTACTACAAACAAGACTAATATCGAGACGAACACATCTGATATCACAGCTATTAAGGGCAGACTCGACACAATCGAGGGTGTTACTTATGTAGAAGCTACTGACGAGCAGATTGCTGCGATGTTCACAGAATAATTTCATAATGGCGGTAGGGTGTAATATCTCTACCGCTCATCTTCTTTGGAGGTAAGGATGAAAAAAGAAATTGTAGTTGTCAGCCTTCAAAGGTTGAAAACGTTTTTAGCGCAATGTGTGGAAAAATTTGCTTTAAAAGACCATTTACATACTGTGGCAACAGAGCAAAAAGATGGATTTATGTCATCTAATTCAGTAAAAGACATTGAGGCTATTATTGCAAAACTTAATAACTTTGGAAAACTGGTTGATTTTGATGGAGGTGAACCAGATAATACAGAATATAATATTGACCTCGATGGTGGAGAACCAGATTCTATTTATGCTTTGGAAGATCCGGATTTTATCGTAATACTTGCGGCCGCTAATTGGAAATATGAAGAGGCTTCTGGGCGGTATGTGCAAACAATTATGGATACCAGGATTTCTGGTTTAAATAATTATTATGTCGGTAGCACACTTAACGGCACGGAGACTGCTACGATGGCCAGCGAGTACAATAGCAACTTTAAATATATTGTTGGCGGAGAATCTTCGGGATCGACATTGAAACTTAATGCAGTCTCTGCTCCTGCGATTAATCTGTCTGTGAAGATTTGCAAGATGTAGGAGGTGTAATATGGGAAAAGTATATACTGTTTTTGATGGAAACGGTTATGCCACAAAAGATTATGTAGATGCATTGGTAAAAAATTCTATCGAAATAACAACGAAAACAGCTTTAGTTCCATCTATGTTGCTTTTGACAACCTCTAATCCTAAGAAAATTGCGACTATAAACATTGATATTCCAACAGGAGAATATCTTATTGGAATTGTGTCAGCGGGAACCACACCGTCAGAAGATGGTAGTTTAATACTTTGTAGCAATCCTGTTTTAGATTATGGCACAAAGACAAGCGCTGGTATTACATATGTTGCAAAAATGAATTGTTATTTAGTGGGTAGCGGGTCGGTTTCTATAATGCCTCACATACGGTATACTACCGCAAAAATAAATTCATAATTATGAATTTGGCTGTAATATAGTGGCGTAAATCGTGTATAGAAGGTATATTGAGGAAAAATCTGTGTAGACAATTAAAATGCTCTACATCGGCTTCTGGAAGCTTATAGAAGGGATTGGTGTGTATGTAATGATTGGCGAAACTGAACAACTTATAAATATGAATTTTGATTGGAAAAGCGGAATCATTGTATTTCTTTTGATTGTTGTATTGCTACCGAAATGGGGGCAAGCATGGAAAGCTCTTTGCGATTTTATTGGTTACGAGCCTAAGTCCTTACGAAAAGAACGAGAACAGAAAGAAAAAACCAAGAAACTATTTGAAAAACAAGAAGAATATCACCAGCAATCTATTCGGATCAGGGATGGGCTGGAGAAAAATCAGCAAAAACTGGATAAGAATCAGCAAAATCTCGAAATGCACCAGGAGGAAATGAAACAAGATTTGTTTGAGATTAGGACCACCCTATCGTGCATTCAGAAAATGCTATTGAAGAATACGATAGAAACAAAGCGAAAAAACATTTTAGACTTCTGTGCTACATTATCAAACAAGCAAAAGCAAAATAAAGAGGCCTTTAATGAGATATTCAGAACCTATGAAGATTATGAAAAAATCTTAAAGGATAATGACATGGAAAATGGGCAAACCGAAGAAAGTATGAAATTTATTTCCGAGATCTATCAGCAGATGCTCAGAGATGGAGACCTGATCTGAATGTCAGATACCAATAAGTTGTGTTACATTCAGCTTCCAGATAGTGCTTTTGGCATCATACATAACAGTTAGTTCGTGCTTGCGACCATTATGTTCACAGATGGTCTTATACGTTTTGCCTGGTGATATATAGAATTCATCTCGTTCTACTTCTTTGGAATACAACACCTTGAGTGTAATATCAACGTCGTGATGGCGGAGTTTAAAATAAAGCGGTTGAACTTCGCCGTGCTCATTGAAACTGGCGATAGCTTTGATCGTCTGATATTCCATCGTGATTCCCCCTCTCTCATGATTGTGATTTAATTTTAGCAGAACAAATGTTTGGAGTCAATGGAAAGATATAACAAAACGTAATAGGGACAGTTGAGTCTTGTGGATAACCACTACTCTTCTGTCCCTATTTTTTTCTTAGCAACTAAAAATTGGATTTTTATAATATAATATGAGGATTTTGCAAATAAGTATGAATGATCAAGAATTATTGCAATTCGCTATCGCCCAAGGTATAATCAAGTTGGATGATGTGCGAGAAGATATGGAAAATAAACAACGCGCAGATATTTTAAGTAAACACAAGTATAGTATTTCTCAAGGAACTGATGGGAGGTGGCGTACAACTCTTCCGGACAAAACTAAGAAGAATGGGCGGCGTCTGGTGGCAAAAACAACAAAAAAGGCTCTCGAAGATGCGGTTATTGCGTTTTATAAAGAGCAGGATGAACCGGAGATTAAGCACGATTTGACGCTTACCGATGTATATCCAGATTGGATCATGTACCGTAGCAAGCTCACAAAGGCCTCCTCGACCATTAAGCGATACAAGTCAGTGTGGAATACTTGGTTCGCAGAAAAACCCGTTTCTGGGCTTCCTGTGAGCCAATTAAGCTATCTGTATCTAAATGAATGGGCAAACACCATTGTGAAAAATAATGATCTAACTCCTAAAGCCTACTGGTTGATTTCCAGCTTAATGATGCAAATCATGGATTATTCTGTTGAGCGTGGATATATTTCTTCGAATCCTTTTGGCAGGGTTAAAGTATCGGAGAAAATGTTTCGTTATGAGAAAAAGCCAGAAAGTGAAACCCAAGTGTTTCTTGAAGACGAGCAGGAACTTATCGCAAAGGCGGCAAAGGAAAAATTTCAGATGAGACCATGGTGCATTACTCCCCTGTTTGTTCTTTTGAATTTCCAACTGGGACTACGTATAGGAGAACTCGTTGCTTTAAAATGGGAAGACATCGATGGTGACTATTTAAATATCCAGCGAATGGAAACTACAACATTCCGGGTTGAAGAAGATGGCAATGTTGTTCCTGATGGATATAAAATTGTGCCATATTTGAAATCAAAATCTGGATCCCGGCAAGTTTATCTTAATCACATCGCAAAGGAGCTAATCTCCGATATCCGTAAAATAAGTCTAAAAAACGGTTATCAAGATGATGGATTCATGTTTATCGCAAGCAGATCAAAGAAACGAGGAACAAGCAGGACACTCACAAAGTACCTCGAAAGTCTGTGTAAGTACGCCAATGTAAACAACAAGAGTAATCACAAGATTCGTAAGACGTTTATTTCTACTCTTATTGAGAAAAAAATTAACATTGACACGGTAAGAGAACAGGCTGGACATAGCAGCGAGAAAACCACTCTTCGCAGTTACTGCTTTGATACAAGTGTCAAGAAAGTAAAGGAAAATGCTTTGGAATCAGCAGCAAATACTAAGATGGCTTTGTAGATCCAAAAGTGTAAACAAAAAAAGTGTAAACATTTTTGAGGACTCTTTATTACAGCCGGTTATTTGGTCATTTTGAGGTAAAAAATGGCTCTCATGTTTATATTTTAAAAAGTGTAAACAAAGAAAGTGTAAACAAAATCGTCTTAAAAGTTATATCAAAACGAGATTATATAACAGTAAGATATAATACCAAATAATGAGTAAACAAAAATGCAAAAATGTAAACAAAAGCAAACGTAGGTTCGAAAAAATAAAAGAGCCATAACGCCGTAGTTATAGGCATTTATGACCCTTGGGAAAGTAGCGGAAGGGAGATTTGAACTCTCGACACCACGGGTATGAACCGTGTGCTCTAGCCAACTGAGCTATTCCGCCATAGTAGCGGAAGGGAGATTTGAACTCTCGACACCACGGGTATGAACCGTGTGCTCTAGCCAACTGAGCTATTCCGCCATGATCAATATGAAATT